>NZ_JBHXSL010000014.1:11136-150494 GCF_042714725.1 Streptomyces sp. NPDC058685
ATTGGTCCTTAAAGCGCTCCCCACAACACCCCAGAGCCCCCCCCAGGCGACGGAGCGGGCCAACCATGCGTAGGGGCGTTTTCTGGTCGGGGACCTGACCGCGCCCGTGGGGCGGACGTGCCGGATGCGGCGGAACGCAGTACTACAGGGCCACGCCCAGCAGGGCGTCGACCGTGCGGGAGACGAGCCCGGGCGCGCCCTCGTCGGTACCGCCCTCGGAGCGCTGACGCTCGGCCCAGCGGTCGACGGCCCTCAGCGCGGTGGGTGCGTCCAGGTCGTCGGCGAGCGCCTCGCGGATCTCCTCGACGAGCGCGTCCGCGGACGGCCCGTCGGGCCGGGAGACGGCGGCACGCCAGCGGTCGAGCCGCTCCACGGCGTCGCGCAGGACCTGGTCGGTCCACTCCCAGTCGGCGCGGTAGTGGTGGGCGAGCAGGGCGAGGCGTATGGCGGCCGGGTCGACCCCGTCGCGGCGCAGCTTGGAGACGAAGACCAGGTTGCCCTTGGACTTCGACATCTTCTCGCCGTCGAGCGCCACCATGCCCGCGTGCACATAGGCCTGGGCGAAGGGGTGTTCGCCGGTGAGGGCCTGGGCGTGGGAGGCGCCCATCTCGTGGTGCGGGAAGGCGAGATCGGAACCGCCGCCCTGCACGTCGAAGCCCATGCCGAGGTGGTCCAGGGCGATCGCGACGCACTCGATGTGCCAGCCGGGCCGGCCACGGCCGAGGCTGCCGCCGTCCCAACTCGGCTCGCCCTCACGGGCGGCCATCCACAGCATCGGGTCGAGGGGGTTCTTCTTGCCCGGGCGGTCCGGGTCGCCGCCGCGCTCCGCGGAGAGCCGCCGCATGGCTTCGGCGTCGAGGTGCGACACCTCCCCGAAGTGCGGGTCGGCCTCGACCGAGAAGTAGGTGTCGCCCTCGAGCTCGTAGGCGGCGCCGGCGTCACGCAGACGCTCGACGAGCGGGACGATGCCCGGTATCGCCTCGACGGCTCCGACGTAGTGGCGCGGCGGAAGCATCCGCAGGGCGGTCATGTCCTCACGGAACAGGGCGGTCTCGCGCTCGGCGAGCTCGGTCCAGTCCTGCCCGTCGCGGACGGCGCGCTCCAGGAGAGGGTCGTCCACGTCGGTGACGTTCTGGACGTAGTGAACCTGCCGCTTGGTGTCGAGCCACACGCGCTGAACGAGGTCGAACGCGTTGTAGGTCGCCGCGTGCCCCATGTGGGTCGCGTCGTACGGCGTGATGCCGCAGACGTAGATACGGGCGACGGGACCGGGGGTGAGAGTCACCAAACCGCTGGTCGTGGAGTCGTGGATCCGGAGGTCGCGGCCCTTGCCGGGCAGGGCGGGGACCTCAGAAGCGGGCCAGGCATGCATGTCATGAGCCTAACCGGACGGGAGTTCCACATACGAACCGGATCACGCAGGTCGGCCGGTTCCGACGCCCTTCGCGCCCGGCGGGCGACGGCCCCGGACGGCCGGCAGCGGTGGACGGCCTCAGACCGGCGGCCACGGGATGGCGGGCCACTCCCCCGACGGCACCGGGTGTCTGCCCGACGCGATCAGAGCCGCCACCCTCGCCCGTACGGAATCGACCTCCGCCGCCGTGATCAGTTGCGCCAGCCGGGTGACCAGCGGCTCCCCGTCGGCCAGCGCGGGCACCAGGGCGGTGAGGGCCTCCAGGGCCTCGGGCGCCAGCGGCTCGCCCGCCCAACCCCACAGCAGGGTGCGCAGCTTGTCGTCCACGTTGAACGTGACGCCGTGGTCGATCGCGTACAGCACGCCGTCGGCCGTGGGCAGCAGATGTCCGCCCTTGCGGTCGCCATTGTTGATCACCGCGTCCAGCACGGCGAGGCGGCGCAGCCGCTCGTCGTCGGCGTGGACCAGCAGCGCGGTCCGCCCCTCGCCGACGTCGGCGAAGCCGACGGCCTTCCACCCCTCGCCCGGCTCCTCCTCCTCGACGAGCGCGAGCAGTGCGGCGGAGGGGTCCGCCTCGATCCAGAGCTGGACCATGCCCTGTCCGTACGGGCCGTCCCGCAGGACGGTGGGCGGTACGAGGTTCCATCCCAGCGCCTGGGAGATCTCGTAGGCGGCCACCTCGCGCTGCGCCAGCGTGCCGTCGGGGAAGTCCCACAGCGGCCGCTCGCCGGCGACCGGCTTGTAGACGCAGGACGCCGTATCGCCCTCGTAGGAGACGGAGCAGAACAGCACCGCGTTGGACGCCTCGCGGACCCGGCCGCGCACGGTCAGCTCACCCTTGGTGAGCAGGTCGAGTGCGGTCACGCTCCGCGGCGGTATCCGTTCTGGCGCGGACATACGTGTCCTTCCGGGTCGAGCGGCAGACTGCACAGCGGGCACGGCGGCCGGCCGGCGTTCACCACGTCCAGCGCGCGCTTGGCGAAGGCCCTGGCCTGCGCCCCGGTCAGCCGGACGCGCAGCATCGGCGGACCGTTCTCCTCGTCCTGGAGCAGCCGCTCCTCGGCCTCCGCGAGGTCCTCCTCGGAGTCCGCGTCCAGTTCGACCAGCGCCTGGGCCTCGACGATCATGCGCTGTTCCTCGCCGTCCCAGGCGAGCGCCATCGTGCCGACCCGGAACTCCTCCTCGACAGGGGCGTCCAGCGGCGCGGTGTCCGAGACGGCCGCGGGCGCCATGGCCGGCACCGGGGCATTGCCCCCGGTACGGCGTACGACCTCGTCGAGCAGCTCATCGATCCGTTCTGCGAGCGCGGCGACCTGGGTCTTCTCCAGGGCCACGCTCGTGGTGCGCCCTGCGGCCGAGGCCTGCAGGAAGAACGTACGGCGTCCAGGCAGCCCGACCGTACCGGCCACGAACCGGTCCGGCGGGTCGTAGAGGAACACCTGACGGGACACGTTCTGTCTCCCTCGAGATTTCGGGAACGATCGGGGTGGGCGGACGGTGCGCGGGCACACGGGTTTTCAGCCCGTCCACCCTACTGCTCCGGGCGATCACGCCGCGCCCGCGTCGCCTCCTACAACCGCGGTCCCGTCTCCGGCGTTCCCGCGCGGTGCCAGCGAGCCGAAATCACCTGTGTCACCGAGACGCAGAAGAAACGGCCTTGTACGGGTGTAACGGATCGCTGTCACGGAACACGGTTCCACATGGATCCGCTGGAAAAGATCGAGATGCATGCCGAGCGCGTCCGCGACCAGCGCCTTGATGATGTCTCCGTGAGAGCACATCACATAGGTGGCGTCCTCGCCGTGCGCCTCGGCGACACGCGCGTTCCAGTCGCGCACGGCGTCGACGGCCCGCGCCTGCATGGCCCGCATCGACTCACCGCCCGGAAACGCCGCCGCCGAGGGGTGCTGCTGCACGACCTCCATCAGCGGCTCGTCGGCGAGCTCCTTGAGTTTGCGGCCCGACCAGTCGCCGTAGTGGCACTCGCCGATCCGCTCGTCGGTCTGGAGCTCGAGACCGGGGCGTGCGTCCAGCAGCGGCCGGAGCGTCTGCTCACAGCGTTCCAGGGGGCTGCTGACGGCCGCGGCGAGCGGTACGTCGGCGATGCGGGCGGGCAGCGCGGCCGCCTGCGCGGAGCCGCGTTCGTCGAGATGCACGCCGGGGGTCCAGCCGGCGAGCACCCCAGCGGTGTTGGCGGTGGAGCGGCCGTGGCGTACGAGGATCAGCGTGACCATGAGCGCCAGCCTAGGCGGACTGCGGCCAGAGGGTGCGCCGGGGCGGCTCGCACGGAAGAATACGCGCCGTGATCGTGGACTGTGCCATCTACCGGGAAGGGCGCCGCACCGAGGGCCCCAAGGACTTCTCCGACGCACTGGACGAGGCACGGGCCATCGGGGACGCCTTTGTGTGGATCGGCGTGCACGAGCCCACGGAGGAGGAGTTCGACCTCGTCAGCAGCGAGTTCGGGCTGCATCCGCTGGCGGTGGAGGACGCGCTGAAGGCCCATCAGCGGCCCAAGCTCGAGGTGTACGACGACTCGCTCTTCATGGTCCTCAAGCCGGTGGTCTACGAGCCGGAGAGCGACTCCGTCGACACCAGCGAGCTCATGATCTTCATCGGCGACTCGTTCGTGGTGACGGTCCGGCACGGCGAGGGCGCCCCGCTGCACGACGTGCGGGAGCGGCTGGAGGCCGATCCCGACGTGCTGAAGCACGGCCCCACCGCGGTGCTGTACGCGATCAGCGACGCCGTGGTCGACCACTACATCGATGTGGCCGCCGAGCTCCAGGTCGACCTGGAGGAGATGGAGACCGAGGTCTTCGCGCCGACCGGCAAACCGTCCGGCAGGGACGCGGGGTCCTCGGCCGTCTCTCCCCCGACCGCGGCCCGGATCTACACCTTCAAGCGGCAGGTGCTGGAGTTCCGGCGGGCGGCCGCACCCCTGTCGGCCCCGATGACTCGTCTGGCGAGCGCGGGGGTGCCCTTCGTGGAGAAGCGCTCGCAGCCCTTCTTCCGGGACGTCAGCGACCATCTGACGCGCGCCAACGAGCAGGTGGAGGGGCTCGACCGGCTGCTGTCGGACGTCCTGGCGGCCCATCTCGCGCAGACGAGCGTGCGGCAGAACGACGACATGCGGAAGATCTCGGCCTGGGCGGCGATGGCGGCGGTGCCCACCATGGTCGCGGGCATCTACGGCATGAACTTCGAGCACATGCCGGAGCTGGGCTGGACCTGGGGCTATCCAGCCGTCATCGCCCTGATGGCGGGCGCGGTCGTCGGGCTGTTCCGGCTGTTCAAGCGCCGCGGCTGGCTGTAGCGGCGCTCGACAGACGGGGCGGGTGCCCCTGGGGCGTTCGCTCCCGGCGGACCGGATGCTCTCGGTGGGCCGGGTGCCGTCAGTAGGCCGGCGCGACGGTGGGCGGTCCGTCGAGAGCGCCCCGTCGCGTCGGCATCGACAGGCTGACCATCTTGTGCCAGCCGCCGAGCCGCTCGTAGGCGTACATGCCGTGGATGCCCGCGGCGAGGGAGGCGGACTTGGCCCGCGGCCAGTGCAGCAGCCGCCCCATGTGTCCCATGACGGCGAGGCTGACGTCGCGGTACACCGCGATCTCGGCGAGGGCGCTCTCGCGCAGGACGCCGTGGATGGTACGGCCGTGGCCCCCGGCGGCGAGGCGGAGCAGTTCCTCATGGCAGTACGACAGGTGGTTGTCCTCGTCGTCGCAGATCATCCGGATCGCCTTGCCGAGCTCCGGATGGTCCCCGAAGTACTTGACCAGCATGTCCATCTGATCGGCCGCGCGCTGCTCGGTGACCCTGCTGTGCGAGAGGTAGACGACGATGTCCTCCTCCGTGAGGGCCTCGTCGCGGCGCAGCTTCTCGTGGGTGAGACCGATGCCCCGCTGTTCGAGCAGCATCGTGTAGTCGGTCTCGGGCGGGACGGGGACGGCTTCGAGCCCGCGCTTCTTCAGCAGGGCCTGGAAGATCCTGCCGTGCTTGTCCTCGTCGGCGCCGTGCCGGGTGATCTTCGGCGCGAGGGTGCGCATGCTGTCGGGTACGAGGGCGGCGATACGGGCGTTCTCCCAGCCTCCCTGGGCCTCGCCGCTGGCGGCGATGGAGCAGAAGAGCTGGAAGGAGTCGTCGTTGTCGATGATTTCCTGGAACAGGCTCCGAGCCGAGAGCATCACTGCCACCTCCTGAAGGTGTCCGCAAAGAACGAGTCAAATGCGGTACGGGAGGCGAGGCAACAGCTGGGTCGCGCAACTGCGCCGAACGGTGGACACGAGGGCCCGCAAGAAGAGGGAGTAACCACTGCGGCCTGTTGGGCGTTGTGTGTACGACGGCCGTGGCGGGGAAGACCCCCGAGCCCCCACCACGGCCGCAGAACTTCTCTCCCGGGCCTCTCGGCCGGTCCCTGGGCCCGGTCCCGGAAAGCGACTACGCGAGGCCCGCGCGCTCCAGCGCCTCGGTGCCCGCCCGGAGCGCGGTGATCCGCTCGTCGAGCGTGAAGCCGGCCGGGGCAAGGGTCAGGGTGGTGACGCCGGCCTCGTTGTACGCCTGCATCCGTTCGGCGATCCGCTCCACCGACCCGAGCAGCGTGGTGGAGTCGATCAGCTGGTGCGGCACGGCGGCGGCCGCGCCCTGCTTGTCGCCGGACAGGTACTTGTCCTGGATCTCCGCGGCTTCCTTCTCGTAACCCATGCGCTGCGCCAGCTGGTTGTAGAAGTTCTGCTTGCGGCTGCCCATGCCGCCGACGTACAGCGCGGTGTAGGGACGGAACATGTCGGCGAGGCCGTTGATGTCGTCGCCGATCGCCAGCGGGAGGGTCGGGCAGACGTCGAAGCCCTCCATGGTCTTGCCGGCCTTCTCACGTCCCGCACGCAGATGGCGGATCGCCGTCTCCTCGAGGTGGTCCGCGGAGGGGAAGATCAGCAGCGCGCCGTCCGCGATCTCACCTGTCTGCTCCAGGTTCTTGGGACCGATCGCGGCGATGTAGAGCGGGATGTGCTCGCGCTTGGGGTGGACCGTGAGCTTGATCGGCTTGCCGGGTCCGTCGGGCAGCGGCAGGGTCCAGTGCTCGCCCTCGAAGGACAGACGCTCGCGGGACATGGCCCGGCGGACGATCTCGACGTACTCCCGGGTGCGGGCCAGCGGCTTGTCGAACTTCACGCCGTACCAGCCCTCGGAGACCTGGGGGCCGGAGACGCCGAGTCCGAGCCGGAAGCGGCCGTCGGAGAGGGAGTCGAGGGTGGCCGCGGTCATGGCCGTCATGGCGGGCTGGCGGGCCGGGATCTGCATGATCGCGGAGCCGACGTCGATGCGCTCGGTCTGGGCGGCGACCCAGGTGAGGACCGTGGGCGCGTCGGAGCCGTACGCCTCGGCGGCCCAGCAGACGTCGTAGCCGAGCCTGTCGGCCTCCTTGGCGACGGCGAGGTTGTCGCCGTCCATCCCCGCGCCCCAGTAGCCGAGGTTGATGCCGAGCCGCATAACCGCTCCCTCTCTTACTGATCAGTAACGTCCCTGTTCCGGGGGACTCTAGCGCGGGTCCCCGCGATCCGTCAGGGGGAGGTTGTCCACAGGCTCTCTCAGGGTGGGCCCATGGCCAGTAATCTCAGCGCCCATGGAACAGAGGCATCTCGGCCGGACCGGCCTGCGTGTGTCCCGGATAGGGCTGGGCACCCTCACCTGGGGCCGGGACACCGACGAGCACGACGCCGCCGACCAGTTGAAGGCGTTCTGGGAGGCGGGCGGGACGCTGGTCGACACCGCCGATGTGTACGGCGGCGGGGATGCCGAATACCTGCTGGGGCAGTTGGTCGAGCGGCTCGTGCCCCGGCGCGATCTCGTGATCGCGACGAAGGCGGGGAGCGTCCCCGACCCGGACCGCCGCTTCGACGGCTCGCGCGGACATCTGCTCGCCGCTCTGGACGACTCGCTCCAGCGGCTCGGCACGGACTATGTCGACCTGTGGCAGGTCCACGCCTTCGACTCCCGGACACCGCTCGAAGAGACGCTTCAGGCGCTGGACATCGCGGTGAGCAGCGGCCGGGCACGGTATGCGGGCGTGTCGAACTTCTGCGGCTGGCAGCTGGCGAAGGCGGCGACCTGGCAGTTGGCGGCCCCGGGCGTGCGGACCCGCCTGGCGAGCACGCAGATGGAGTACTCACTGCTGCAACGAGGAGTCGAGCGGGAGGTGCTTCCGGCGGCGCTCGACCTGGGTGTGGGGCTGCTGCCGTCGTCGCCGCTCGGCCGAGGGGTGCTGACCGGGAAGTACCGGCATGCGACCCCGGCGGACTCCCGTGGCGCGTCGGAGCAGTTGGCGCCGTTCGTCGAGCCGTATCTCGACGAGGCGGCCGACAGCATCGTGGACGCGGTCGTGACAGCGGCCGACGGTCTGGCGGTGACGGCGCTCCAGGTGGCGCTCGCGTGGGTGAGGGACCGGCCGGGAGTGGTCGCCCCGATCATCGGCGCGCGCAACGCGCAGCAGCTCACGGCCGCATTGTCAGTGGAGACGCTTACGCTTCCTGACGAGATCTGCCAGGCGCTCGACGATGTGTCGGCGCCCGTGCACCGCTATCCCGACCAGGACTGGAGCACGCTGTGACCGCGCCTTCCGAGGGGCCGCAGCCCCCCACAGCCGCTGAGGAGCAGGCCGGACCCCCGGCCGAGGACCGCGCCGCCGAGACAGCCGCGGACGGCACCGCCGCGGACGGCGCGACCGCGGACGGTGGGGTGGAGTCCGGGAGCACGCCGGCTGACGGCGACGCCGAGGCCGGGAGCACGTCCGCGGACGGGCAGCCCGCATCGGATTCCGCCGAGACCGGCACAGCGGACGCCGAGGAGGCCGCCAAGCTGTCCGAGGCCGAGGCCGAGCTCGCCGCGCAGCGGGAGTTGCGGGCCCGCATCGAGCAGCGGAAGGCCGAGAAGGAGGGGCCCATCAAGAGCGGCACCAAGCTGAGCGGTCAGACGGCCGATCTGCTGGCGGCGGTCCGTGCCGTGGAGAGCGGCGAGAAGCCGAGCGGCGCGTTCTTCGACTCCCCTGGGCCCAGCGAGAGGTCCGCGTCCGCCACGGCTCCGCGGCGTCCGGCCCCCGGTCCGACCGAGCCCGTCCGGCCGCGGATCCCGGGACCGCAGACCGGCCGCCGGGCCGCCGCACCCGAGACGGTGGAGGCGGTCAGGGCCGTGCTCGTCGAGGGCGGTGCGCCCGAGACCCTCACGGCTCAGGTCGCGGAGTCGCTCGGGGAGCAGGCCGCCGCGATGCTGCGGGAGAACCCCTGGCAGTTGCTGTCGGTGTCCGGCGTACGGCCCGAGCAGGCCGACGGGTTCGCGCGGGCGCTGCTCGGCGACGGGTGCGGCCCGGGCGACGAGCGGCGCACGGCCGCCCTCGTCACCTGGCAGCTGGAGCGTGCCGCACTGCTGGGGCACACCGCACTGGAGTCCTCGGCGGTGCGCGGCGCCCTGGCCGAGCGGTCCGTGCCCGACCCCGACGAGGCCCTCCAGCAGGTCATCGCCGAGGGCGCGGTCCTGGTGTTCCAGGACGGCGTGCCGCAGGAGAGCACGGACGGCGACGCGGAGACCGAGTCCACGCCGGGTGAGGAGTCCGCGGAGCAGGCCGTGCCGGTACTGCTGGGCCTCGACCGGTACGCACTGGCGGAGGAGAGCCTCGCGGACAGCCTGGCCCGGTTGGCCAAGACCGGCGCCGACGCCCGGTGGGAGGCCGCCGAGCCGACGGATCTGGTCCGGGCCGTGGCGGCGAGCGGTCTGGTGACCCACACCGGCGGTGAGGCGTCCCGGGCCGAGCCGGCCAGGCTCGCCGAGGCCGCGACGGCGCTCGGGCTGCGGGCCGTGGTCGCGGTGCACAGCGAGGACGGCAGCCGACGGCTCGGCGGAGCGGTCACCGTCTCGGGGCTGCTCGCGGGTACGGAGGGCCCTGGCCGCGACCAGGACGGCGCGTTCGCCCTGGATCTGCTGGTCGTGCTGGACGCTCCGCAGCTGGACGTCGAGACCGCGGCGATGCTGGTCGAGTCGATGCCGGACGGCGGGCGGCTGCTCCTCAGCGGAGACCCCGCACTGCTCGCCTCGGCGGGCGCCGGGCGGGTGTTCGGTGATCTTCTGGCCGCTCGCGTCTGCCCGCAGATCGCCTCGCGGACGCCTGACCCCGGCCCGATCGGCGAGCTGGTCTCGGGCATCGGGATCGGCGAGCTGAGCCAGGTGGAGGCGCCCGGCAAGGAGGTCGTCATCGTGCCGGTGCGCGACGCCGGCGAGGCGGTCCACCGCACCGTGCAGCTCGTCGCCGACTCCGTGCCGCGCGCCATCGGGGTGCCGCCCTCCGACACCCAGGTGATCACGGTGGGCCACGGCGGCTCGGCGGGCACCCGGGCGCTCAACGCGGCGCTGAAGCAGCGGCTGAACCCGGGCCCGGGCCGGTTCGGCGGCTTCGACCCCGGCGACCGCGTCGCGTACGTCCCCTCCCCCGGCCGTACCCGCCCGGGCACGGTGGTCTCGGCGGACACCGAGGGCCTCCACCTCGACTGTGCGGGCACGCCGGTGGTCGTTCCGAAGGAGCAGGTCGAGTCGGCGGTGCGCCACGGCTGGGCGCTGACCGCGCACCAGGCGACCGGGATGCGCTGGCCCGCGGCCGTCGTGGTGCTGCCCGGGGATGCCGCCCAGGGCCTGAGCAGGCCATGGGTCTACACCGCCTTCAGCCGCGGCGAGCGCCATCTGTCCGTGGTGCACGGCGTGGACCAGGCGCTGCCGCGTGCGGTGGCGGAGATCCCGACGCAGGAGCGGACGACACGGCTGCGGCCGCTGCTGGAAGGGCTGCTCGCCCCCACTCCCTGAGCGCACGTGCCGAGGCCCCCTGCCGAGGACCTGTTCGTCCGCGGCAGGGGGCCTCGTCCGCGCCCGGGCCCGTGGCCTCAGCGCTCCACCTCGTCGAGATCCTCCAGCTCTTCGCCCAGATCGTCCTCGTCGAAGACCGAGCTGACGTCGAACCGGCACACGATCCGCTCGGGAAGCGCCTGCTCGAAGGGGGCGGTGAGCCATTCGCCGGGTTCGGGGACCTCGTCGGAGGCGGACACCCACAGCGTGGAGTCGCCCTCCTCCAGGCCGAACTCCTTGTGCCGGGAGGCGATTTCGTCCGGCTCGTACTCACCGAAGAGCACTCCGAGTGCCGCGTGCACGCTGGTGCCGACGACCGGCACGTTCGCCGGGCGGTCCTCGTCGGTGTCGACGTCGGCGATGCGCTGTGCCTGGGAGAGCAGCCGCTGCGGCTCCACCACCGCGTAGTCGCGGCGGATGAGCACGCTGAGGGCGTTCGGCTCCTCGGGACCGGCGTACGGCGGCAGGGACTCGTCAGCCGCCGGGATCTCGAAGGGGGTGACCTCGTCGTAGCGGTCGTAGAGGCGCTCGTCGTACGCCTCCGCTGCGGCGGCCAGCTCGTTGAACGCGGTGTAGACGGCAGGATCGTCCTCGCCCGTGCGGTTCTCGACCGCCGCGAGGTGACGGTCCAGTGCGGCCTTGACCGCCTCGGCGGCGGCTCGTACCTCGTCAGCGGTGGGCTGCGCAGCATCAGACATAGTGCAGACGCTATCCGTACCGGGGCTCTGCCCGCACAATAGATGCGATGCCGGAATACGAATTTGTCGACGTGTACGTGCCGCGCGGGGTCTCCCGCAAGGAGGCGACCCGTCTGCTCACCGACCATGCCGAGTACGGACACTGGGAGTTGGACCGACTGAGTCTGCACCGGGACGGCAGTCGCAGAGTGCGGCTGCGCCGGCGCATCATCCGTCAGGTGCGCGCCACCTGGTGACAGCACGGAGCGGGTCTCGTCATGACGAGACCCGCTCCGTTCTGCCGTTCCTGCCGTTCCTGCCGTGCTGTGACCGCGTTGCTGCGCCTACGCGGCGGAGCGGGCGCGGCGGTAGAGCACCGCTCCCGCCAGCAGCATGCCCGCGCCCGCCGGGATGAGCAGGTCCATGGCGTCGGTGCCGGTCTGCGCGAGCTCTTCCGCACCTGCCGGGGTGAGGGTCTGCGCGTCGGGACCGTTCCGCACGGTGGGCGCCGGCGCGTCGGGCTCGACCGGCGGCAGGGTGCGGGGCTGACCGGGCGGGTCGACGGTGCCCGGCTTCTCGGGCTTGTCGGGCCCGGGCTTCCCCGGAGTGCTGACCTCGCTGTCATTGGCGCAGTCGTTGCCCAGTGCCGGGTTCAGAAGCCCGCCGATGGTGACGGTGTTCCCGCAGGCGTTCACGGGAATGTGGACCGGGGCGGAGATGTGGTTGCCGGAGGCGACACCGGGAGAGTTGTCGGCTCCGCCGGTGCTGTGGGCACCACCCTTTCCGTGCCCCGATCCCTTGCCGTGCTTGGCCGGCCCGGACTTGTTGGCGCATTCGTTGCCGAACACCGGGTTCAGCAGACCGACGGCATTGACGGAATTGCCGCAGGCGTTCACGGGAACGTCGACCGGTACCTGGACCGCGTTTCCGGACCCGACGCCCGGAGAATTCGACGCGCCTCCGTGGGCCCCTGCGTCCGCGTTCGCGTAACCGCCGCCGAGGGCGAGCACTCCGCCCGCCGCCGCCATGGTGATCAGGCCTTTGCGCGTGACCTGGCGCATAGGTTGAATCCTGCCTTCTTCAGGAATCCCCCGAGCCCTGTGCCCGGGGGCGGAAATACCCGGGCGGTCCCGGAGCGCATGGCGCGCACTCCGGGACCGCCCAGGTTCGAACCTCGACCCCGAGGGGGCGGGTCACAACATCAAGCGTTGACGCAGGTGTTGCCAAAGGCAGGGTTCAGGAGCCCGATCACGGAGACCGTGTTGCCGCACACGTTCACCGGCACGTGGACGGGCACCTGGATGACGTTGCCGGACAGCACGCCGGGAGAGTGCACAGCGGCACCCTGCGCGCCCGAGTCGGCCATGGCCATACCCGCACCAGCGAGCACCAGACCACCAGTGGCAGCCGCAGCAGCGACGACCTTCTTGATCATTATTCCTCCTTGTTGGCAATGCGATCCCAGCCGCGGACCGCACCACCTGTAACGAGGAGAAACCGGCGGGGCTACGAGCCGGATGTTCCTTTCACTCTTTCCAGTCTCGTGCGTACGCACTGACGATTATTGGAGTTTCGTTTCAGCGGACCTCACCCGATCCGGTTCAGCACCGGTCGATGAAACGGTCAAGCACACGCACACCGAACTGCAGACCGTCCACCGGGACGCGCTCGTCCACCCCGTGGAACATGCCCGCGAAGTCCAGCTCCGGCGGCAGCTTGAGCGGGGCGAAGCCGAAGCAGCGGATGCCGAGGTCGTCGAAGGACTTGGCGTCCGTGCCGCCGGAGAGCATGTACGGAACGGCCCGCGCGATCGGATCCTCCGCCTTCAGCGCGACCTGCATCGCGTCCACGAGGTCGCCGTCGAAGCTGGTCTCCAGCGCCTTGTCCCCGTGCACGTCCTCGCGGCGGACGCGGGGGCCGAGCAGCCGGTCGAGATCGGCCAGGAACTCGTCCTCGTATCCCGGCAGGAAGCGCCCGTCGACATGGGCGGTCGCCTGCCCGGGGATGACGTTCACCTTGTAGCCGGCGCCGAGCATGGTGGGGGCCGCGGAGTTGCGCAGGGTCGCGCCGATCATCTTGGCGATACCGCCGAGCTTGGCGAGCGTCGCGTCCATGTCCTCCGGGTCCAGCGGGGTGCCCAGCGCGTCGGAGAGCTCGTCGAGGAAGCCCCGGACCGTCTTGGTCATCCGCACCGGCCAGGTGTGGCGGCCGAGGCGGCCGACGGCCTCGCACAGCTCGGTGATGGCGTTGTCCTTGTTGGTCATCGAGCCGTGGCCGGCGGTGCCGTCCACGGTCAGGCGCATCCAGTGCATGCCCTTCTGGGCCGTCTCGACGAGGTAGAGCCGCAGGTTCTCGTTGACGGTGAAGGAGAAGCCGCCGACCTCACCGATGGCCTCGGTGACGCCCTCGAAGAGTCCGGGGTGCTTGTCGACGAGGTGCCGCGCGCCCCAGGTGCCGCCCGCCTCCTCGTCGGCGAGGAACGCCAGCACGATGTCACGCGGGGGCTTGCGGCCGCTGCGCATCCGGTCCCGGATGACGGCGAGCGTCATCGCGTCCATGTCCTTCATGTCGACCGCGCCGCGGCCCCAGACGCAGCCGTCCGCGATCTCGCCCGAGAACGGATGGTGGGTCCAGTCGTCGGCGTTCGCCGGTACGACGTCGAGATGGCCGTGGATGAGCAGCGCGGGCCTCGACGGGTCCTCCCCCTCGATCCGGGCCACCGTGGAGGCGCGTCCTTGGTGGGACTCGAAGATCTGCGGTTCGACACCGACCTCGGCCAGCTTCTCCGCGACGTACTCCGCCGCGGCCCGCTCCCCCGGACCCGAGTGGTCCCCGTAGTTGCTGGTGTCGATCCGGATCAGCTCACGGCAGAGGTCGACGACCTCGTCCTCGCCCGAGACGGTACGGGCCGCATTCGACTCGCTCACGCTGATTCCTCCCACTGTCGCTGCTGGTGGTTCCCCCTCATCCTCCCGCGCGCGGCCCCGGACCCCAAGGGCGGCTGTCCGCCGTCACGCGGCTTTCGCACGGCCGGGCGGGTGATCGGGCACAGCTGAATGTTTGCTATGGTTTTCCACGTCGGAACGGCCCAGCGCCGGACGGCAGACACCTTGTCCGGGTGGCGGAATGGCAGACGCGCTAGCTTGAGGTGCTAGTGCCCTTTATCGGGCGTGGGGGTTCAAGTCCCCCCTCGGACACCAGCAAGGATCCCCGCGGTTCTCCGCGGGGATCTTTTCTTTGCCCCCCGGTCGCGGGACGCGGCGCCGCGCTTACAGTCACCGGGTGAGACGCAGACACAAGGCCCCGCCGTCGCCGCTGCCCCAGCGGAACGGGATCGACCCGGTGCGCCTGCGGCTGCCCGCCGACCCGGACGGCGTCTGGAAGACGGTCCGCGATCATGTCGTGGCGCGGTACGCGGGCGCCGTCGGGACCGGGAGGATCGACGCGCTGTTCCGGGAGGGCCGCATCGTCGGCACGGACGGGCCGGTCGCCGCCGACGAGCCGTACGCCCCGGGGCGGTATCTCTGGTTCCACCGGGACTTCGCGCCCGAGGAGCGCGTTCCGTTCGAGGTCGGGATCGTGCACCGCGACGAGCGTCTGGTCGTCGCCGACAAGCCGCACTTCCTCGCCACCACACCGCGCGGCCGGCACATCACCGAGACCGCTCTCGCCCGGCTGCGGAGTGATCTCGGGCTGCCGCAGCTCCAGCCCGCCCATCGGCTCGACCGGCTGACCGCGGGCCTCGCGCTGTTCGTCGTGCGGCCCGGGGACCGCGGGGCGTACCAGACGATGTTCCGCGACCGGCGGGTCCGTAAGGAGTACGAGGGCGTGGCGGCCCACGATCCGGCCGTCACGCTGCCGGTCACCGTGCGCAGCCGGATCGTGAAGGAGCACGGGGTGATGGCCGCCCGCGAGGTGGCGGGCGAGCCGAACAGCGAGAGCCGGATCGAGCTGCTGGAGCACCGCGAGGGGCTCGGCCGGTACCGGCTGCTGCCGGCCACCGGCCGCACCCATCAGCTACGGGTCCATATGAACCGGCTCGGGCTTCCGCTGCTGAACGATCCGCTCTTCCCGGTGGTCCGGGAGCCGGGGCCGGACGACTGGGACCGGCCCCTCCAGCTCCTCGCCCGGGTGCTGGAGTTCACCGACCCCGTCACCGGGGAGCCGCTCCGCTTCGAGAGCGGGCTGCGGCTGACTCAGTGGCCCCGCTGAATCCACTCCTCCAGATGCGGCGACTCCTCGCCGACGGTCGTCGGGTCGCCGTGGCCGGTGCGGACCACGGTGTCCGGCGGCAGGGTCAGCAGCCGCTGCCTGATCGACTCGATGATCGTCGGGAAGTGCGAGAAGGACCGGCCGGTGGCGCCGGGGCCGCCCTGGAAGAGGGTGTCCCCGGTGAAGACCGTGGACAGCTCGGGGGCGTGGAGACAGACCGCGCCGGGGGCGTGGCCCGGGGTGTGCAGCACGGTCAGTTCGACTCCCGCGACGGTGAGCGTCTGGCCGTCGGACAGTTCGCCGTCGGGGGCGCGGTCGGGATGCGTCTGCTTCCACAGCGGGAGGTCGTCGGGGTGCAGCAGGATCGGCGCGCCCGTGGCCGCGGCGAGTGCGGGCGCGGCGTCGATGTGGTCGTTGTGGGCGTGCGTGCAGACGACGGCGACGAGCGTGCGTCCGCCGAGGGCCGCCTCGATCGCCGCGGCGTCGTGCGCGGCGTCGATGACGACGGCCTCGGAGTCGTCGCCCACGATCCACACGTTGTTGTCGACGTCCCAGGTGCCGCCGTCGAGGGAGAAGGTGCCGGAGGTGACGAGGTGGTCGATCCTCACGTTCGAAGAGGTCATCAGAGCCGCACCACCGAACGCAGCACGTCGCCCTCGTGCATCCGGGCGAAGGCCTTCTCGATGTCACCGAGCCCAATGGTCTCGGTGACGAACGCCCCGAGGTCGATGCGGCCCTGCTGGTGCAGATCGATCAGCATCGGGAAGTCCCGGGACGGCAGACAGTCGCCGTACCAGGAGGACTTGAGGGCGCCGCCGCGGCCGAAGACGTCGAGGAGCGGCAGTTCCAGCTTCATGTCCGGGGTGGGGACGCCGACGAGGACGACCGTGCCCGCCAGATCGCGGGCGTAGAACGCCTGCTGGTAGGTCTCCGGACGGCCGACCGCCTCGATGACGACATCGGCGCCGAAGCCGCCGGTGAGTTCGCGGATCGCCTCGACGGCGTCGGCGGAGCCGGAGTTGACCGTGTGCGTGGCGCCCATCCTCTTCGCCGTCTCGAGCTTGCGGTCGTCGATGTCGACGGCGATGATCCTCGCCGCGCCCGCGAGCCGTGCACCGACGATCGCCGCGTCACCCACACCGCCGCAGCCGATGACGGCGACGGTGTCACCGCGGCCCACGTTGCCGGTGTTGACGGCCGCGCCGATACCGGCCATCACGCCGCAGCCGAGGAGACCCGCGACGGACGCGGAGACCGCCGGGTCGACCTTGGTGCACTGCCCGGCGGCGACGAGGGTCTTCTCGGCGAACGCGCCGATGCCCAGGGCCGGGGAGAGTTCCGTGCCGTCCGTCAGGGTCATCTTCTGGCGGGCGTTGTGGGTGTCGAAGCAGTACCAGGGGCGGCCACGCCGACAGGCACGACAGCGGCCGCACACGGCACGCCAGTTGAGGATGACGAAGTCACCGGGCGACACCTCGGTGACGTCCGGGCCGACGGCCTCCACGACACCCGCGGCCTCGTGGCCGAGGAGGAAGGGGAAGTCGTCGTTGATCCCTCCCTGCTTGTAGTGCAGATCGGTGTGGCAGACCCCGCACGCCTGCACCTGCACCACGGCCTCGCCCGGACCGGGGTCCGGGACGACGATCGTCTCCACCCGCACCGGTTCGTTCTTTCCGGGTGCGATCACACCTTGCACCTGCTGCGACATCGAGAACCTGC
The DNA here is from genome assembly GCF_042714725.1 of Streptomyces sp. NPDC058685. Taxonomy (NCBI): domain Bacteria; kingdom Bacillati; phylum Actinomycetota; class Actinomycetes; order Kitasatosporales; family Streptomycetaceae; genus Streptomyces; species Streptomyces sp. NPDC058685. The sequence continues at coordinate 28,036 of NZ_JBHXSL010000014.1, forward strand.
CCTTCTTCGCACGTCGGTCGACCCCCACTATGGACCGTCACGGCGGCGCTCGGCGACGAGCAGGAGGGGCCCCGCGAAAATCTTCCGCGGGGCCCCTCGTGTGCGTGTTCGGCTCAGGCGTCCTGGCGCTCGGCCGCGAGGTCCCTGACCCGGCCGCGTACGACGTACCAGCCGCCGACCAGTGCCGCGGCGATCAGCGGCAGGAACATCACGGTCGTCCGGCCGACGCCGCCGCCCCACCACATCAGGACGGCCACACCGGCGAGGAAGAGCAGGGTGACGATCTGGGTGTAGGGGGCCCAGGGCAGCCGGTACGACGGCCGGGTCACCCGTCCGTCCTGCGAGCGGTGCCAGAACAGCAGCGAGCACAGCATGATCATGCCCCAGGTGCCCAGGATGCCGATCGAGGCGAAGTTCAGGACGATCTCGAAGGCCTGCCCGGGCATGAGGTAGTTGAGGCCGACGCCGAGCACGCCGAAGCCGGCGGTCAGCAGGATGCCGCCGTAGGGGACCTGGCCCTTGTTCATCCGGCCGGTGAAGCGGGGCGCGGAGCCCGAGAGCGCCATGGAGCGCAGGATGCGGCCGGTGGAGTACAGGCCGGAGTTGAGGCTGGAGAGGGCGGCGGTGAGGACGACGAGGTTCATCACACCGGCCGCGCCCGGGACGCCGAGCTTGTCCATGACGGTGACGAAGGGGCTCTCGTCGCCGGAGTACGCGGTGTACGGCAGGAGCAGCGCGAGGAGCACGACGGAGCCGACGTAGAACAGGCCCACGCGCCACATGATCGAGTTGATCGCCTTGGGCATGATCTTCTCGGGGTTCTCGGTCTCGCCGGCGGCGACGCCGCAGAGCTCGACGGAGGCGTAGGCGAAGACCACGCCCTGGATGACCAGCAGCATCGGCAGCATGCCCACGGGGAAGACGCCGCCGCCGTCGGAGATGGTGGAGAAGCCGGGGGTGTGGCCGTCGACCGGGTGCTGGGTGACCACGAGGTAGATGCCCACCAGCATGAAGGCGACGAGCGCGGCGACCTTGATGATCGCGAACCAGAACTCCATCTCGCCGAAGTACTTCACCGAGATGAGGTTCGCGGTGAGGACGACGGCGAGGGCTATCAGCGCGAGCACCCACTGCGGGACGTCGCTGAACATGGCCCAGAAGTGGGCGTAGGTCGCGGCCGCGGTGATGTCGGCGATGGCGGTGGTGGACCAGTTGAGGAAGTACAGCCAGCCGGCCGCGAAGGCGCCCTTCTCGCCCATGAACTCACGGGCGTAGGAGACGAAGGCGCCGGACGAGGGGCGGTAGAGCACGAGTTCGCCGAGTGCGCGGACGACGAAGAAGGCGAAGACGCCGCAGACCGCGTAGGCGATGGCCAGGGAGGGGCCCGCTCCGGCCATTCTGCCGCCCGCTCCGAGGAACAGACCGGTGCCTATCGCTCCGCCGATGGCGATCATGTTGATGTGGCGGGACTTCAGGTCCTTGCTGTAGCCGGCGTCGCCGGCGTCCACGTGGGGGGTGCTCGTCGCCGGTACCCCGGCGGCGGGCTTTTCGGCCGCGGTGATGCGGTCACTCATGGAGGGGATTCGCCTTCGTGAGGGGGAAGGTGTGCGGTCCCGGCCGGAGCCGGTGGGGGGTCGTCACCTGGGCGTGGGCCCGACGGCACATCATCAGGGCAACCCTGGGATTTTGGCAGTGGCCTATCTCACGAAGCGATATATCTGAGGTGTTTCTGAGGTTGCAGCACGGTAAACCAAGGTCATCGTCACCCGATGTATGACCTGGGATCACAGAGGGGCCTCAGGGCGCGAGCACGTCCAGCTCGGCCAGGGCGCCCACGGCGATCTCCCGGGTGATCTCCTCGGCGCGCGCCGCGTCGCCTTCGCGAACGGCCTCGGCGACCTGTACATGCAGGGTCACGGCCGCCGGATCCGGGTCGTCGAACATGACGTGGTGATGCGTGCGCCCCGCGAGCACCTCGGCGACGACGTCACCGAGGCGCGCGAACATCTCGTTGCCGGACGCCTCGAGGACGATCCGGTGGAAGGCGATGTCGTGCCGCAGATAGCCCTCGAGCTGATGACCCCGGGAGGTGGCGACCATGCCGAGCGCGCATTCGGTGAGCGCGGCGCACTGCGCGGGCGTGGCATGGCGGGCGGCAAGACCCGCGGCGACCGGCTCGACGGCGGAGCGGAGCACGGTCAGTGAGCGGAGTTGGCGCGGCCGGTCGGCGCCGGCCAGCCGCCAGCGGATGACCTGCGGGTCGTAGACGTTCCACTCCTCGGTGGGGCGGACGGTCACACCGACCCGGCGCCGGGACTCCACCAGGTGCATGGATTCGAGGACGCGGACCACCTCGCGGACCACCGTGCGGGAGACGTCGAAGCGCTGAGCGACCTCGTCGGTGCGCAAAACGCCGCCCTGCGGGTACTCCCCTGCTGTGATCGCGAGGCCGAGGGTGTCCAGAACATGTGTGTGGAGGCCCCGGCCCGCTGTGGTCATGGGTTCAGCCTACGGGGCAGGGATCGGGAAGAAAAAGTATGACGTTTATGTCTCACACCCTTGAATACGTCATACCTAATGGGTTTCAGTAGCGCGACGGACCGATGTCGACGAAGACAGCGAGGCAGGCAATGAGCACCCCCCACGTCGTGGTGATCATGGGAGTGACCGGGACCGGCAAGACCACCATCGGTCCGCTGGTCGCCGAGGCGCTGGGCGTTCCGTACGCCGAGGGCGACGACTTCCATCCCCCGGCCAACATCGCCAAGATGTCGGCCGCTACACCGCTGGACGACGACGACCGGTGGCCCTGGCTCGATGCCATCGGGCAGTGGGCGCTCGGCCGAGCGGGCAAGGGCGGAGTGGTGTCCAGCTCCGCGCTCAAGCGCGCCTATCGCGACCGTCTGCGCGCGGTCGCGCCGGACGTCGTCTTCCTGCATCTCACCGGCGACCGCGAGCTGATCGAACGGCGGATGACCGAGCGCAAGGGGCACTTCATGCCCACGAAGCTGCTCGATTCGCAGTTCGCCACGCTCCAGCCGCTGGAGGACGACGAGGCGGGCGTCGCCGTCGATGTGTCCGGCAGCCCCGGGGAGATCACCGCACGGGCGGTCGCCGCGCTGCACCGGCTCGACGTGTGAGCGCCTCCCCTCCTGTCTCCTCGACCCCGTCCCCCGACGTTCACTTCAGTAAGGACCCACCGTGACCAGTCTCAGTGTCGAGACGCTGGCAGCGGACGCCGTCGAACCGATCACCTCGGCAGGCAATGCCCAGCTCGGGATAGCCGTACTCGCGGGCATCGCCGTCATCGTCCTGCTCATCACCAAGTACAAACTGCACGCTTTCCTGGCCCTGACCATCGGATCGCTGGCGCTCGGATCGTTCGCCGGAGCACCGCTGGAAAAGACGATCCTGTCGTTCACCGCGGGCCTCGGCACCACGGTCGCCGGGGTCGGCGTGCTCATCGCGCTCGGCGCGATCCTCGGCAAGCTGCTCGCCGACTCGGGCGGTGCGGACCAGATCGTCGACACGATCCTCGCCAAGGCCAAGGGACGCGCGATGCCCTGGGCCATGGTGCTGATCGCCTCGGTGATCGGACTGCCGCTGTTCTTCGAGGTCGGCATCGTGCTGCTGATCCCGGTCGTTCTGCTCGTCGCCAAGCGCGGCAACTACTCCCTGATGCGGATCGGCATTCCCGCGCTCGCCGGTCTGTCGGTGATGCACGGACTGATTCCGCCGCACCCCGGCCCCCTGGTGGCCATCGACGCGATCGGCGCCAATCTGGGCGTCACCCTCGCGCTCGGCGTGCTCGTCGCCATCCCGACGGTGATCATCGCGGGTCCGGTCTTCTCGCGGTACGCGGCCCGTTGGGTCGACATCCCCGCGCCCGAGAAGATGATCCCGACCCGTCCCTCCGAGGACCTGGAGCGGCGTCCCGGCTTCACCGCGACGGTGGCGACCATGCTGCTACCCGTGGTCCTGATGCTCGTCAAGGCGCTGGTGGAGATCGTCGTCGACGATCCCGACAACGCTGTCCAGCGGGTCACCGACGTCATCGGCTCGCCGCTGATCGCCCTGCTCGCCGCGGTGATCGTCGGCATCTTCACGCTGGGCCGCGCGGCCGGCTTCACCAAGGAGCGGATCTCGACGACGGTCGAGAAGTCGCTCGCCCCCATCGCGGGCATCCTGCTGATCGTCGGCGCCGGTGGCGGTTTCAAGCAGACGCTGATCGACGTCGGAGTGGGCCAGATGATCCTGGACTACTCCAAGGACTGGGCGATCCCGACCCTGCTGCTCGCCTGGCTGATCGCGGTGGCGATCCGGCTGGCGACCGGCTCGGCCACGGTCGCGACGATCTCCGCCGCCGGACTGGTGGCACCGCTCGCCGCCGACATGTCGACGACCGAGTCGGCCCTGCTGGTCCTGGCGATCGGCGCCGGCTCGCTCTTCTTCAGCCATGTCAACGATGCCGGATTCTGGCTGGTGAAGGAGTACTTCGGGATGACCGTGGGACAGACCATCAAGACCTGGTCGGTGATGGAGACCATCATCTCGGTGGTCGGCATCGGCTTCGTCCTGCTGCTGTCACTGATTCTCTAGCGGGGATTCGGCAGCGAGGCGCCCGAGGAACCGGCGGTCAGTCGTCGTCCGGATCCCACAGCGGGTGTTCCCGGCGGGCCCACGGGCGTTCGACCGACCCGGTGCGCATGCCACGGCGTGCCTCCGGGTCGGCGAACGCCATCCCGATGTGCCCGATCAGCACGAACCCGATGGCGAGCGCCAGCCAGTCGTGCACAAAGGTGGCGCTCGTACGCCACACAAGCGGGGTGAGATGCGTGAACCACATCATCAGGCCGGTCCCGGCCATGATCAGCACCGCGCCCGCGATCCAGGCGGCGTAGATCTTCTGCCCGGCGTTGAACTTGGCCGCCGGCCGCGACTCGGGACGCGCGTCGCGGCGGCGCACCGCCCGCAGCCACGTGCGGTCGTGCGGCCCGAAGCGGTTGAGCCGGCCGAGGTCCTTGCGGAGCGCCTTCGAGGCGAGGCCCAGCAGGAGCGGCACCGGGATGAGGATGCCCGACCACTCGTGGACCGTCACCACCAAATGGCGGCGGCCGACGAGTTCGGCCAGCTGCGGTACGTAGAGACACGCCGCCGTCGCCACACACAGCAGCATCAGTGCGGCGGTGGTGCGGTGCACCCAGCGCTCGGCGCGGCTGAACCGCCGTACGACCACGGGCCGTTCAGACGGTGGGTGTGTCGGTGCGGCCGTTGGACCGGCCGACCCAGGCGTCGACGTCATAGCCCCGCTCCTCCCAGTAGCCGGGCCGGACGTCGGAGGTGACCGAGATCCCGGAAAGCCATTTCGCCGACTTGTAGAAGTACATCGGCGCCACATAGAGCCGGACCGGGCCGCCATGGGAGTGGCTGACCGGCTTGTCCTGCATCCGCAGAGCGACGAGGACATCGTCCCGGCGGGCCTGCGGAAGCGTGAGGCTCTCGCTGTACGTGCCGTCGAAGCAGGTGAAGCGGATCGCCTTGCCCTCCGGCCGTACGCCCGCCGCGTCCAGCAGCAGGGAGAGCTTGACACCGGAGAAGGCGGTGTCGGGCACCCGCCACCCGGTGACGCACTGGACGTCACGCACCACACGGGTCTGCGGCAGACCGCGCAGTGCGTCGAGGGTGTACGTCGCCGGACGGTCGACCAGCCCGTCGACCGTCAGCCGGTAGTTCCGCTCGTCCTTGTGCGGTACGGAGGAGGCGACCGAGTAGTAGCGGAAGCCCCCGCCGTTGGGGAGCAGGCCCGTGAGCCCGGTGGGGTCGTTGTCGGAGGCCGCGCCCAGGAAGGATTCGAGCCCGCGCTGGAGATACGGCGCGGTGGCGACCCCGACGGCACCGAGCCCGAGCATGCCGAGCACCAGACGGCGCCCGACGGGGCTGCCCTCGGTGTCGGAGTGGTTTTCGGTCACCCTTCGATTCGAGCACTTGGGGAGCGCGGAAGCCAGGGAAACCGAGATCCGTCAGGGTTTCGTCATACGCGGGTGACCGGCGGAGGGCACAGGCCCGCCCTCGACGAGGAAGCCGTGTTCGGTCGTACGCGGCGGTTCAGCCGACCGCCTTCGCCGCCGCGCGCCCGGCCGCACGGCCCGAGAAGATGCAGCCGCCGAGGAAGGTGCCCTCCAGGGAGCGGTAGCCGTGCACACCGCCGCCGCCGAAGCCTGCCGCCTCGCCCGCCGCGTACAGCCCGGCCAGCGGTTCGCCGCCGGGGGCCAGGACCCGCGAGGACAGATCCGTCTCCAGGCCGCCGAGCGACTTGCGGGTGAGGATGTTCAGCCGGACGGCGATCAACGGGCCGGCCTTCGGGTCGAGGATGCGGTGCGGGGTCGCGGTACGGATGAGCTTGTCTCCGAGGTACTTGCGGGCGCCGCGGATCGCCGTGACCTGGAGGTCCTTGGTGAAGGGGTTCCTGATCTCGCGGTCTCTCGCGGTGATCTCGCGGCGCAGCTCGGCCTCGTCGATCAGCGGCTCCTTGGTGAGGGCGTTCATGCCGCGGACGAGGGAGGCGAGGTCGTTCTCGACGACGAAGTCGACGCCGTTGTCCATGAACGCCTTCACCGGGCCCGGGACGTCGGCGCGGGCACGGCCGATCACGTCACGGACCGACTTCCCGGTCAGATCGGGGTTCTGCTCGGACCCCGAGAGCGCGAACTCCTTGCCGATGATCTTCTGGTCGAGCACGAACCAGGTGTAGTCGTACCCCGAGTGCATGATGTGTTCGAGCGTGCCGAGGGTGTCGAAGCCGGGGAAGAGCGGGACGGGCAGCCGCTTGCCTCGCGCGTCGAGCCAGAGGGACGAGGGACCCGGCAGGATGCGGATGCCGTGCCTGGCCCAGATGGGGTTCCAGTTCTCGATGCCTTCGGTGTAGTGCCACATGCGGTCGCGGTTGATGTGGCTCGCGCCCGCGCGCTCCGCGATGCCGAGCATCAGCCCGTCGACGTGCGCGGGCACACCGGAGAGCATCTTCTCGGGCGGGGTGCCGAGACGGTCCGGCCACTGGGCGCGCACGAGGTCGTGGTTGCCGCCGATGCCGCCCGAGGTGACGATCACCGCCTGCGCGCGGAACTCGAAGGCGCCGGCGACCTCGCGGCTGCTCGCGGTGCCGCGTTCGGCACCGGACGGCTCCAGCACCTCGCCGCTCACCGTGTCGAGGGTGCCGTCACTGCCGGTCAGGCCGGTGACACGGTGGCGGAACCGCAGCTGCACGAGGCCGCGCGCGACGCCTTCCCTGACCCGCCGTTCGAAGGGGGCGACGACGCCCGGGCCGGTCCCCCAGGTGATGTGGAAACGGGGCACCGAGTTGCCGTGCCCGGTGGCGTCGTAGCCGCCGCGTTCCGCCCAGCCGACCACCGGGAAGAAGCGCATGCCCTGCGCGTGCAGCCAGGACCGCTTCTCGCCGGCCGCGAAGTCGACGTACGCCTCGGCCCACCGGCGCGGCCACCGGTCGTCGTCGTCGCGGTCGAAGCCGGCGGTGCCCAGCCAGTCCTGGAGGGCCAGTTCCCGGCTGTCCCTGATCCGCATCCGGCGCTGCTCGGGCGAGTCGACGAAGAACAGTCCGCCGAAGGACCAGTGCGCCTGACCGCCGATGGACTGCTCCGGCTCCTGGTCGAGAAGGATCACCTTGCGTCCGGCGTCGACGAGTTCGGCGGTGGCCACCAGACCGGCGAGCCCCGCCCCGATCACGATCACATCAGCGTCGTACGCCATGGGTTCCATCCTTGTCCGGCCGGGTCGGGGCGAGTTCGGTGGTCCGATCTTCGGTACGGGTCAGTAACTAGTCAACAGCTGGGGCGTTCCGGCCTCGGTGGTTGGATGGCCGGATGAGTTCCGCGGACGAAATCCTGGACATCGTCGACGCCTCGGACCGGGTGGTCGGGCAGGCCCGGCGGGGCGACGTCTATGCGCGAGGCCTGCGCCACCGCTGTGTGTTCATCCAGGCGAGAGACGCACAGGGCCGGGTCTTCGTGCACCGAAGGACGCCGACGAAGCTGGTCTTCCCCTCGATGTACGACATGTTCGTGGGCGGTGTGGTCGGCGCCGGCGAGGAGTACGACGACGCTGCGCTGCGGGAGGCGGAGGAGGAACTGGGCGTCTCCGGCCTCCCCCGCCCGACACCGCTGTTCCGCTTCCTGTACGAGGACGGGCCCCGTACCTGGTGGTCGGCGGTGTACGAGGTGCGCTGCGAACTGCCGGTGGATCCCCAGCAGGAGGAGGTCGCGTGGCACGCCTTCCTGCCGGAGGCGGAGCTGGAGCGGCGGCTGGACGAGTGGCCGTGGGTGCCGGACGGTCTGGCGGCGTACGAGCGACTGCGGGCGCACCGCGGGGCGTGACGGCGCCGGTCGCGGTGACCACGCCCGACGCGGCCCGGCCGCGGGCAGCCGGGACCGCGGGCTGCGCGAACCCGTGGGTAAGGTGCCGGGCGTGGACGATTTCGTGCGGAGTGTGCGGCTGTGGTTTGCGCCTCAGCGGGCGCGTGAGGAGGGCGAGACCCCGGACTACCGGTTCTCGCTCGCCAATGAGCGGACCTTCCTCGCCTGGCTGCGTACGGCTCTCGCGCTCATCGGCGGCGGATTCGCGGTCGATCAGTTCCTGCCCGATCTGCGGTGGGGCGTACGGGCGGGCATGGCGATCGGGCTGCTGGTCGCCGGGGTGCTGTGCGCGCTGCGCGCCGTCAACCACTGGGTCCGCTGCGAACGCGCCATGCGGCGGGGTGAGGACCTGCCCGTGTCCCGCTTCCCGGCTCTGCTGAGTCTGGTGATCGCGGTCGTCGCCGTTGCCATGATCGTCGTGGTGCTTCTCGGCTGGGAGGGCGGCAGTTGACCGCCGTGCCCGAGCGCGATCCGGGGTTGCAGCCCGAGCGGACGCGGCTGGCGTGGCGCCGGACCACGCTGTCGTTCACCGTGGCGGCGGTCCTCGCGGCACGGCAGGCGGCCGGTGGCGATCCGGGCCCGGCAGGTCTGATCGCGGTGGCGCTCAGTGTGCTGGTGTGGCTGGTGTTTCTGCGGCTGGCCCATGTACGGCTGCGCGTACTGGGGGCCGCGCACCGGCCGGCGGTGCTGTCGCCGCGCGGGGCGCTGGGCGCCGTGGCGTGCACGGTCGCCCTGGCCGCGTTCGCTGTCGCCGTCGTGATCTGAGCGGGGTCTCGCGTCGAGTCCGGCCGGTGGCGTGCGCGGGCCGCGGGCCGCCGGCGCGCGATGCTCCCAGCCGGGCCGCGCGTGGTCCGGCCGTGGTGTGCGCCGGCCGCCACGCAATGAGTAGCCGCCTGTCAGCGCGCGGTGCTCCGAACCGGGCCGCGCGTCGAGTCCTGCCCCGCCTCCGCGACCGTGCTCCGAGCGTCAGGCGTCCCGGTCGACGGTCACCACGATCTTGCCGCGGGTGTGGCCCTCCGCGCTGAGGATGTGGGCCTGCGCCGTCTGTTCCAGGGGGAAGGTCCGGTCCACATGGACGCTCACCACCCCCTGTTGGGCGAGTTCTCCGAGCGCCGCCAGGTCCGCCGCGTCCGGCCGCACCCAGCAGTAGCGGCCGCCGAGTGCGAGGACCTCGGCGTCGGCGATGGAGGCGAGACGTCCTTCGGGGGCGAGGACCTGGACCGAGGACGTGAGCGCTTCCCCGCCGATGGTGTCGAAGACGGCCTCGACGCCGTCCGGCGCGAGCGCCCGCACCCGCCCGGCCAGGCCCTCGCCGTACGTCACCGGTTCCGCGCCGAGGTCCCTGAGGTGGTCGTGGTTGCGCTCGCTCGCCGTGCCGATGACACGCGCGCCCGCGTGCTTCGCGAGTTGGACCGCCATGGAGCCCACCCCGCCCGCCGCCGCGTGGATCAGGACGGTGTCCGAGCTGCCGATCTTCAGCGCTTTGTGGAGCACCTGGTAGGCCGTGAGACCGGCGAGCGGCAGCCCTGCGGCCTCCTCGAAGGTCAGCCGCAGCGGCTTGCGGGCCAGGGTGCGGACGGGAGCGGCGACGTACTCGGCGAAGGTGCCGCGGGAGAGGAAGTCCTCGCGTACGTACCCCATGACCTCGTCGCCGACGGCGAACTCGGTGACGGCGAAGCCGGGTTGGACCACCACCCCCGAGACGTCCCAGCCGGGGACCACCGGGAAGACGGTGTCGAGGAGGCCGTCGAGATGTCCCTCGCGGGCATGCCGGTCGACGGGGTTGACCGCGGCGGCGCGCACCTTCACGAGGACCGAGTCCGGTCCCACCTTCGGCTCGGGGCGCTCCGTGTACTCCAGGACATCGGGGCCGCCGAAGCTGCTGTAACTGATCGCCTTCATGATCCGACCCTCGGCGCTCCCCGGCACCGGCGCAAGCGTGGGCCCGGCGTGGCGCAGCGCGTCCACCCCGCCCGGGCAGGGCTTCGACGACTAGCCTGGGTATGACAGAACGCCATGAAATCCACCAAAAAGGATGGGTCATGACCGTCCACACGGAACACTCCGCACACGAGCACATGCACGGCCCGGCCTGCGGCCACACCGAGGTGCCGCACGGCGATCACGTCGACTACGCCCACGACGGCCACCTCCACCGCGAGCACTCCGGCCACTGGGACGAGTGCGAGCCGGGCGAGCACACCGCGCACAGCGGTCACGCACACGACCACGGTCCCGCCTGCGGACATCCGGCAGTCGAGCACGGCGACCATGTCGACTACGTCCACGACGGACACCGGCACGCGGCACACGACGGGCACTGGGACGACCACTAGGGTCTGCCGTTCGCACGACTTCAGGAACCACCACAGCAGGACGCAATCCCCGGGGCCCGGCCGGCACACCCGCCGGGCCCCGGGGATTTCGCACGCCCAAGGGCCCCCGGGCCCCGCGATTCCTCGGGTCGCGGCCGTCGCCACGCTCCCCCAGGGGTGTGATCTCGGCCCCTGTACGCCCTCGCACTGGACGACATACCGACTGGTCGGTCATCATAAGAGCGAGCCGTTTCCACGCCCGTTCCGCGCCCCCGGAGGTGCCCCCGATGAGCTCAGTCCCCCCAGGTCTCGATCCCGAGAAGTTGCGCGGTCGTCTGGACCGTGAGCGGCCGGGCCTGGTGAACGGACCGCTCAGCGCACGGCTGATCCAGGGCGGCCGCTCCAACCTCACGTACTCCGTCACCGACGGCACCGGCCAGTGGGTGGTGCGCCGGCCTCCGCTCGGGCACGTGCTGGCCACGGCGCACGACATGAAGCGCGAGCACCGGGTGATCAGCGCTCTGCACCCGACCGCGGTGCCGGTGCCCGAGCCGGTGCTGCTGTGCGAGGACGACTCGGTGCTCGGGGCGCCGTTCTACGTCATGGAGTTCGTGGAGGGCACGCCGTATCGCACCGCGGAGCAGCTCGCCCCCATCGGGCCGGAGCGCACCCGGAACGCGGTGCTCGGACTGCTCGACACCCTCGTCGAACTGCACGCCGTGGACCCGGAGTCGGTGGGCCTCGGCGACTTCGGCCGGCCCGAAGGCTTCCTCGACCGGCAGCTGCGGCGCTGGGGCAAGCAGCTCGACGCCTCGCGCAACCGTGACCTCGCCGGGATCGACGAGCTGCACGCCTCCCTCGGCCGCTCCCTGCCGAACTCCCCCACCCCCACCGTGATCCACGGCGACTACCGCCTCGACAACGTCCTCGTCGGCGCGGACGACAGGATCAAGGCAGTGCTCGACTGGGAGATGTCCACCCTCGGCGACCCGCTGACCGACCTCGGACTGCTGGCCATGTACAGCGCCGAGCTCGAGGTGCCGAACGCCCCCATCAGCACCACCGCGGCCGCGGCCGGCCACCCGTCGACGTCCGAGCTGATCGAGCGGTACGCCACCCGGTCCGGGCGCGACACCTCCGCCATCTCCTGGTACACGGCGTTCGCCTGGTTCAAGCTCGCCGTGATCCTCGAGGGCATCCACTACCGCTACACCCTCGGGCAGACCGTCGGCGACGGCTTCGACCGGATCGGCGATCTCGTTCCCGTCTTCATCGAGCACGGCCTCACCACCCTCCAGGAAGGCTGAGTACATCCATGGATTTCGCATTCGACGCGCGCACCGAGGAGTTGCGGGCCCAGTTGCTCGCCTTCATGGACGAGCACGTGTACCCGGCCGAGGCGGTCGCGCACGAGCAGCGCGCCCAGCTGGCGTCGCCGTGGGACACCCCGGCGATCGTGGAGGAGCTGAAAGCCGAGGCCCGCAGGCAGGGGCTGTGGAATCTGTTCCTGCCGGACGCCGAGCACGGCGCCGGGCTGACGAACCTCCAGTACGCTCCGCTCGCCGAGATCACCGGCCGCAGTCCGCATCTGGGTCCGACGGCGCTGAACTGTGCCGCGCCCGACACCGGGAACATGGAAGTGCTCGCGCAGTTCGGCAACGAGCAGCAGAAGAAGCAGTGGCTCGACCCGCTGCTCGCCGGTGAGATCCGCTCGGCGTTCGCGATGACGGAGCCCGAGGTCGCCTCGTCGGACGCGACGAACATCCAGACGCGGATAGACCGGGACGGCGACGACTACGTCGTCAACGGCCGCAAGTGGTACATCTCCGGGGCGATGAACCCCGACTGCAAGATCTTCATCGTGATGGGCAAGACCGACCCGGACGGCGACGACATCCGGCGCCAGCAGTCGATGATCCTCGTGCCGCGTGACACCCCGGGCCTGGAGATCCGCCGGGCCATGCAGGTGTACGGCTACGAGGACCACTCGCACGGCGGCCATGCCGAGGTCGTCTTCGACGACGTCCGCGTCCCCGCCACGAACCTCATCGGCGAGGAGGGCGGCGGCTTCGCGATCGCCCAGGCGCGGCTCGGCCCGGGCCGTATCCACCACTGCATGCGGCTCATCGGCATGGCCGAGCGGGCGATCGAGCTGATGTGCCGGCGTGCGGTGTCCCGGACGGCCTTCGGCAAGGCGATCGCGCAGCAGGGCGTGGTGCAGAACTGGATCGCCGACGCGCGGGTGACGGTCGAGCAGCTGAGGCTGCTCGTCCTGAAGACCGCGTGGCTGATGGACACGGTCGGCAACCGCGGAGCGCACACCGAGATCCAGGCGATCAAGATCGCGACGCCCCGGGCGGTGGTGGACATCCTCGACAAGGCGGTGCAGGTGCACGGCGCGGGCGGCGTGAGCCAGGACTTCCCGCTGGCCGAACTGTGGGCGGGCGCACGGACGCTGAAGCTCGCGGACGGTCCGGACGAGGTGCACCAGCGGTCGCTGGCACGGCGGGAGCTGAAGAAGTACCTGTAGGCGGCTCGCGGGTTCCGGGGCTTCGGCCCCGGGACCCGCGTTCGCCGTCGCCGGTCGCTCCGGTCCGGGTACGACGCCGTGCTGACGCAGGGGCGGCGCGGCGGACTGCCCGCAGGGACTGCTACGGGCGCAGGCGCGGCGCGGCGGACTGCCCGCAGGGACTGCTACGGGCGCAGGGCCCGCAGCAGCAGGTCCGCGAGGTGGTCCGCCAGTTCGTGCGGGGTCAGGGGGCCGTCGGGGCGGTACCACGTCGACAGATGGTGGACCGAGCCGAAGTGGTAGTCCACGACCAGGTCCGCCGGGGTCGCCGAGGAGAAGACACCGCTCTGCTGCCCCTCCTCCACCAGCGCCCGGAACCGCTCGTGGTAGCGGCGGCGCTCCGCGCGCACCTGCTTGTGCTTCTCCGGGCTCAGATGGTGCATCGAGCGGAAGAAGATGTCCGCGTCGTCGAGGTTGTCGATGGTCGTGACCACCACGTCCGCCGCCGCGCCCCGCAGCCGCTTCTCCACCGGCTCGTCCGCGTCCGCGTAGGCGTCGAGGCGCTCCTGCTGGATGCGCAGCATGCGGGCGTAGATCTCCTGGAGGAGGTCCTCCTTGGAGCCGAAGTAGTGGTACAGCGCGCCCTTGGTGACACCGGCCGCCTCGACGATCTCCTGCACCGAGGTGCGGTCGTACCCCCGCTCGGCGAAGAGACGGGTGGCGGCAGCCAGAAGCCGCTGCGGTACGGGGGTGTCGTCCCCGTCCGTCGTCCTGGCCATGTGGTGCCACCCGCCTCTCGATCAAGTACCAAGCAGTAACTTACCCGGGGAAACGCAGCTCCCGCCGGAGGATCTTCCCACTTGTCGTCTTCGGGAGCTCCGGCAGGATCTCCACTTCGCGTGGATATTTGTACGCGGCGAGCCGCTCGGCGCAGTAGGCGGATATCTCCGCCCCCTCCACGGTGACCCCCGGACGCAGGCTGACGTAGGCCTTCACCGTTTCTCCCCGGTACTCGTCGGGGATGCCGACGACCGCGGCCTCGCGCACCGCCGGGTGGGTGTACAGCACGTCCTCGACCTCGCGCGGCCAGACCTTGAATCCGGACGCGTTGATCATGTCCTTCTTGCGGTCGACGACATACAGCCAGCCGTCCTCGTCCATGAAGCCGATGTCCCCGGTGCGCAGTTCGCCGCCGGGGAACGCCTCGGCGGTCGCCTCGGACAGCCGCCAGTAGCCCGGGACCACCTGGGGGCCGCTGACCGCGATCTCGCCCTGCTCGCCGAAGGGCACCTCCTCACCCGTGTCGTCGAGGATGCGGACGACGGTGTCCGGCCCCGGCACACCGACGGACAGGGTGCCGGACGCCGGGTCGACGGGGGCCTCCAGCTCCGGCGGCACCGAGGCGCAGGGCGCGGTGCACTCGGTGAGGCCGTAGCCGTTGCGGATGTAGGGGCCGAAGCCGGCGCGGAACTTCTCCACCAGCGCGGGCGGCACCGGCGCGCCGCCGGACGAGATCACCTGGAAGGACGCGAAGTGCTCGCGGGTCGCCGAAGGGTGTGCGCCGAGCGCCATGAAGGCCGTGGAGGGTCCGACCGTGTACGCGGGCCGGTGCTCGGCGAAGGCGTCGAGCACGACACCGGCCTCGAAGCGGTAGGCGAGGACCAGAGTGCCCGCGTTGGCGATGCAGGCGGCCAGTTCGCAGACCATGCCGGTGATGTGGAACAGCGGCGCGAGGGCGAAGTAGCACGAGCCCTCGGGCACGGGGTGGCCGGTGCGCTGGCGCTCGGCGTTGTAGGTGATGCCCCGGTGCAGGTTCATGGCGCCCTTGGGGGTGCCGCTGGTGCCGGAGGTGTAGCTGATCAACGCGGTGTCGCCGGCCGTGAGTTCACGGTCCGCGGGCGCCGCGAGGCCCTGCCGGGCCACGTCCAGGAGGTCGTCGGTGTCCGACGGCCGCTCCAGCCGCGCGAAGCCGAGCACCCGCTCGTCGTCGCGGGTCTGGAGATCCAGTTCCGAGGTGGTGAGCACAACGTCCACGGACGCGGCGGCGGCGCTCTCGCGCAGATACGACTCCCAGCCGCGGTCCGCGCAGATCAGGGCGCCGACCTCGGCGTCCTTCAGGACGTGACCGACCTCGGCCGCCTTGTACATCGGGTTGAGCGGGACGACCGTGGCGCCCGCCTTCCAGGCGCCGAGGAGTCCGATCACGAACTGCGGGCTGTTCTGGAGCATGATCGCCACACGGTCGCCCCGGCGGACTCCGCGCGCGGCGAGATGACCGGCCACCGAGTCCGAGAGCTCGTCGGTCTCGCGGTAACTGATCCGCCCGTCGAAGTAGGCGAGGGCGGTGTGTCCGGGGGCCCGCTCGACGGCGGCGCGGAAGGAGTGCACCACGGTCGCCGGCGGGGTGACGGTCGCGCGCTGGGCCTCGGTGAGCCTGCCCAGCCAGGGCTTGGCGGCGTAGAGAGAGGTCACCGGCCCGCCTCTTCCCACTTCCGCTGGATGTGGTTCATCCCGCCGAGCCAGCGCTCGGGCGTCGCGGCGCGTGCCTGGTAGAACTCCGCGACCTCCGGGTGCGGCAGGATCAGGAAACGGTCGTCCTCGATGCCGTCGAAGAGCGCGTCGGCGACGTCCTCGGGTTCGATGGCGCTGGGGGCCAGCACCAGTTCGCCCGCCGATCCGGCCGCCGTGAGCATGTCCGTCCGTACGCCCTGCGGGCAGATGGCGTGCACCTTCAGTCCGCGGTGGCGGTAGGTGAGCGAAAGCCACTCGGCGAAGGCGTACGCCCCGTGCTTGGAGACGCTGTAGGGGGCCGCGCCCACCATGGTGAGCAGCCCCGCCGCGGAGACGGTGGAGACGAAGCGGCCGGTGCCGCGCTCCAGCCAGTCGGGCAGCAGGGTGCGGACCGCGCGGACGTGCGCCATGACGTTCACGTCCCACGCGGCGGCCCAGACCGCCTCGTCGGCGAACGCGTCACCGGGCGAGGCGAGTCCGGCGTTGGCGCAGTAGACGTCCACCGTGCCGTCGAGCGCGTCGCGGGCCGCTTCCACGATCGTGGAGGCGTCGCCCGGCACGGCGGTGGCACCGATCTCCTCGGCGACGGCCTTGGCCTTGACCGCGTCGAGGTCGTTGACGACGACGCGAGCGCCCTCGGCCGCGAACCTGCGGGCCAGCGCGGCACCGATACCGCCGCCCGCGCCCGTGACCACCACTCCTGCGCCCTGCACCGAACTCATCGAAATCCGCCTCTCCACGCTCCGGTCCGTCACGGCAGACTAACCGGTCGGTATGTCACACGAAAGAGGCAGGGCGCAGGGGAAGGAAGCACGAAGCGCGTGTGCGCGGGTCGTTCCACGCGCCCCCGGCGCGCGCTAGCGTGCGTGGCCATGACAGACAGCGATCACGGAGGTGGCCCGATGAGCCTGTCCAGACGGGGACTGCTGGCCGCGACAGGAGCGGCCGGCGCGCTGGCCGCGACCGGGCCGGCGGCGAGTGCGTCTCCCGCCGCCGCCCGCTCGACCCGGCGCCGGGTCCGCACCGGCTTCGACCGGCTCGCCGCCGACGGTTACGCGATGCTCTCCGGGCAGCGGGTCGGCGTGGTCACCAATCCGACCGGCATCACCCCGGACGTACGGCACATCGTCGATGTGATGCACGCGGACGACCGGGTGGACCTGACCGCCGTCTTCGGCCCCGAGCACGGCTTCCGCGGCACGGCCCAGGCGGGCGGCTCCGAGGGGCGCTACGACGACCCGGCGACCGGGCTGCCCGTCTACGACACCTACCTCAAGAGCGGGCAGCCGCTGGCCGACATCTTCACCACCTCGGGCGTGGAGACGATCGTCTTCGACATCCAGGACGCGGGAGCGCGCTTCTACACCTACATCTGGACGCTGTTCGACTGCATGCAGTCGGCCGCGCTCGCCGGCAAGCGCTTCGTCGTCCTGGACCGGCCCAACCCGGTGACGGGACGGGCCGCGCTCGGTCCCGTACTGGACAAGGCGTTCGCGACCTTCGTCGGCCGCGAGCCGATCTCCCAGGCGCACGGCATGACGGTGGCCGAGCTCGCGCTGCTGTTCAACGGCGAGTTCCTCCAGACGCCGGTTGATCTGCGGATCGTCCGGATGTCCGGCTGGGACCGCGCCGACTTCTTCGACGAGACGGGGCTGCCGTGGGTGCCGCCGAGCCCCAACATGCCCACTCCCGAGACCGCGCTGGTCTACTCGGGCACCTGCCTCTTCGAGGGCACGAACCTGTCGGAGGGGCGCGGCACGACCCGTCCGTTCGAGCTGCTGGGCGCCGAGGGGATCGGCCGCGGCTGGGCCGAGGCGGCGAACGGCCTGAACCTGCCCGGTGTGCGGTTCCGTGAGGCGTACTTCGCGCCGACGTTCTCCAAGTTCCAGGGGAAGACGATCGGCGGGGTCCAACTGCACGTCCACGACCGGGAGTCGTTCGACCCGGTGCGCACCGGCATCGGTCTGCTGGTGACGGCGAAGCGGAGCTGGAGCGGCTTCGCCTGGCGTCCCGACAACTGGATCGACAAGCTCACGGGCTCGACCAAGGTCCGCACACTGATCGACGCGGGGGCCGGGACGGACGAGGTGGTGGGCGCCTGGCGCGGTGAGCTGGCGGCGTTCCGGGCGATTCGCAAGAGGTATCTGCGGTACTGAGCGGGGCAGTCGGGACGCGGCCCTGCCACGACGGCAGCCGGGACGCGCGACCCGGACGACGAGAACCCGACACGGAACCGCACGCGCGGTGGAGGGCCGGTCCGCCCGCACGGGGGCCGGCCCCACCATCGACACGGGTGCCCGCAGGTTGGTCCGGGCGCGCGGTGCGCCGACAGGCTTGATCCA
This sequence comes from Streptomyces sp. NPDC058685, assembly GCF_042714725.1. Taxonomy (NCBI): domain Bacteria; kingdom Bacillati; phylum Actinomycetota; class Actinomycetes; order Kitasatosporales; family Streptomycetaceae; genus Streptomyces; species Streptomyces sp. NPDC058685. Next base: position 46,139 of record NZ_JBHXSL010000014.1, read on the forward strand.
TGAACACCACCACTCGACACCGGTTACAGCAGGTGCTGGTGCTCGTGCTCGCTCTCGGCGCGCTCGTCGTCGGCGGCCCCGCACGCGCACAGCCCTCCCCCTCTCCCGCCTCCTCCCGCGCCGCCCACGACCCCGTGCCCGCGCTGGCCCGGGCGGCCCATCCGCTGTCCGATCTGCGGCCGCTGGAGCGCATGATCGGCACAGCGAAGATCGTGGGGATCGGCGAGGCCACCCACAACTCCGCGGAGTTCTTCACGACCAAGCACCGCGTCTTCCGGAACCTCGTGGAGCGCAGGGGCTTCACGACCTTCGCCCTGGAGGCTCCCTGGAGCACGGGGCTGCGGCTCAACGCGTATGTACTGCACGGCAGGGGCGACCCGCGGCGCATCATGCGGGAGGAGTTCCAGAACTCCTACGCCCTGTGGAACACCCGCGAGTACCTGGACCTGATCCGGTGGATGCGCCAGTACAACGTGCGGCATCCCCAGCGGCCCGTGCAGTTCATGGGCGACGACACCGCCTACTCGGGGCCGGAACTCTTCGACACCGTCACGGGCTGGGTCGCGAAGCGGTACCCGGCGCTGCTGCCGGAGATCAGCCGCCTGTACCGGGCATCGCGGCCGACCGCCTCGGTGGACGAGACGATGACGGCGTATCTGCACCGGCCCATCGCCGAGCGGCGGGCGATGGCCGCGGACGTGGGGCGGGCGCTGGCCCTCCTGGAACGGCAGAAGCCGGGGCCGGACCGTGAGGAGCACGCCTGGATGCTTCAGCACGCCCGCGCGATCGCGCGGACCGGGACCCAGTACACGTTCGACTTCTTCGACGAGAAGGAGATCGCGGACGCCATGCTCTACCGCGACCGGACCATGGCCGAGAACACTGTGTGGTGGCAGCGGCGGACCGGACACCGGATGGTGCTCTCCGCGCACAACGGCCACGTCGGCTACGAGACGAGCAACCCGGCGCAGTATCCGAAGCTTCAGGGCGCGTTCCTGCGGGACATGGTGGGGGCGGACTACGTCAGCGCCGGATTCACCTTCGGACAGGGATCGTTCAACGCGCTGGACGTCACGGATCCCGCCGAGCCGATGCGGACGTTCTCGGTGGGACCGCCGGCTCAGGGCAGCAACGAGGCCGTCCTGGAACGGGTGTCGGGCAGGGACTACTACCTCGACCAGCGCAGCGCACCGGCCGCGGCGCGGAACTGGCTGGGTGTCGCCCGCCCGACCCGGAACATCGGCAACGCCTGGCCGGCGGATCCGGAGCAGGTGCGGCTCGTCAGCTCGTACGATGTGCTGATCCATCTCCACCGGGTGACCGCGGCCGGCCTGCTCTGACGGGCACGGCAGCGGAAGACTCCAGGCGATCGACCGCTTTCAGGTGCGGTCGGCCGCGTCCCGGGTATGGCCGGCCCTCCCCGTGCGCAGGATGCTTCTGGCAGAAGCGGATTTAACGGGGAGGGGCAGTCATGCCGGACATGAGCGTGGGGCCGTATCAGGACATCACCTTCGACCGGGACGGCGATGTCGACGCCGCACAGCGCGACCGGCTGAGAGCCATGAACGTCACCGATCTGGTGATGTTCGCGCACGGCTGGAACAACACACCGTCCGTGGCGCGCCGGCTCTGTTCGGCCTTCTTCGCGCCCTTTCCGGGACTGGCGGCTCCTTCCGCACGGCTGGGGTACGCGGGGGTCGTCTGGCCCTCGATGAGGTTCACCGACGAGCCGGTGCCGGACTTCGGCCCGTCGGCCGTCGCGGGAACGGTGGACAGCGCCCCCGGACCGGTGGAGGCCGTCCCGGGATGGGCCGGCCCGGGTGCGGTGGCGCTCGACGCGGCGACGCAGCAGGCCCTGACGGGTCTCTTCCCCGGCCACGAGGCGACAGTGGCACGGCTGGCACAACTGCTCGACGAGCAGCCGGAGTCGGAGGCCGCGTTCGCCGAGTTCGGCAGGCTGGCACGGCAGTTGGCCGAGGTGCCCGCGGGCGGACTGGAGGCCGGCTTCACGGAGGACCTGCCGAAGGACGAGCGGGGGCCCGCCGCCGTGCTGTACGAGGACACGCTGTCGCTGTGCCGGCAGTTCACCCTGGCACTGGAGGAGACGGAGCTGGTGGCGGACAAGGAGGCCGCCGACGCCACCTTCGCCCTCGGAGGCGGGCTGACGAAGGTGTGGAAGGGCGCGAAGGAACTGTTGCGCCAGACCACGTACTACGCCATGAAACGGCGCGCGGGGACCGTGGGCGAACTGGGCCTCGGGCCTCTGCTCGGACAGCTCGCCCGCACCTCCCCCGATGTGCGCGTCCATCTCGTCGGTCACAGCCAGGGCGCCCGGCTGGTCGCGTTCGCGCTGCGCGGTCTGCCCGACGGCGCCGACAACGTGAAGTCGGTGACGCTTCTCCAAGGCGCCTTCTCCCACTACGCGTTCGCCCCGAGCCTTCCGCACGCGCCGCAGAACGCGGGTGCGCTGCGCACCATGGAGCAGCGCGTCGACGGTCCGGTGGTGGCATGCCACTCCCGGCACGACAGCGCCCTGGGGGTGATCTATCCGCTGGCCTCGCGTCTCGCCGGGGACGACGCGACCGCGGCCGGTCTGGACAAGCGCTGGTGGGCGCTCGGGCACGACGGCATACAGGGCGTGCGGTCCTCGGCCCGGCTCACCCTGGACGAGGCGCTGGCACGGGGCGTGCCCGCCTCCGGCTGCGTGAGTGTGGACACGGCGGCCGTCGTGCGCCGCGGCGGACCGCCGTCGGGCGCACACAGCGACATCTGTCATCCGGAACTGGCACGGGTGGTCCTGGCGGCGGGCCGTCTCGAACGCTGAGACGAGGGACGCCGTGTTCTCGAACACACAAGGGGGAGAAAACAAGCCGGGATTCCGATCGCCCCGACCCGCGCCGATCGCCTCGATCCCGGCTTCGACAGCGGCAACGAAGGGGCCGGGCGGAGGCCGGAGCCGCTCGGGGACCCTGGCCGGAACCGTCGGGAAAGACCCACTGATGGACGACATTCGATTTTCGATGGAGCCGGATCGGGCACTCGTACGTCCATTCCTCAACGCCGATGTACCAGCGACGGAGGTGGCAGTGCGATGGCCGGTTTCCGGAGTCTTGCGAGACAGGTGCGCGACACGCGGTGTGATCTGGCGCTACGGCGCTACTCACTGCGGAAGTGCCTTGAACGTTTTGCCCCTTATGGGCACCGGGCGACCTGGGATCACCTGTGCGCACGGCACAGTATCGAGCCCGAGGACCGGGCGCCCGATCCGGCGCGGCTGGTGGCCGCGCTCGACGAACTGGAACAGGCGCGGGCCGTCTGGCTCGCGTACGAGGAAGGTTTCGCGGACCGCAGGAAGCGTGAGAAGCACGACGGGCTGCGACGGCCGGCCGCCATCGACGACTGGCACCGGCGGACCTGGGGCGGGAACGGGGTGGCGCGCTGCGACCGGCCGGGAGCCCATCCCTCGGCGCCCCTGGACGAGGTGCTCCGCCGGCTGATCTCGGCGCTGGAGGACGGCCCCCGTTCCGCCTGCCCGGTGTGCGAGGAAACCCATATCGTCTGGCGGCAGGATCTGGCGAACGAGCCGTGGTTCGGGCCGGTGTGTGCGGGCTGCGGCATCGTGGTGCCGCAGCCCGTTCTGACGTCCGAGGCCGTCGCGGCGGCCAAGCGGGCGGGACGGCAGGAACTGGCATCCGTGGCCTGACGGGCGTGGGGGCGGGCTTCGGCGTCGTACCGCCCCCGCCTGTCGTTGTCAGTGGTGCCCAAGCCTGTCGTTGTCAGTGGTGCCCGGCACCATGGACCGCATGATCCAGGTCTGTCTGAACGGGAACCGGTCGGCAGCCGACGGCACCGCCGTGCCGTTGACCCCGGCCGCCCTGGCCGAGTCCGCGGCCCTTGCCGTCGCCGCGGGCGCGGCCGATGTGCATGTGCACCCGAAGACGCCCTGCGGCGCGGACACCCTGTCGCCCCGGGGGGTGGCCGAGGTGCTCACCGCGATCCGGTCCGTGGTCGGTGTGCCGGTCGGGGTGACGACGGGCGCCTGGGCGGAGCCGGACCCGGAGCGCCGGGTGCGGCGGATCCGTGACTGGACCGTGCTGCCCGACCATGCCTCGGTGAACTGGCACGAGGAAGGCGCCGAGGAGGTCGCGGCCGCGTTGATGGAGCGCGGCGTGGGCGTGGAGGCGGGCATCTGGTCCGGTACGCGCGGAGCGTCGCGCTTCCGCTCGTCCGCTCTGGCCCCGCGGGTGCTGCGCGTCCTCGCGGAGGTGACGGACACGGACGCGTCGACGGCGTCCGCGACGGCCGGCGCCCTCCTGGACGAACTGGACGGCGCCCACGGCCTGCCGGTGCTGCTGCACGGCGAGGACGGCGGCGCCTGGCCGGTGCTGCGGCTGGCGGGCCGGCTGGGCCTGGACACCCGCGTGGGCCTGGAGGACGTCCTGGTGCTCCCCGACGGCAGCGCGGCCGCCACCAACGCCCAACTGGTCACCTGCGCACGGGCCTTCGGCCCGGACGCCGCCTGCCGGCCGCGGTGAACCGGCGACCGTAGCAGACACAAAATCGCTGGCCCCACCGCAATTGCTCCCCGGAGAGTGGAGGCGATGAAACACGACCGAGGAGCCTGACATGTCGACGCTGCGCGTCACCGCCGAACTGCTGACGATCCATGAGCATCCCAACGCCGACGCCCTCGAACTGGCCCAGGTGGGCCTGTACCGTGCCGTCGTCGCCAAGGGCGCGTACCGCAGTGGTGACATCGCCGTCTACATCCCGGAACAGGCCGTGCTTCCCGCTCCCCTGATCGAGGAGCTGGGGCTGACCGGCAGGCTCGCCGGAAAGGCGTCCGACCGCGTCAAGGCGGTGCGTCTGCGCGGTGAGCTGTCGCAGGGCATCGTGTGTCTGCCGCGGGCGCTCGCCGATGTCGATCTGCGCCGGGCCGCCGCGGAGGAGACCGATTTCGCCGAGCGGCTCTCGATCACCAAGTGGTCGCCGCCGATACCGCCGACCATGGACGGCGAGGTGGAACGGGCTCCCGATCTGCTGCCCTGGGTCGACATCGAGAACATCCAGCGGTATCCGGAGATCTTCGAGCCCGGCGAGCCGGTCGTCCTGACCGAGAAGCTGCACGGCACGGCCTGTCTGGTCACCTACGCGGCCACGGACGGCAGGGTCCAGGTCTCCTCCAAGGGCTTCGGGTCCAAGGGCCTCGCGCTGAAGGAGGATCCGCGCAATCTGTACTGGCGCGCGGTGATCGGCCATGACGTTCCCGCGGTCGCCGCACGCATCGCCGAGAAGCTGGGCGCGACCCGCGTCGGCATCTTCGGCGAGGTGTACGGCGCGGGGGTGCAGGACCTCGCCTACGGCGCCGACGGCCGTTCGGAGGCGCTCGGTTACGCGGTCTTCGACCTGTCGGCGGAGATCGACGGCCAGGTCCGCTGGCTGGACCCGGCCGCACTGCTCGACGGTGAACTGCCCCTGGTGCCACGGCTGTACGAGGGTCCGTACGACGTCGAGACGGTCCTGCGGCTGGCGAGCGGCCGGGAAACCGTCTCCGGCCGCGAACTGCACCTGCGGGAGGGCGTGGTCATCCGTCCGGCGACCGAACGCCACAGCCCCGTGGTGGGCGGCCGGGCGATCGCCAAGGCGGTGAGCCCGGCGTATCTGACCCGCAAGGGCGGCACGGAGTACGAGTAGCAGGTACCGGCCGCTCTTGGGGGGGTGGCGGAGTGGGGGCGGGCCCGACACGGGGGTGCGGGCCCGCCCTCATCCGTTGTCCGGCCGGGAACGGCGCCAGGTCAGGGCACGGGCAGGCCGGGAACGCGGCCGGGTCAGCCGCCGTCCTTCGCGCGGCTGCGCTCGGGGAGCAGCCGTGAACCCGTCAGCCGCTCGCCGAAGATGTCGTCCGGGTTGGACAGGACGCAGTTCTCCAGCGAGAGACAGCCGCAGCCGATGCAGTCGGTGAGATGGTCGCGCAGCCGTCCCAACTGCTGGATGCGTTCGTCCAGTTCGCTGCGCCAGGCCCGGGAGAGCCGTGCCCAGTCCTCACGGTCGGGGGTGCGCTCCTCGGGCAGTTCGGCGAGGGCGTCCCTGATCGTGGCGAGCGGGATGCCGACGCGCTGCGCCGCCCGCACGAACGCGACCCTGCGCAACGCGTCCCTGCTGTAGCGGCGCTGGTTGCCGGTGGTCCTACGGCTGCTGATGAGGCCCTTGGACTCGTAGAAGTGCAGGGCGGACACGGCAGCGCCGCTGCGCGCGGACAACTGGCCGACCGTGAGCTCATGAATCTTCTCGGGAATCTGTGGCACTCCCCGAAGGCTACTCGTCGATCGTTGACAGGAGCGCGCCCGCCCGACCATGCTGAGCAAGCGCTTAGACAATCGTTTCCGTGCGTGAGAGGCAGGGACCAGGGACATGGCCGAGCCGAGGATCTTCACCTCCCCCGACGAGCTGCGCGCCGGCGTCGGCGAGCAGCTGGGGCACAGCGACTGGCTGGAGGTCGACCAGAAGCGGATCGATCTCTTCGCCGACGCGACCGGTGACCACCAGTGGATCCATGTGGACCCCGAGCGCGCGGCGGGCGGCCCCTTCGGCACGACGATCGCGCACGGCTACCTCACCCTGTCGCTGCTGCCGGCGCTTGTACCGCAGGTGCTGCGCGTCGAGGGCATGAAGATGGGCATCAACTACGGGACCAACAAGGTCCGCTTCCCCGCTCCCGTGCCGGTGGGCTCGCGTCTGCGCGCGACGGCGGTGCTGCAGAGCGTCGAGGAGGCGGGTGGCGGCGTCCAGGTGACGGCCCTGGTGACGGTCGAGCGGGAGGACGGCGACAAGCCGGTGTGCGTGGCCGAGTCGGTGTCCCGCTACTTCTTCTGAGTCTTCGGATTCCTCAAGGTCACAGCATCCCGCGCGTCGCGCGGTTCGAGGCCCCGTGGCGCTCCGGCCCCACGGGGCTTCCGGGCGCCGGGGCCTCCGGGCCTACTTGCGCGCGGAGACCATGCGCAGGACGAGGTCGGCGTAGAGCGAGCCGACCTCCTCGGGCGTCCGGGTCCCCCCGGTGTTGAACCACCGTGCGACATCGATGCACAGGGAGAGGACCGCGAGGGTGGTGCCGGGCACGTCCGGGACGTCGAACTCCCCCGTCGCCACCCCGTCGCGCAGGATCTCGCGCACGACCGCGTCGCTGCGGCGGCGCAGCTCCACGATCTCGGTGCGGTGCTCCTCGGAGAGGGCGTCGAGCTCGTACTGCACCACCCGGGCGGTGTTGTGGCGGCCGGCGTGCCAGCGCACGAAGGAGCTCACGGCCTCGGCGAGCCGTTCACCGGGGGTGGTGCCGCGCGCGGACGCCGCGGACAGCACCTCCAGCGCCCGGTCGTGGCCGATTCGGCTGATCCGGTGAAGGAGTTCTTCCTTGGTCTTGTAGTGGATGTAGAGCGCGGCGGGGCTCATGCCCGCGCGGCCCGCGATGTCGCGCGTCGTCGTCGCGTGATAGCCACGCTCGGCGAAAGCCTCGACGGCGGCGACCAGCAACTTCCTCGCCGCTTCGGGCGCGACCTCGCCCCACGGCATGTCCTCGCCGGTCGTGTCCTCCGCCGTACTCATTCACTCGCCCCTTCCGCTCAGCAGCGGGAACACCATACCCCGAGGGTGAGCAAGCGCTTAGGGTCTGCCGTTCGGATCTTGCCACGCCGGCCCGGCCGACGGACGCCAGATCTTCGCCGGCCCTGGTGCTTCACAGCTTCTGGAACGGGTCGTGCTCGGCGAGCAGCTTCTCCAGCCGGGCCTGGTCCACACGACTGACGATCTGCCCGGCCTCCTGGCGGTCCCTGACGACCTTGGCCAGCGTGAAGGCGGAGGTCGTCAGGTAGAGGACGGCGATGGCGAGGAACGCCCGCACCCAGCGGTCGGCGTCCATGGTCCAGATGCCGATCGCGACGGCGCCGAGCGCGATGGCGAAGGAGGCGACGGCCTGCCCGTAGTACGCGGCGGTGTTCTGCTGCTTGACCTGTGTCTCACTCATGGGCCACAGCATCGCGGCCGGCGACCGGGCCCACATGGGCGCTGCTACTCAGCCGCGTACTCATCCCGCCCCCGGCCCGGGGCGGGTCAGAACGCGGAGACTCCGGTCAGCGCCCGGCCGATGATCAGCTTCTGGATCTGGCTGGTGCCCTCGTAGAGCGTCATCACTCGGGCGTCGCGGACCAGCTTTCCGACGGGGTACTCGTCGATGTAGCCGTAACCGCCGTACACCTGGAGGGCGTTGTTGGCCGCGCGGACGGCCGCCTCGGAGGCGAAGAGCTTGGCCTGGGACGCGGCGGTGGCGAAGTCCCGGCCTCGGTCGACGAGGTCGGCGACGCGCCAGGTCAGCATCCGGGCCGCCGACACGTCGACGGCGATGTCGCTGATCAGCTCCTGGACCAACTGGTACGAGGCGATGGGCCTGCCGAACTGCTCCCGCTCGCCCGCGTAGCCGACGGCCGCGTCCAGTGCGGCCTGGCCGATGCCGACGCAGCCGGCCGCGACCGACATCCGGCCCTTGGCGAGGGCGGACATGGCGATCGAGAATCCCTTGCCCTCGGGGCCGAGCAGCGCGTCCGCCGGTACCCGGACAGCGTCGAGGACGAGCTCGGCGGTGGCCTGTCCGCGGAGTCCCAGCTTGCCGTGGACGGTGTGCCGGGTCAGGCCGGGACTGTCCGTCGGCACGAGGAAGGCGGAGACACCGCGATGCCCGGGGGCGTCGTTGGTCCGGGCGAAGAGCAGCACCACATCGGCCCAGGTGCCGTTGGTGATGAACATCTTGGAGCCGCTGATGACCCAGTCGTCGCCGTCGCGCGCCGCGCGGGTGGTGAGGTTTCCGGCGTCGGAGCCGGTGCCGGGTTCGGTGAGGCCGAAGCAGCCGAGCATGTCGCCGCTGGTCAGCCCGGGCAGCCAGCGGCGCTTCTGCTCCTCGTCACCCCAGGACGCGATGGTCTTGGCCACCAGCCCCAGGGAGACGGAGACGATGCCGCGCACCGAGGAGTCCCCGCGGCCGAGCTCCTCCGTGACCAGGCAGTACGCGAAGTGGTCGCCGCCCGAGCCGCCGTACTCCTCGTCGACGGTCAGCCCGAGGAAGCCCAGTGAGCCGAGCTTCTTCACGATCGACCGGTCGACGCTCTCGGCCCGGTCCCACTCGGCCGCGTAGGGGGTGACATCGCGGGCCACGAAGTCCTCGGCCAGCTGCCGTACCGCCGCCTGCTCCTCGCTCAGCTCCAGGTCCATGCGCCACACCCCACTTTTAACTATCACTGCTAGTTTCTTGTCGGCAGGCCCTACTATGTGCCGCATGGCCCGACCGCGCAAGCCCCTCCTCAGCAGAGAACGCATCGTCGAGACGGCGAGCGCGCTCGTGGACGCGGAGGGCCTGGAGGCGGTCTCCACCCGGCGCCTCGCCGCCGAACTCGGTGTCAGCGGCCCGTCCCTCTACAACCACTTCCGCAACAAGGACGAGATCCTCGACGCCGTCGCCGACGCGGTCAGCGCCCAGGTCGATCTGTCGATGTTCGACGAGGGCGACGGCCGCGACTGGAGCACGGCGCTGCACGACTGGGCCGTCTCCTACCGCGCCGCCCTCACCGAGCACCCGAACATCGTCCCGGTGCTCGCCCGGGGGCCCGGGCGCCGTCCGGCCGGTCTGCGGGTGGCGGACGCCGTGTTCGGCGCGATGGTCCGCTCGGGCTGGCCACCCGCCCAGGCGACCTACATCGGGGCGCTGATGCGGTACTTCATCACCGGCTCCGCCCTCGGCTCGTTCGCCCGCGGCTTCGTGGACGACGAGACGGCGTACGACCCGGCCGACTATCCGCATCTGGGCCAGGCCCACCTGCTGGCCGACCGGCAGCAGAAGGTGGACGAGGGCGCGTTCGAGACGGGGCTGCGGGCGCTCGTCGACGGCCTGGCGGTGCAGTACGCGGCCATGGTGCGGGCCTGACCGGAGACCGGAACCGGCGGGTCGAGCAGGTCCACGAGGGACATACAACCCCGGCGCCCAGAACCCTTCGGCCGTCACCGAACCGTCGTCGGCGCATCCTGGGGACATGACCTCCTCCCGCGAACTCGCCGCCCTCGCCGCGCTGCTGGCCGACGAGACCCGCGCCTCCTTCCTCCTCGCCCTGCTCGACGGGCGCGCCCGGACCGCCGGCGAACTCGCCCGCCACGCGCGCGTCGCACCGTCGACCACCAGCGAGCATCTCGGCAAACTCGTCGCGGGCGGGCTGCTGGCCGAGGAACGTCAGGGGCGGCACCGGTACGTCCGGCTCGCCGACGACCGGGTGGCGCACCTGGTCGAGGAGCTCGCCGGGTACACCGATCCGGGCAGCGGGCCGGCGCCGCGGACCCTGCGTGCCGCCGGCGCCGCGAGCGCGATGGCCCGCGGGCGCACCTGCTACGACCATCTCGCCGGGCGGCTGGGCATCGCGGTCACCGAGGCCATGACCGCGCGCGGCCTGCTGCGTCAGGACACCGGCTTCGCGCTCACCCCCCAGGGGGTCGGCTGGTTCGGCACGTTGGGCCTCGAACCGCAGACGCGGGGCAGACGGCCGCTCGTACGCTCGTGCCTGGACTGGACCGAGCGGAAGCCGCATCTCGCGGGCGCCGCCGGGGCCGCGCTGTGCCGGCACGTGCTGGATTCCGGCTGGTGCGTACGCATCGGGTCGGAGCGCGCGGTGAAGGTGACCGCGGACGGCGAGCGTGCGTTCGCCGAGCTGCTCGGCATCGAGCCGGAGATATTGCGGTGAACGCCGAAGCGTCGGAGTCGTACGGTCGGACCATGAGCCCCCAGGACACCTCCCCGACCTCCTCTCACCGCGCGCACTGGCCCGCCCTCGCCGCTGCGGGTGTCACCGTCGTGCTGTGGGCCTCCGCGTTCGTGTCGATCCGCAGCGCCGGTGAGGCGTACTCCCCCGGCGCACTGGCGCTCGGACGGCTCCTCGCCGGTTCGCTCGCCCTCGTCTGTGTGCTGCTCGTACGGCGGGAGGGACTGCCGCCGCGGGCCGCCTGGCCGGGTATCGCCGTGTCCGGGCTGCTCTGGTTCGGCGTCTACATGGTGGTGCTCAACTGGGGTGAGCAGGAGGTCGACGCGGGCACGGCGGCGATGGTGGTGAACATCGGGCCCGTGCTCATCGCGCTCCTCGGCGCCAGGCTGCTGGGCGAGGCACTGCCGCCGCGGCTGCTCGCGGGGATGGCCGTCTCCTTCGCGGGAGCGGTGACGGTGGGGCTGTCGATGTCCGGCGAGGGCAGCGCCTCCACGCTGGGCGTCCTGCTGTGTCTGCTGGCGGCGGTCGGCTACGCGGGCGGGGTCGTCGCCCAGAAGCCGGCGCTGGCGCATGCGAGCGCCCTTCAGGTGACGACCTTCGGCTGCCTGGTCGGGGCGGTGGCGTGTCTGCCGTTCATCGGGCAGCTGGTCGACCAGGCGGCCCACGCGCCGGCCTCGGCCACGCTGAACATGGTCTACCTGGGCGTCTTCCCGACGGCCCTGGCCTTCACGACCTGGGCGTACGCCCTGGCCCGGACGACCGCGGGACGCATGGGCGCGACGACCTACGCCGTACCGGCCCTGGTGGTGCTGATGTCGTGGCTGGCGCTGGACGAGATCCCGGGGTGGCTGACGATGGCGGGCGGTGCGCTGTGCCTGGCGGGCGTCGCGGTCTCGCGCTCCCGGGCTCGCGTGGTGACGGCCGCTCCCTCCGGAGAAGTGGTGTGCGGCCGCCCGGACGCGATCGGAACGAAGGGCCCTACTCGCGAGCAGCCGCCCTCGAAGCCAGGATCCTGATGGAGACGAGGGCGATGACGGCGAGTCCGATGATGTAGGCGGACACCGCCATGGACGTCCCCGTCGCCTCCAGCAGCAGCACCATCATGAACGGCGCGAGCCCGCCGCCGAACACCGCCGCGATCTGGTAGCCGAGCGAGGCGCCGGTGTAGCGCATCTCGGCGGTGAACAGCTCGGCGAACAGGGCCGCCTGCGGCCCGTACATGATGCTGAGGAAGCAGCTGGTGACGAAGGTGCCCACGGCGAGCCAGAGCAGTGACTCCGTGTCGATCAGCAGGAACATCGGGACCGCCCAGACCAGCAGGCCGACCGCCCCGGCGGCGTAGATCCGCAGTCGCCCGATGCGGTCGGACAGGGCGGCCGCCGCGGGGATCAGCACCAGTTGGGTGAGGCTCACGCAGAGGGAGACCGCCAGCACGGCGCTGCGCTTCATGTCGAGCTCGCGGGTCGCGTAGTCGAGGACACCGGTGATGATGATGTAGAAGGTCGCGGTGTTCACGGCGAACGAGCCGCCGGCCAGGAACACCGTGCCGAGGTGCTCGCGCAGAATGGTGCGCAGCGGTGAACGGGTCTCGCCCTTCTCCTTCTCGGCGAGTGCCCTTTCCGCCTCGCGGAACTCGGGCGTCTCCTCGACCTGCGTGTGGATGTACCAGGCGAGGCCGAGGACGAGGAAGCCGACGAAGAAGGGGACGCGCCACCCCCAGGCGGCGAAGGTGGAGTCACTGGTGACGGCGCCGGCGACGAGGAACACGGTGTTGGCGCTCACCACGCCGATGGGGACACCGAGTTGGACGAGGCTGCCGTAGAGCCCGCGCTTGCCCTCGGGGGCGTACTCGGTGGCCATCAGCATCGCGCCGCCCCACTGGGCGCCGACGGCGATGCCCTGGACGATCCGCAGCAGGACGAGGAGTACGGGGGCGGCGATGCCGATCGTCTCGTACGTCGGCAGCAGACCGATGCCCGCGGTGGCGGTGCCCATCAGCGTCAGGGCCAGGACGAGCATCGGCTTGCGGCCGCGCCTGTCGCCGAGCTGGCCCGCGATGATGCCGCCGACCGGCCGGGCGAGGAAGCCGACCGCGAAGGTGGCGAACGCGGCGAGCACGCCCGCCGACGAGCTTCCGGAGGGGAAGTACAGATCGCCGAGCACGAGGGCGGCGGCGATGCCGAAGACGAAGTAGTCGTACCACTCGACGGCCGAGGCGAGGGCGGCCGCGGTCGCGACACGGCGGCGGTTGGGGGCCGCCGGGGTGTCCGCCGGTGCGGTTCCGGACCGGGGGGAAGGGGGTGCGGTGTCCATGTGTGCTCACTCCGTGGTGCGGGGACGGGGAGTGCGGGGAACGTACCGACCGGTGGGTATGGCGTCAACGGGGTGCGCGGCAGTTGTTTTTCGGCCACGCGGGGAGCCGGGACAGGCCGGAGCGCCCGGCGGGCACAGAACCGCCGAGCTGCGCTTTTCCCGCCCCGGTCACGAAGACAGGACGGGCGTCCTCACTGCTGACCGAACAGAATCAGCGCCCGGCCTCCGCGCCCCGTCCGCATGTTGTCGAACGCCGACGCGATGTCCTCGAGACCGATGCGGTCCGTCACCAGACCCGCGAGGTCGAGGCGGCCCGCCCGCGCGTGCCCGGCCAGAACGGGCAGGTCCCGCGCGGGATCGCTGTTGCCGTAGACGCACCCCGACAGGGTCCGTCCCCAGTGGAAGATCTCCAGGGCGTTGAAGGTGACCTGCTGGTCCTTGCCGCCGATGCCGACGACGGTGGTGCGGCCGCCGCGCCGGGTGGACTCCCAGGCCGTACGGATGGTCGTGGCCCGGCCGACGCACTCGATCGCGACATCCGCGCCCTGACCGCCCGTGAGTCTGCGGATCTCCTTCGCGGTGGTGTCGGACGCGAGGACGAACTCCGTCGCACCGGCGTCCCGGGCCAGTTGCTCCTTCTCGGGCGAGACGTCGACGGCGACGATGGTGGAGGCCCCGGCGATCCGCGCCGACTGGAGCGTGGCGAGCCCCACCCCGCCCGCGCCGAAGACGGCCACCGACTCGCCCTCGCGCACCCGCGCGGAGTGGTGCACGGCGCCCCAGCCCGTGAGGACCGCGCAGCCCAGCAGGGCGGCCTCGGTCAGCGGGATGCCCTCCGGGGCGGGGATGACACAGCCGGCGGCGACCACCGTCTCCTCGGCGAAGGCGGCGACGTTGAGGCCCGGGTGCAGCTCCCGGCCGTCGGCCGTGCGGGCGTGGATGTCCGCCGCTCCGGCGAGCGCGTTGGCGCACAGCCACACCTCACCGATGCCGCAGTGGTGACAGGTGCCGCAGGAGGGCGCCCAGTTGAGGACGACGCCGTCCCCGGGCGCGACATGGGTGACGCCCTCGCCGACCGAGACGACCGTCCCGGCGCCTTCGTGGCCGAGGACGGCCGGCACCGGCACGCGCATCGTGCCGTCGGACAGGGACAGATCGGAGTGGCAGACCCCGGCGGCGGTGAGGCGGACCCTGACCCGGCCGGGGCCGGGCTCGGGCAGTTCGATGTCGGTGATCTCCAGAGGAGAGCCGACGGCAGGCAGTACGGCGGCGCGGACCACGGTGGGAATCTCCGTCTCAGAACTGGAGGGACTTGGTCTGGAGGTACTCCGACAGACCGTGCGGACCGAGCTCGCGCCCGACGCCCGACTGCTTGTACCCGCCGAAGGGCGCGAGGGGATTGAAGCGTCCGCCGTTGATGTCCACCTGGCCGGTGTCCATCCGGCGGGCGAAGGCGACGGCCGTGGCGTCGTCCGCGGCCCATACCGCTCCCCCGAGGCCGTAGACGGTGCCGTTGGCGATCCGCAGGGCGTCGTCCTCGTCCTCGTACCTGAGCAGCGCGACGACCGGGCCGAAGATCTCCTCCTGCGCGATCGTCATCTCCGGGGCGACGTCGGCGAAGACGGTGGGGCTGACGTAGTAGCCGGTCTCCTCCGGGGCGTCGGGACCGCCGGCGACCAGCCGGGCTCCCTCGGCGACACCCTTCTCGATGTAACCACGCACGCGCTGCTGCTGCTTGGCGCTGACGAGGGGGCCGACGCGCTCCCCGGGGACGTACTTGGCGACCGCGGTGGCCGCGAGGGCGACGGCCTCGTCGTACTGGTCGGTGTGGACCAGCATCCGGGTCCAGGCGCTGCACGTCTGGCCGGAGTTGGACATGACGTTGGCGATGCCGACGTTGACGGCCTTCGCGAGGTCGGCGCCCGGCAGGATCACATTGGCTGACTTGCCGCCGAGCTCCAGGGCGACGCGCTTGACGGCCGCCCCGGCGGTCGCGCCGATCTGCCGGCCGACCGCGGTGGAGCCGGTGAAGGAGACGAGGTCGACGCCCTCGTGGGCGGCGAGGGCCTGTCCGGCCACCGGGCCGAGGCCGGTCACCAGGTTGAAGACCCCGGCGGGCAGCCCTGCCTCGTGCACGGCGTCGGCGAAGAGCTGGGCGGTCAGCGGGGTGTCCTCGGCGGGCTTGAGAACGACGGTGCAGCCCGCGGCGAGGGCCGGGGCGACCTTGGCGACGATCTGGTGCAGCGGATAGTTCCAGGGCGTGATGGCACCGACCACACCCACGGGCTCCAGGAGGACGGTGGAGGTGCCGATCTTCTCCTCGAAGGCGTACGAGGCGGCCAGTTCGGCGTACGAACCGGCGACCATCACCGGCAGGCCGGCATGGACGGCCTGCGAGAGCGCGAGCGGTGAGCCGAGCTCGGCCGTCACGGTCTCCGCGATCTCTCCCTGGCGGGCCACCAGGGCGTCGCGCAGAGCGCCGATCGCGGCCGCGCGCTCTGCGGGCGGTGTCGCGGCCCAGCCGGGGAACGCCTCACGGGCGGCCCGTACGGCGGCGTCCACGTCCTCGGGGCCACCGGCCGGGACGTGGGCGATGACCTGCTCGTCCGCCGGGTTCACCACCGGGATGGTGTCCTGTCCGGCGGCGGGCCGCCACCGGCCGCCGATGTACATCCCGTCGTGGGCCTTCATCGCACTCCTCCAGAACCTGCCGGCAGTCGTGCGACCCAAACTAGCGGTGTTAGTTTTTTGACGCCAGGGGCGACCGTGCCGATCGGGCCGCGGCCACCCGGCCGGACCGCGCACCGGCGCCGCGTACCGCGTCAGGCGTCCAGGCCGAGCAGGTCCGGCGGGGCGGGGCAGATCCGCTGACCCTGGTGGTCGAAGACGTACAGATGCGCGAGGTCCACCAGAAGCGGCACCTGGGCGCCGGTCCGCAGCCGCACATCGGGCCCTGTCCGGACGACGAGGTCGCTCGGCGCGGTGGCCGG
Organism: Streptomyces sp. NPDC058685; assembly: GCF_042714725.1. Classification (NCBI taxonomy): domain Bacteria; kingdom Bacillati; phylum Actinomycetota; class Actinomycetes; order Kitasatosporales; family Streptomycetaceae; genus Streptomyces; species Streptomyces sp. NPDC058685. The sequence continues at coordinate 62,229 of NZ_JBHXSL010000014.1, forward strand.
GCGCTCCGTCGCGAACGGCACCGGCTCCGGGTCGTCGAGCGCGACGACGGGGCCGGTGACCTGCGCGACCGCACGCTCCCTGATCCGGGTGAGCACGCCCGGACCGCCGCTCCTGCGCCGGCGCGCCGGCGGCCGCGGCCGGGGCGACTCCAGGTCGGCGACCACGGCGGGCCGCGACCCCGTGTTGAAGTGCACCAGCGCCTCGTGCCCCTGGTACTCCATGTGCTCGACGATGCCGGTCAGGGCGACCTCGCCGGGGCGGGCCTGGCTGGGCGGCGCGATACGGGTGGACTCGGAGCGCAGTCCGACGATGATGTCGCGGCCCTGCTGGATCCGGAGCAACTGGTGGTCCACGCTGAGCGGTTCGGGCAGCGGGAGCCGCTGCTTGCCGAGGTTGATCGACATCCGTCCGGCGAGGGGCGCGTAGACGACGGCCTGGAGGAGGTTGATACGGGGCGTGCCGATGAACGCCGCGACGAAGACATTGGCGGGCATGGCATAGGTCTCGCGCGGGGTGCTCACCTGCTGGAGCACACCGCCGCGCATCACGGCGACCCGGTCGCCCAGCGACATCGCCTCGGCCTGGTCGTGTGTGACATAGACCGTGGTGACCCCCAACTCCCGGGTGAGCTGGGCTATTTCGGCCCGCAGATGATTGCGCAGCTTCGCATCGAGGTTGGACAGCGGCTCATCCATCAGGAAGACGGACGGTCTGCGCGAGATGGCCCGGCCCATGGCGACCCGCTGCCGTTCACCGCCGGAGAGCTGACTCGGATAGCGGTCCAGGACGTCCTCGATGCCGAGCATCCGGGCGGTGGCCTCGACCCGCGGCGCACGGTCCATACGCGGGTTCTCCAGCCGCAGCGGGAAGCCGATGTTCTCGCGGTTGGTCATGCTCGGATAGAGGGCGAAGTTCTGGAAGACCATCGCCATCGCCCGGTCACGGGGCGGCACATGGTTGGACAGCTCGCCGTCGAGCAGCAGTTCGCCCTCGGTGATCTCCTCCAGACCCGCGATCATGCGGAGCACGGTCGACTTGCCGCAGCCCGACGGACCGAGCAGGACCACGAACTCGCCGGGCTCGATGTCCAGGCTGAAACGGTCGACGGCTCGTGAGCCCCGTCCGTACCGCTTGCTGACACTGTGCAGGGAAATGGCGCGCGTCATGGGGTTCCGCCCAGGGATGGAGGAGGCGACAGCGACGCCTGAAACTAGCCGACTACTCCCGGTCAGGGAATGATTCCGGCGAATGTTGGGGCTGGGGTCTTCGTACGGCGCCGGGGTGGCTGCGGCTCCCTCCTCCGCTCGGCCGAACGCCCGTACCGCCGGGGGGAGTCGACGTCCGCATCCCCAACCCCGCCGCGACCAGCAGCAGAAGGCCCAGCATCGCGAACGGCGCGGCGGGTCCCGCGACACCGGCGATCACTCCGGCGGAGGCCGGGGCCGCGACCTGGCCCAGGCGGTTTCCGGTCAGCCGCAGGGCGAGCGCGGTTGACCGCGCACCGGCCGGGGCAGCCTGAACGACCGTCGTCATGGACAGCGGCTGTCCCACGCCCAGGCAGAAGCCGAGGGCGGCCAGCATCACCGCGAGCCCCCAGACGGGGACCGGCAGGGCGATGCCGCCGCACAGCAGCGCGCCGAGCAGACAGGTCACCGCCATCAGCGCCGTGCGGCCCAGCAGCCGGATCATGGGGGTCATCACCAGCCGGCAGGCGATGGTCGCGGCGGCGCGCAGGCTCAGCAACAGGCCGACGGTCGCGGGTGCGATGCCGCGATGCTCGCCGATCACCGGGAGATACGCGGTGAGGATGTCGGTGGCGGAGAGCACCGCGAGACTGATGAAGATCCCGGCGGGCACACCGCGGGCGCCGAGTATCCGGCGGACGGGCACCTTCCGGGGACGCTCCCGAGCCGGGGCGCCGCTCGTGCGGTGCTCGATGCGCCACAGCGAGGTGAGGGACACGGCGCCGACGGCCGCCGAGACGACCAGGGCGAGCGCACTCGTACGGCCCATGGCGCCGTCCTCGCCGGAGACGAGGAACCCGGCCGCCACGGGCCCCACCAGCTGTCCGAACGAGGCGCCGATGGTGAAGTGACCGAAGTTGCGGTCCTGTTCGTCCGGTGCGGACTGGCGGGCGACGATCGACTGCGCGCCGATGACGAAGCAGAGATGACCGAGGCCCATCACCCCGCTCCATGCCGCCATTGCCGTGAGCGAGCCCGCCGTACCGCTGAAGGCACACCCGCCGGAGATCAGGACGACACCGACGGGCAGCAGGGGTGCACACCGCCCGTGGTCCGTCCTGCGCCCCAGCGGTACGGCGGCGAACAGGGGAAGAAGCGCGTACACGCCGGCGATCACACCGACCGCGCGCTCGTCCGCACCGAGCGACAGTGCCCGGTAGGAGACGGCGGGCCGCGCCATCGACACCGCCGCCTGCGCGAAGCCGAAGGCGATGACGAGACGCAGCAGCCAACTCCGGGATCCGGTCACTGTCAGATGATCCCGAACAGGATTCCGGCGCCGAGCACCACCAGGCAGGTGAGCGCCGCCCACTTGACCGTGAACTTGGTGTGGTCGCCGAACTCGACCTTGGCCATGCCGACGAGGACGTAGACGGCGGGGACGAGCGGGCTCGACATGTGCAGCGGCTGGCCGACGAGGGAGGCGCGGGCGATCTCCAGCGAGGAGACGCCGTGGGCGGAGCCCGCTTCGGCGAGGACCGGCAGGACGCCGAAGTAGAAGCCGTCGTTCGACATGAAGTAGGTGAGCGGCAGGCTCAGGACTCCGGTGACGAGGCCCATGTGCGGGCCCATGCCCTCGGGGATGGCGCCGACGAGCCAGTCCGCCATGTGCTCGACCATGCCGGTCCCGGTGAGGACGCCAGTGAAGACGGCGGCGGCGAAGACCATGCCGGAGACGTTGAGGACGTTGTCGGCGTGGGCGGCTATCCGGGCCTTCTGCTCGCTCATCTTCGGGAAGTTGACCGTCAGCGCGAGCGCCGCGCCGATGAGGAACAGCACCGGGATGGGCAGCAGCTCCATGATCATCGCGGCGAGAAGGGCCACGGTGAGACCGGCGTTGAACCAGTAGAGCCCGGGGCGCAGGGTCTCCCGGTGGGGGTCGAGGCCCTGGAAGGTCTCGTCATCGGTGTCCCCGTCGTCCCTGCCCACCTCTTCGACCGTTGCGTCGTGGGCGGCCTTGCCCGTGCCCTGCTCCCCGTCGCCGGCGCCGAAGCCTGCGGCCGTACCGGCGCCCCCGCCGCGCGACGTACGGGTCACGTCAGCGCCACCCGCGCCGACCAGGACCGTGTCGGTCTCCGTCACCAGCACCTCGTCCAGGGAGAGGTAGCCGAGTCGGGTGCGCTCACGGCGGCCGAGGACGTAGGCGAGGACGAAGACGAAGAGGAGTCCGACGGCGAGCGCCGGGATCATCGGGACGAAGATGTCGGCCGCGTCGAGCTTCAGGGCGGACGCCGCACGGGCGGTGGGGCCGCCCCAGGGAAGGGTGTTCATCACGCCGTTCGCGGTGGCGGCGACACCCGTCAGCACGACCAGGCTCATCTTGAGGCGCTTGTAGAGCGGGTACATCGCCGAGACCGTGATCATGAAGGTGGTGGAGCCGTCGCCGTCCAGCGAGACGATCGCGGCCAGCACGGCCGTGCCGACCACGATCCGCATCGGGTCCGCCTTGCAGAACCGCAGGATGGCGCGGACGATCGGGTCGAAGAGCCCGACGTCGATCATCACGCCGAAGTAGACGATCGCGAACATCAGCATCGCCGCGGTCGGCGCGAGCTGGCCGACGCCCTCGAGGACGTAGTCCCCGAGGTGCGCGCCCTTCCCGACGATCACGCAGAAGAGCGCGGGGATGAGGACCAGAGCCGCGATCGGCGACATCTTCTTCATCATGATCAGGACCAGGAAGGTCGCGATCATGGCGAAGCCGAGGATTGTCAGCATGGGGGACACCTAACGTTCATCCTTGAACTCCCACCGGTGCGGCGGTCCGGACGACGTTAGGTGGCGTCAAATGCCGTTAACAAGATGTTGACGCGTGAGCAATACGAGCAAAACCCCAGGTCATCGAGTTGCGGATAGTTCCACCGGGAATCCGTTGAGCACGGCGGTGCCGGACAGCGGGTCCAGCCGCGAGCCGTCGAGCAGCTGGTTCACATTGACGCCGGGGCGGGACGCGGCCACCGACATCCGCACGCCCGGGCGGCTGTGCCCCCAGCCGTGCGGCAGGCTCACCACGCCGGTACGCACCGTGTCGGTGATCTCCACGGGCGCCTCGATCTGACCGCCGTCCGCGGCGATGCGCACCTGCTCGCCGTCCTGGAGTCCGAGCCGGTCCGCGTCCTCGGGGTGGATCTGGAGGGTGCAGCGGTTGGAGCCGCCGTTGAGCGCGGGCACGTTGTGCAACCAGCTGTTGTTGGAGCGCAGATGACGGCGGCCGACCAGCACCAGAGCCTCGGGCCGCTCGTCCAGGGCCCTGCGCAGCCTCGGCAGATCGGCCGCGATCGGCCCGGGCAGCAGCTCGATCCGGCCGCTGCGGGTCCTGAGCACCTCGGGGACGCGCGGTTGGAGGGGGCCGAGGTCGACGCCGTGCGGGTTCTCCAGGAGCTTGTCGAGGGTGAGGTCGTACGGGCCGGTGCGCAGCATCATGTCGAGGCGGCGCTCGGGTCCCGTACGGCCGGACAGCTGAGCGGTCAGTTCCTTGACGTCCTGGCCGTGGACGGGTGAGTGCGCCTCGGCGACGGCCTTGGTGAGGGCCTTCTCGATGACCATGTCGTCGACGGCCTCCGGCGGCGCGCCGTGCATGCCGCCGACCGCCAGGACCAGACGGGCGTGGATCTCGCACTCGTCCATGCGGCCGTCCTCCAGAGGCACGGCGGCCGGGGTGTAGCGGGCCTGGTTGTGCACCGCGAAAGCGTTGAAGGCGAAGTCGAAGTGGGAGCTCTGGGAAGGCGGGGGCGGGGGCAGCACCACGTCGGCGTGCCGGGAGGTCTCGTTGAGATACGGGTCGACGCTGACCATGAAGTCGAGTTGTTCCAGGGCGCGGTCGAGGCGGTCGCCGTCCGGCGCGGAGAGCACGGGATTGGCGGCGATGGAGATCAGCGCGCGGATCCGGCCCTCGCCGGGGGTGTCGATCTCCTCGGCGAGCACGGCCATGGGCAGTTCGCTCTTGGCCTCGGGCTGCTCACTGACCCGGCTGGTCCAGCGGCCGAGCGCGAAGCCCTTTCCGGGGCCTGCGGGGCGGGGCGCGGGCGCCGTGGCCGAGAGGGGGAAGAGCGCGCCGCCGGGACGGTCGAGATTGCCGGTGAGCACATTGAGCACGTCCACCAGCCAGTTGGCGAGGGTGCCGTACTCCACGGTGCAGCTGCCGATGCGGCCGTAGACGGCGGCGGTGGGGGCTGCCGCCAGTTCGCGGGCGATCGTGCGGATCTCGCCGGCGTCCATGTCGCACGCGTCGGCGACGGCCTCGGGGGTGAACTCGGCGACGGCCGCCTCGACTTCGCGCAGCTGCTCGACATGGCCTTCGAGCCGGCCGAGGTCGGTCAGCCGCTCCTCGAAGAGGACGTGGGTGAGCGCGGCGAGCAGCAGGGCGTCGGTGCCGGGGCGGATGGGCACATGACGGTCGGCGAGCTGCGCGGTGCGCGTACGGCGGGGGTCGACGACGGTCAGCGTGCCGCCGCGCCTGCGCAGCGCCTTGAGCTTGCCGGGGAAGTCGGCGGCGGTGCAGAGGCTGCCGTTGGACTCCAGCGGGTTGGCGCCGAGCAGCAGCAGATGGTCGGTGCGGTCCAGGTCGGGGACGGGGATGGCGACGGCATCCCCGAACAGCAGTCCGCTGGAGACGTGCTTGGGCATCTGGTCCAGGGTGCTGGCGGTGAAGAGGTTGCGGCTGCGCAGTACGGAGAGCAGCACCGGCGGGTAGAGCGCGCCGGCCATGGTGTGGACGTTCGGATTGCCGAGGACCACGCCGACGGCGTTCGCCCCGTGCTCCTCGATCAGCGGCCTGATCCGGGCGGCGATCGCGTCGAAAGCCTCGGCCCAGGTGGCGGCGCGCAGTTCGCCGTCCTTGCGCACGAGCGGTGTGCGGAGCCGGTCGGGGTCGGCGTCGAGTTCTCCGAAGGAGGCGCCCTTGGGGCAGATGAACCCGCGACTGAAGACGTCGTCGCGGTCGCCGCGCGCGGAGACGACACGGGTGCCCTCGATGGTGAGGGTGAGACCGCAGGTCGCTTCGCAGAGCGGACAGATCCGCAGGGCGGTGCGTGTCTCTCCGGCCGGTTCGGCTCCGTCGCCGCCCGTCGGTGCGGTACGGGCGGCAGCTGTGCGGGACATGGGCCCTCCCCGGGGCGGCGTCGGTGTCGCTCGGTTCAGGCCGAGCATACCGACCGGTATGCATGGGCGGGAGTCCCTGCGGGGGTCCGATTGCCGGGCAGGCGGTTACCGGGCCGGTCCGTGGCCGGGCCGGTCCGTGGCCGGGCCCTGGTTGCCGTGCGAGGGCTGGTCGCCGGGCGGGAGTGCGGCTGCCGGGCAGGCGTGGGGGCGGGGGCGCCTGGTCGCCGGGAGGCGGCCGGGGCCCTGCCGGGGTCGGGGTACCGCAGTGCCGGGGCCCGGTGCCGGGCACGGGTCCGTGCGGGTCGGCTGCCGAGAGACGGCCAGGACCCGGTGGCCGCGCCGCAGTCCCTGCGGGGGTCCGGTTGCCGGGCGGGGCCCGCGGCCGGGCCCTGTTGCCAGGCGAGGGTCCGGTTACCGGGAGGCGGTTACCGGGCGGGGCCCTGTTGCCGGGCACGCGTCCGGGCGGGGGCGCCTGGTCGCCGGGAGGCGGCCGGGGCCCTGCCGGGGTCGGGGTGCCGCAGTGCCGGGGCCCGGTGCCGGGCACGGGTCCGTGCGGGTCGGCTGCCGAGAGACGACCAGGACCCTTTGGCCGCGCCGCAGTCCCTGCGGGGGTCCGGTTGCCGGGCGGGATTTCTTCACGCGCCGCCCGCTGCCAACAGGTGGCCCAAGCCTTTGTCGGTGCCCTGTTGCCGGGCGGCAGTTCCGTGCGCGGCCCGGTTGCCCAGAGGCGGCCGGCGGCCCGTGCGGGGACCCTCCTGCCGGGGCCAGGCCCGGATCAGGTCACCGGAAGATTTCGGGCCACCCCCGGCCGCCTCAGTCCAGCACCCGCGCCAGATACGACCGCAGCAGCTCCCGCGTCTCCCCCACGATCGCCTCGTCGCCCGACGGGTCCACCCGGAACGCCAGTTGGAGCAGGGCGTCCGCGGCCTCCACCGCGACCAGCGCCGCTCGTCGCAGCACATCGTCCGGCTCGCGGCCCACCTGCGCCGCCAGCAGCCCGACCAGGCGATCGGACACCTGATGGTTCGCGCCGGTCGCCCGGGAGCCCACCGGGATCTGGTTGCCGAAGTCGATCAGCGAGAAGCCGGGGACCGTGCGTTTCATGGTCACGTACTCGCCGAGCACCACATCGAGCAGTCCCCGCCAGTCGCCCCCGGCCAGCCCGTCGAGCCGGCCCGCGATGCGGTCGGTGTAGCCGTCCAGATTGCGCTCGGCCAACGCGTACACGAGGGCACGCTTGTTGCCGAAGAACCGGTACACCGAACCGATCGGCACCCCGGCCCGCACGGCCACCGCACGCGTGGACAGTTCCTCGTATCCGGTCTCGTCGAGCAGTGCGGCGCAGGCGTCCAGAATCCGGGCGAGCCGCTCGGCACTCCGCCGCTGCACGGGCTCACGTCGTAGATGGGCGTGGGACACGCGCTCCATCATGCCGTCCGGATGCCGTTGACGGGGGCGCTCCGCAATCCTACGGTAGTCCATAGGATTCCAGGATTCCTTCAGCACCGGGAGCGGGCGATGAGCGGCATCGAGCAGGCGCGGAAGACGGCCGAGTCCCTGGGGTACTCCCCCGGGTTCGGCAATGAGCACAGCTCGGAGGCCGTGCCGGGCGCACTTCCGCTCGGGCGCAACTCACCGCAGCGGGCACCGCTCGGGCTGTACGCGGAGCAGCTGAGCGGTTCGGCGTTCACCGAGCCGCGTGTCCACAACCGCCGCTCGTGGCTCTACCGCATCCGTCCGTCGGCGGCCCACCCGCCGTTCGTCCGCGTCGGCAACGGCGGACTGCGCAGCGCGCCGTTCACCGAGACCGTCCCCGACCCCAACCGGCTGCGCTGGAACCCGCTGCCGGAGCCGGCGCCGGGGACCGACTGGCTGACTGGTCTGTGGACGCTCGGCGGGAACGGCGACACGACCCAGCGGACCGGCATGGCCGTGCACCTCTACCACGCCAACGCGTCCATGACGGACCGGGTGTTCAGCGACGCCGACGGCGAACTGCTGATCGTCCCCGAGCGCGGTGGCCTGCTGCTGGTCACGGAGTTCGGCATGCTCGCGGCCCGCCCCGGCGAGGTGGCCCTGATCCCGCGCGGCATCCGTTTCCGCGTGGAACTGCTCGACGACAGCGCCCGCGGTTATGTGTGCGAGAACTACGGTCAGCCCTTCCAGCTCCCGGACCTCGGCCCGATCGGCGCCAACGGCCTCGCGAACGCCCGTGACTTCATGGCCCCGGTGGCGTCCTTCGAGGACGTGGAGCGCCCGGTCGAGGTGGTCAACAAGTTCTGCGGCAACCTCTGGGCGGCGACGTACGACCACTCCCCGCTCGACGTGGTCGCCTGGCACGGCAACCACCTGCCGTACGTCTACGACCTGCGGCGGTTCAACGTCATCGGCACCATCAGCTACGACCACCCGGACCCGTCCATCTTCACCGTGCTGACCTCGCCGTCCGACACCCCGGGCCTGGCGGGCGTCGACTTCGTGGTCTTCGCGCCGCGCTGGCTGGTCGGCGAGGACACGTTCCGTCCGCCGTACTTCCACCGCAACGTGATGAGCGAGTACATGGGCCTGATCGAGGGCGCGTACGACGCGAAGGCGGAGGGCTTCGTGCCCGGCGGCGGCTCGCTGCACAACATGATGTCGGCACACGGGCCGGACCGGGACACGTTCGACCGGGCGAGCGCGGCCGAGCTCAAGCCGCAGAAGATCGACGACGGGCTGGCGTTCATGTTCGAGACGCGCTGGCCGGTGACCGCGACGGAGCAGGCGGCGGGCGCGGACCATCTGCAGAAGGGCTACGACAACGTGTGGCAGGGTCTTGAGCGCCACTTCAGGTCGTAGTACGGAGATGCCGTGACCTCCTTCGCCCCCGACTCGCTGGTCCTGAACCGCAAGCTGCCGCTGTGGTACCAGGTCTCGCAGTCGCTGCGCGCCTCGATACTCGGCCGGGCGCCCGAGGCGTCGCTGCGGCTGCCCACCGAGGAGCAGCTCGCCGCGCACTACGGCGTGAGCGTGCTGACCATGCGGCAGGCTCTCAAGGAGCTGGAGGCGGAGGGGCTGATCAGCCGGCACCGCCGGCGCGGCACCTTCATCGAACCGGGGGCCCGCCGGGGGGCGCCGCGCCGGCTGCTGGGCTCGATCGACGCGATCGTGGCCCAGCAGTCGGGCGAGCGGACGACGATCCTCGGGCACGGACCCGGTCCGGTGCCCGCCGAACTGGCCGAGTACTTCCCCGACATCGCCGAGGTCGTGACGTACCGCAGGCTGCGCTGCGACGGGGAGAGCGGCGAGCCGACCAACTGGGCGGAGAACGCGGTCCGTCCGGACATCGCGGCCGGGCTGGATCTCGCGGATCTGGAGCGCTGGCCGATGACCAAGGTGCTGCGGGACGCGGTGGGTGTGCGGATCAGCCGGATCACGGACACCGTGGAGGCCCGGCTCGCGGACCCGCGTACGGCGGAGCTGCTGGACGTGCCGCTGCTGAGTCCGATCCTGCACTACACGGGTGTGACGTACGACGGCGACGGCCGGGTGGTGGACGTCGCACGCATCCACTACCGGGGCGACCGGTTCTCCTTCTCGGTCACCGTCGATGCGGACTGACGTCGGCGCGCTGAGCGTGGATGACTACCATTCCGGCGGTACGCGCCCGTGGCGAGGGGGAGGATGTCCGCATGCCGATGCTCGATGCGCTCATGCCGTGGGGCGTGCGGCCCCTGCGGCCGGGACGCTCCTGGGTGATCGCGCCGGACGCCGGATCGCTGACCGCCCGCTGGGACGCGGTGGTGCGGGCGGAGGGGCCGGCGCAGGACGCGCTGTTCGGGTGCACCCGCGCCCGCACCCCCCGGACCGCGGTGGGCCAGCTGCCCGGGCAGGCCGCGGGGACGGGCCGCTTCGTCCGTGAGAACGGCCGCTGTCCCGAGCCGGTGCGGATCGCGCACGGCGCCTTCGACGAACAGTGGCTGATCCCCGACCACCGTCTCCTCGACGTCGCCCGCCCCGAGCTGTGGCGGGTCGCGGACGACCGGCAGATCTTCGCCGTCGAACAGGGCTGGACCGGGGACGCCTCGGGCCCGGCCGTCCTGATGTCCGCGCCGCTTCCCGACGGCTACTCCCCCGCCGGACGGCCCGGCCGCATCCGGCCGCTGTACCGCCGCCCCGGCGGCGACGAGCCCAATCTCGCGCCCGGTCTGCTGCCCCTTCTGGAACGCCACTACGGGCGGACGGTCGCCCCCGAGGACGTGCTCGCCTGGATCGCCGCGGCGGCCGAGCCGTCACCCGCCGGCTGCCTCGTCCCTCTGCCCGCCGATCCCGAGGTCTGGCTCGCGGGCGTGGAGCTGGGGCGGACCCTGCTCGACGTCCAGCTCCGCGGCGCGCGCGGTGGTGCGAGGCCCCGGCTGCCCGGCGGGCGGCGCCCCTATGTGCGCGCAGCCGTGCCCGCCCGCCCCGACGCGATCGCGTACGACGCCGAGGAGGAGGTGCTGAGCGTCGGCGAGGGACGTATCTCCCCGGTGCCGTCCGCCGCCTGGCACGTCGAGGTGGCCGGCACCCGGGTGCTGGAAGCCTGGTTCGCGCGCCGGACCACCCAGCCCGAGCCCGGCACCCTGGAGGCGTTCCGGCCCGGGGTCTGGCCGCAGGAGTGGACCTCGGAGCTGCTGGAGCTGATCACCGTCCTCGCCCTTTTCGGTGAACTGACCGACCGGAGGGCCGAGTTGAAGACGGGCACCGAGATCGCCGACTTCGGGGGCGTGCTGCCGCCGCCGGACACGACCCGTCGGCCCGCGTCCGTACTCGACCACCACGAGGAAGGCCCGGAGGGCCAGTTCGCCCTGCTCTGACCGCGGCCACCGGTGCGCTCCACACCGGCCGGGCAGTCGCGCACCCGCCCGCCGAGATGACAGATGCCCTGCGTACGCGATAGGTACGGCTGTCATGAGCACTCAGCCACTGCCGCTCGACGGGGTCACCGTCGTCGCCGTCGAGCAGGCCGTATCGGCCCCGTTCGCCACCCGCCAGCTCGCCGACCTCGGCGCCCGTGTGATCAAGATCGAGCGTCCGGACGGCGGCGACTTCGCCCGCGAGTACGACACGGCCGCCCACGGACTCGCCTCCCACTTCGTGTGGTGCAACTACGGCAAGGAGTCCATCGCCGTCGACCTCAAGGACCCGCGCGGGCGGGAGATCGCGCGGCGGCTCGTCGCGGACGCCGACGTGTTCGTGCAGAACCTCGCCCAGGGCGCGGCCGCCCGGCTCGGCCTGGACGCGGCCACCCTGTGCGCAGCCCACCCCCGGCTGGTCGCCGTGGACATCTCGGGCTACGGCGCGGAGGGCCCGTACGCCCACAAACGGGCCTACGACATGCTCGTGCAGTGCGAGGCCGGCCTGGTCTCCGTCACCGGGACCGCCGAACGGCCGGTGAAGGCCGGCATTCCGGCGGCCGACATCGCCGCCGCCATGTACGCCTTCTCCGGGGTGCTGGCCGCGCTGCTGCGCCGGGGCGTCTCGGGCCGCGGCGGACCGGTGGAGATCTCGATGCTGGAGTCCCTCGCCGAGTGGATGGGACATCCGCTGCACTACGGGATGCACGGCGGTCAGCCACCGGCGCGCACCGGCCTCGCGCATGCCGTCATCGCACCGTACGACGCCTACACCACCGCGGACGGCGGGCAGGTGCTGCTGTCGGTGCAGAACGACCGGGAATGGCGGCGGCTGGCCGAACAGGTGCTGGAACTGCCCGACCTCGGCACCGATCCGCATTTCGCCACCAACACGGCCCGTACGGCGAATCGCGTGCGGACGGACGCGGCGGTGGGCCTGGCACTCGGGAAACTGGGCACCCAGGAGGCCGTCGACCGGCTGGAGGCCGCGGGCATCGCCTGCGCGCGGCTCAACGATGTGACGGATGTGGCCGGACATCCGCAGCTCGCGGCGCGTGACCGGTGGCGGGAGGTCGGTTCACCGGTCGGTCCGCTGAAGGCACTGCTGCCGCCGATCACCCTGCCGGGCGGACCGGAGGTACCGATGGGTGCGGTCCCCGCGCTCGGCGAGCACACCGACGCGCTGCTGAGGTCCCTGGGAATGACGGACGAGGGGACAGCAGCGCTGCGCCGGGACGGTGTGGTCGCCTGAGCGCGCGGTCGCGGGGTCGCGATGCGAAGGCGGCCGGATCAGCTCCGGCTGCCGAACAGCGAGCGGCGCAGCCTGCGCAGGGGCGCGAAGAGCGAGACGCGCGCGCTCTTGCTCCTGCGGCTGTGCGCCACATCACGCGTGGTGAGCTCGCGCATCAGCGACGTCGCCTCGACCGTCTCGCGCTGCGGGACGGCAGGGCCGCCCAGCACCGAAAGGTGCCGGTCAAGACGCGAACTGGTCGCGCTGCTCCCACATGTGATGGCAGGCACTCGTGCCCTGCTCCGCACTGCTATCTGATCCATGTCACTCCCCACCCGTACGACGCACCCGGCCCGGGCAGGTTAACCCTATCGCCCCGGCATCACACTCGTGTATCCCGGGCGCAGGATTCACCACACCTGTACGCGAGTTGACGACCACTCACCGAATCCATGAGTTTCCAGGGCGAGTTGGACACTTTCGAATCTCCACCAATCCATCCGTCGCGCGGCCCCGAATGGCACGCGCAAGGCAACCGAACCTCGTTGCTCAGAACGGACGGACGCGATGACCGCAATCAACAGGAGCGGGTGGGGGCCCGGAACTTTCCGGGGGCGCAGGAGTCTCGCCGCGCTCACCTGTGGTGCTCTGGCTGCCGGGGCGCTCGCCGCCGGCGGCGTGGCCGCACTGACGCCGGAGGCGGCCAGCGCCTCCAGTCACCGGGAGGCCCCGCTGATCTCGGGCCAGCCCCAGTTCGACAACACCGACGTGTACGCCTTCGTCAGCCCGGACAAGCCGGACACGACGACGCTGGTGGCCAACTGGCTGCCGTTCGAGGACCCGGCGGGAGGCCCGAACTTCTACAAGTTCGCCACCGACGCCCAGTACGACATCCACATCGACAGCAACGGCGACGCGCAGGGCGATCTGCTCTACCGCTGGACGTTCAAGGAACACCTCAAGAACGACAAGACGTTCCTCTACAACACGGGTCCCGTCACCAGCCTCGACGACCCCGACCTCAACTTCACGCAGACGTACGACATCGACCTGCTGCGCCTGAAGGACCAGAAGGTCGCCTCCACCCACAAGATCGCGGACGACGTCCCGGTGGCGCCGTCCAACGTGGGCAAGGCGTCCATGCCGGACTACAGCGTGCTGCGCAAGCAGGCGGTGCACCAGCTGCCGAGCGGTCTCACCACCTTCGCCGGCCAGGCCGACGACCCGTTCTTCCTGGACCTGCGGGTCTTCGACCTGCTGTACGGCGGAGACCTCTCCGAGGTCGGCAACGACACGCTCAAGGGCTACAACGTCAACACCCTCGCGCTCCAGGTGCCGACGCACTACATACAGCAGTCGGCCGAACAGCCGGTCGTCGGCATCTGGTCGACGACGCAGCGCAAGAGCGCGAGCGGCCACTGGACCCAGGTCTCACGACTCGGCATGCCGCTGGTCAACGAGGTCGTCCTGCCCCTGAAGGACAAGGACAAGTTCAACGCGTCCTCGCCCTGGAACGACGCCGACTTCCTGCCGTCGGTGACCAACCCGGAGCTGCCCAAGCTGATCGAGGGCATCTACAAGATCAAGGCTCCGGCCGAGCCGCGCAACGACCTCGTGTCGGTCTTCCTGACCGGTGTGAAGGACCTCAACCAGCCGCCCGGGGTGAAGCCCGCGGAGGCCCTGCGGCTGAACACGTCCATCAAGCCCACGGCCGAGCCGAAGAGGCTGGGTGTGCTCGACGGTGACAACGCCGGCTTCCCCAACGGCCGCAGGCTGACCGACGACGTCCTGGACATCGCGCTCCAGGTCGTCGAGGGCGAACTCGTCGGCTCGAAGAACGACCTGGGCGACGCGGTCGACGCCAACGACCTGAAGTTCGAGGCGAGTTTCCCCTACGTCGCGCTGCCGACAGCGGGCTCGCGCGGCCCCACGGCCGAGGGCGCCACGGCGCGCAACGCGCTGAACGGCGGAGCGGGCCTGTCGTCCTCCTCCGACGACAACAGGACCCTGCTGATCGCCTCCGCGGGCGGCGCCGTTGCGGGTGTACTGCTGATCGCCACGGCCCTGACCTGGTGGCGCAGGCGCAGGCGGACGACGAGCTACATCTAGGCGCGCCGCGCCCTTCCGGACGGGGGCCGGGCACGCCGTGCCCGCCCCCGTCCGCTCCACCGATCAGATCAGGGCCCCGTTCACCGGGCCCGGCCCCGAGAGGACCGAAGATGTCTCAGCAGACCAGCGAAGCCCCCCAGGCACCCCGGGGCGGCCTCCGGCGGCGGTTGGCCGTCGGGCTGGGAGCCGTCGGGGTGGCGCTGGCGATCAGCGCGGGCGCCGTCGTGCTGGGCGGCGACGGGCAGGAGCCGGCGGCACCCCTCGGCGGCGCCGCCGTCGCCGGGGCGGACGTACGGGCCCTCGAAACGCATCTGAAGAGCCGGCCCAAGGACGACCGGGGGTGGGCGACACTCGGTTCGGCCCGTGTCGAGGAGGCACGGACCTCCGGCGACCCGGCCGGTTACCCGCGTGCCGCCGACGCCTTCGAACGGTCGCTGAAGCTGCGGCGCGAGGGCAATGACGCGGCCCTCGCCGGACGGGCCGCACTGGCGGCAGCCCGGCACGACTTCACCGGCGCACTGCGGGACGCCGGGCAGGCGCTGGCGGTCAATCCGTACAGCGAACAGGCGCTGGCGGTGCGCATCGACGCGCTCGTCGAACTCGGTCGCTACGACCAGGCGTTGAAGGCCGCCGAGGAGGCGGACCTCAAGCGTCCCGGCATACCCGCCTTCACACGTCTCGCCTACGTCCTCGAACTGCGCGGCGACACCAAGGGCGCGAGCCGCGTCCTCACCCTGGCCATGACGTCCGCCACTGCCCCCGGCGACATCGCCTACGTCGCCACCGCGCTCGGCCAGCTCGCCTGGTCCCAGGGGCAGTACGACACCGCGCTGAAGCACTGCGCCACCGCGCTGCGCGCCCAGCCGAGGAACATCGCGGCCCTGGAGTGCCGGGCCCGGACGCACGCGGCGCAGGGGAAGACGGCCGAGGCGATCCGCGAGTACGAGGCGATCGTCGCCCGCTACCCGCTCCCCGGCCAACTCGTCGCGCTCGGCGAGCTGTACGAGGCAGCGGGGAAGGACGCCGAGGCCCGCCGGCAGTACGCGCTGATCGGCACCTGGACGTCGCTCGCCCGCGCGGGCGGGGTGAATCCGGATCTGGACACGGCGCTCGCCGCCGCCGACCACGGTGACAAGGCGGTCGCCCTCAAGTCCGCGCAGGCCGAATGGCAGCGGCGCAGGACCGTGCACACGGCCGACGCACTCGGCTGGGCGCTGTACCGCAACGGCCGTGCGAAGGACGCGCTGCCCTACGCCCGGAAGGCCACGGCGACCGGCTACCGCAACGCCGCGTTCCTGTACCACCTGGGGATGGTCGAGCAGGCGGCCGGCGCGAAGGCGCCCGCCCGCCGCTCCCTCACCCGGGCTCTCTCGCTCAACCCCGGTTTCTCGCCGCTCGCTCCGGCCGAGATCCGGCGCACCCTGAAGAACAGCGCCAAGGAGACGTCATGAGCACGGTGAGCAGCGCACGGACCCTGAGGAAGCGCATCGCCCTCGTCGGCACGCTGGTCGCCGGACTGTTCCTCGTCTTCGCGGGGACGGCGGCCGCCCACCCGCTCGGCAACTTCACCGTCAACCACTACGACGGACTGGTGGTCGCCCGGGGCGAGTTGCGGGTCGACCACGTCGAGGACCTGGCGGAGATCCCGACCGCCCAGATCGATCCGGCCGTGCGGACACCGGAGAAGCTCCCCGCCTGGGCGGCTGCGCGCTGTGCGACCGCGGCGCGTGAGGCGCGCGCGGAGGTGAACGGCCGCGTGGTGGCGCTCAGCGCCGGCGCGAGCCGTGCCGACATACGCCCCGGGCAGGCCGGTCTGGCGACGCTGCGGCTGGAGTGCGAACTGACGGCCGCCCTGCCGGACGGCGAAGCGGCCGTCACCTTCCGGGCTCCGGGCGGCGACGGGGGGCCGGGCTGGCGGGAGGTCACGGCGCGCGGCGACCGGATGACCCTCGCGGAGTCCGACGTGCCGCGGGAGTCGCTGTCCCGACGGTTGTCCGAGTACCCCGAGGACCGGCTGGCCTCTCCCCCGGACCGTACGAAGGCCGCGCTCGAGGTCGTGCCCGGTGGCCCCGCCCTGGCCGCCGACGGTGACGATCAGGGCGCGGGCCCCGCCTCCGTACTGCCGCGTGGCGCGGACCGGTGGACGCAGGCCCTGACCGGGCTGGTCGAGCGGCGCGATCTGACCCTGCCGTTCGCCGCCCTCGCTCTGGCGACGGCGATCGCGCTGGGCGCCATGCACGCGCTTGCTCCCGGCCACGGCAAGACCCTGATGGCCGCCGCGGCGGCGGCCGGCGGACGCAACTCGGTACGTGAGGTGCTCACGCTCGGCATCTCGGTGACGGTCACCCACACGCTCGGGGTGTTCGCGCTGGGGGCGCTGGTGGCGGCCGGTTCGGCGGCCGCGCCGTCGGTCGTCGCCTGGCTGGGTGTGGCGAGCGGCGCGCTGGTGGCGCTGGCCGGTGCCGCGCTCGTCCTGCGGGCATGGCGCCGGCGGGGCCGGCCGCACCACCACCATCACCACGGCCACAGCCACGGACATGTGCACGGGCACGACCACGACCACGACCACGACGGTCCGGATGCGCACGGGCAGGACCACCACGGCCACGCGCACCACAGCCACTCCCATGACCACCACGGCCACACCCACGGACTGCCGGACGAGAAGCGCCGCGGGCTGCGCGGCACCCTGCTCCTCGGGTTCGCCGGGGGTATGGTCCCGAGCCCCTCCGCCGTCGTCGTCCTCGTCGGCGCGGCCGCCCTCGGCCATGCCTGGTTCGGCTTCCTGCTCGTCCTCGCCTACGGCGCGGGGCTCGCCCTGACACTGGCCGCCGCAGGATTCCTCGTCGTGCGCGTCGGCGCGGGAGCGGCGAAGCGCCTGGCGGAACGCCGGCGCCGTGGTGGCAGGCTTCTCGCCCTGGCCCATCGGGCCGCTCCCCTCGGTACCGCCTTCGTGGTGTTCGTCCTGGGATGCGGATTGGTGTTCAGGGGGGCCGCAGCGGCCTGGAGTTGAGCTAGCTTTGAGTGGTTTCCACCGAGATGCCGTGCTGCAACGGATGGGGGCTCGCGTGCCCGAGAACCAACTGATCGCCGGGCGTTACCGACTGCTGAGCCCTCTGGGCGAAGGCGGTATGGGTGTGGTGTGGCGCGCCCGCGACGAGGTGCTGGCCCGCGAGGTCGCGGTCAAGGAGGTACGCGCGCCGGCCGGTCTCGGGACCGCGGACGAACGCCGGCTCTACCAGCGCCTGGAGCGGGAGGCGTGGGCTGCGGGCCGGATCTCGCACCGCAATGTCGTCACCGTCTACGACGTGGCCACCGAGGACGGCCGCCCGTGGATCGTGATGGAACTGGTCCGCGGGCTCGCCCTGTCCGACGTCCTGGAGGCGGAGGGCCCGCTCACCCCGCAGCGTGCGGCCCACGTCGGCGCCGAGGTGCTCGCCGCGCTGCGCGCCGCGCACGAGGCGGGCGTGCTGCATCGCGATGTGAAGCCGGGAAACGTCCTCGTCGCCAATGACGGACGGGTGGTGCTCACAGACTTCGGCATCGCCACGGTCGAGGGCACCTCCAACCTCACGATGACGGGCGAGCTCATCGGCTCGCCCGAATTCCTCGCGCCCGAGCGGGCACTCGGCCGCAACCCGGGCCCCGAGTCCGACCTCTGGTCCCTCGGCGTCCTGCTGTACGCGGCGGTGGAGGGCATCACCCCGTTCCGCCAGAACACTCCGCTGAGCACGCTGCGGGCCGTGGTGGACGAGGAGTTGCCGCCTCCGCGCCGGGCCGGTGAGCTGACGCCGGTGATCGCCGGGCTGCTGCGCAAGGACCCGGCGGACCGGCTCCCGGCCGCCGAGGCCGAGCGGATGCTGCGGTTGGTGGGCGCGGGCGGGACGGCGCGTACGTCCGTACCGCCCGTGTCGGGTCCGTACAGCCCCACGATGACGTCCACGTCACCGGGCGCTCCCCCGCCCACCGGGCCGGGACGGCCCGTGCCGACGACGGCGGGCATGGCGACCACGGCGCCGACTCCCGCCCCGCGGCAGGGACATCCCCGTCGGGCGAAGGTGGTGCTGGCCGCGGGCATCGCGGTTCTGCTGCTCGCGGCCGGCGGCCTGGCCTGGGCTCTGGCCGGGAACGGCAAGGGCAACGGCACGAACGCGGGCGACGACGGGGGCGGCACCGGAACTCCCGGCGCCGCGACCGCGGGTACGGCGGGCACCGGCAGTTCGCCGGACGACACCGGCGGCGACACCGGCACGGAGACGGACGACGGCGGTGACGGCGGCGCGACCGGCGGCAACGGCGCGTCGACGCACGACCGTCCCCAGACCGTCTCGGTCCACATCAGCACCGTGCACGACAGCTATTCGGGCACCTGCCCGCCACCGGAGGCCGAGGCTCCGGCCTTCCGGGCGACCATCACGGTCGGCCGGGTGCCCGCCGCCGTCGAGTACCGCTGGGCCACCGAGAGCGGCAAGGGCTCCGACACGGGCTGGAAGACCCTGCGGTTCGGCTCGGGGGGCGGAAAGCAGCGGGAGGTCAACCACGTCGAACGGAACCACCGGAACTACGCGGAGGGCGACACGTACCACGACCGGATCCGGGTGGAGATCCGGAAACCGGTCGAGGCACGGTCCGGTTGGGTCGACTTCTCGGTCAGCTGCGACGAGGAGTCCCCGTCGGGCGGGGACTCCTCGCCGGACGGGGACTCCTACTCGCCCGGCACCGGAGGCGGCGCGGACGTGGCGGACCCGGCTGACCCGGTGGACAGCGTGGCTGCCGCGGTCGGACGGACCGGGCTCACACGCGAGAGGTGAAGCTGGGCAGATAGCCGCCGGACTGCCCGGCGGCGGTGGGGTGGTACGACTCGCCGATGTTGAGCCAGTTCACGCTGTGCAGCCACGCCGAGCCGGAGCAGATCTCGTGTCCGGTGAAGGCGGGGACGACGTCGGCGAAGTCGTAGCCGTGGTTCGCTGCGCGCTTCGCGATGGCGGCGTTGAGGTAGTCGGCGGCCGAGTTGATCGCGGACCGTTCGTTCTCGCTGAGTCCGGCGAGGCAGCTGCCGCCCAGCTTGTAGAAGCGCGGGTAGCCGAGGACGACGACCTGGGCCGAGGGGGCCCGGGAGCTGATGGCCGTGTACACGGAGTCGAGTTGTCCGGGCAGGGTCGTGTTGACGTACGAGCGGGCCTGGTTGATGCGGTTGATGCAGGTGGCCTCCGACTGGAGGACGCAGGTGGTCATCACGTCCGAGAAGCCGGCGTCGTTGCCGCCGATGGTGATGGAGACCAGGTCGGTGGCGGAGTTGAGGGGGGCGAGCTGGCCGGAGAGAACATCACCCGTACGAGCGCCCGAGCAAGCGGTGAACGCGAACGACGAGGGTGAATGGGCGGCGGCCCAGAGCCTGGGGTAGGCGCGGGTGCTGCGCTTGCAGTTGCCGCTGGCGCTGTCGTAGCTGCCGGCTCCGACTCCGGATGAGTAGGAGTCGCCCAGCGCCACGTAGTCAAGGGCGAGGGCTCGGTCGTCGGCCTGCGCCGGGCCCGCTCCGGTGAGAGCGAGAACGGCGCCGAGGAGGAGTGAGGATGAGAATGCCGCGATTCGGGACAGTTTCATGGAACCTCCCTTTAGCAGGATCTCTGCCTCAACTTTCGTAGCAGGGCCCATACTTCACCGGAAGTGTCCATGCCAAAGATTCATCTGGTCGGCTTGACGCCACCAGGCGTGCTGGCCAGCATGAGGGCCTCGCATCCGGCGCCTGGGGGGGTCCAGTCGGCCATGCAGACCATCAAGAACAAGCCACCACGGACCGGGTCGGATCTCCTGCCGGTCCTCGCCGGCGCGGCGTTCGCCGTGTCGGGTGTCGGCGTCGCGCTGGCGCTCGCGGACGTCCGGTCGCCGCTGCGCGCGCCGTTCGTGCTCTTCTTCCTCTTCGCGGGGCCCGCTTGCGGACTGTTCGCCGCACTGTCCGGGTTCGAGCCCGCCGTCCGCGCGGCCATTGCCGCCGCCGGAGCCGTGGGCATCGGCCTGCTCGCCGCCCTGCCTGCCTCGTCCCCGCACATCCTCGACGCCGGCGGAGGGGTCGTCGCCGTCGCGGCGATCACCGCCCTGCTCTTCCTGTGGGCGCCCGCGCGCCGAATGCGGAATCCGGGGCCCGGCAGACCGAGTGATCAATTCCTGAAAGCGATCAAGAAAATTCGATCAGGAAGCGCTGCGTTCTCCATCCGATTCAGTGCCAAAAAGTAAAAAAGCGAGACCGGGGTCCAGGTCTTGCCATACAGTCCTAATCATCAATACCGTCGTACATCCACCCGCAACGGTCCATCACGCAAGCGGCACTAGGGGAGGGCTCAAGCGTCGCGATGGTTTCGGAGCGGGAGGCGCGGTAGGGGGGTGCCGTGCTCGGTTTTCGTGCTCTTAACCGAGTCGTATGCCGCGCGGCCATGTTCTGCAACTCACCCAAAGGTACGGAGGTTTATTCGGCATTGGCGGGTGAGAAGTAAACCCCCCTTTCAAACCGGACACTCATCCGGATCGCCCGTGGGGCGGGCGGTCCACCGGTGGAGAGGGAAAACTGCATCATGAGCTCAGTCCTGCACCCGGCCGCTCCGGGGCAAGATCCGTCGGTGAACGAAGTGAGCCGCAGATCCGCCGTCTACCGGCCGATCTCGTCCCATCTCGCCATCACACCGCCGGTCAGCGTCGTGATTCCCGCAATGAATGAAGCGGAGAATCTGCCGTACGTCTTCAAGACACTTCCGCACTGGATTCACGAAGTCGTGCTGGTCGACGGCAATTCCAGTGACAACACCGTCGAGGTCGCCCGCGAACTGTGGCCGGACGTCAAGGTCGTGAAACAGGCCGGCAAGGGCAAAGGGGATGCCCTGATCAGCGGATTCGCCGCCTGCACCGGCGACATCATCGTCATGGTCGACGCGGACGGATCGGCCGACGGAAACGAGATCGTCTCCTATGTCTCGGCACTCGTCTCGGGAGCCGACTTCGCCAAGGGCTCGCGTTTCGCCAACGGCGGCGGCACCGACGACATGACCCCCATCCGCAAGCTCGGCAACCGCATCCTGTGCGCCGTCGTCAACGCCAAGTTCGGGGCGAGATACACCGACCTCTGCTACGGCTACAACGCCTTCTGGAAACACTGCCTCGGCGACATCGACCTCGACTGCACCGGGTTCGAGATCGAGACCCTGATGAACATCCGCGTCGTCAAGGCCGGTCTGCGGGTGCAGGAGGTTCCCAGCCACGAGTACCTGCGCATCCACGGCGTCAGCAATCTGCGCGCCGTCCGGGACGGCCTCCGTGTGCTCAAGGTGATCCTCAAGGAGAAAGGTGCGCGACGCGCGCAGCGCACCCGCCACACGGCCGCGCCCGACGTGACGGTCCCCCGGGGAGAGACGTCTTGAGCGACCGTCGGTTCTCGGTGGTGATCTGCGTCTACACCGAAGACCGCTGGGAGGACATCCTCGCGGCCGTCGACTCGGTACGGAAGCAGTCACTGCCGGCTCTCGAGACGCTGCTCGTGGTGGACCACAATCCCGTCCTGCTCGACCGGCTCTTTGAGGAGTACAAGGAGTCCGGCGCGCAGGGCGGGTCCGCCGCGGAAGGTGAGGAGGTGCGGGTGCTCGCCAACGCGGGCCCCCGCGGCCTCTCCGCGGGCCGCAACACCGGCATCGCCGTGGCCCGCGGTGAGTTCGTCGCCTTCCTCGACGACGACGCCGTGGCCGAGCGTGACTGGCTGCGGTACTTCGCCGAGGGGTACGACGACCCGCGGGTGATGGCGGTCGGCGGCCGGACCACGGCCGCCTGGGCGTCGGGACGCAGGCCGCGGTGGTTCCCGGAGGAGTTCGACTGGGTCGTCGGCTGCACCTACCGCGGGCTGCCGCCGGGCAAGGTGCGGGTACGCAACGTGCTGGGCGGCAACGCCTCGTTCCGGCGCAGCGCGTTCGACGCCTGCGGCGGCTTCGCCACCGGCATCGGCCGCGACGGCGACAAACGGCCGCTGGGCTGCGAGGAGACCGAACTGTGCATCCGGCTCGCCGCGGCGCTGCCGGAAGCGGTCCTCCTCATCGACGACCGCGCGGTGATCCACCACAAGGTCCCCGCCGTCCGCGAACGGTTCGCCTACTTCCGCACCCGCTCCTACGCCGAGGGGCTCTCCAAGGCGCTGGTGGCCCGGAGTGTGGGCGCGGGCAAGGGGCTCGAGTCCGAACGCCGCTACACCACACGGGTTCTGCCCGCCGGAGTGGTGCGTGGACTGCGGGACGCCGTGCTCGGCAGGCCGGGTGGCGCGGGGCGGGCCGGCGCGATCGTCGCCGGAGTCGCGGCGGCGGCCGGGGGCTATGCGGTGGGCAGCGCACGGGCCCGCCGCGGCGGAGCCACCTTCTCGTCGGGCCCGATCGCACCCGTGCCGAGCGGGCCGCGGCCGGTGCCGGACAGGTCGCCGGTGCAGGACAGGTCGCCGTCGGGGTCGGGGGCAGCGGGGTCAGCGGTGCCGGACACGTCACCCGTAGCGCCCGTGCCGTCCGAGTCACCCACGTCGTCCGTGGCCACGGTCTCCACCGTCTCCACGGGCTCCACGGGCTCCACGGGCTCCACGGCAGGAGGTCACAGCGATTGAACCGGCCCGTCCCCATCCTGATGTACCACGCCGTCGCGCACCGGCCGGCCGACAAGACGCTCGGTCTCTCGGTCACCCCCGACGCCTTCGCCGAGCAGCTCGACCTGCTCGACAAGCGCGGGTTCACCCCGGTGACGACGTCCGAGCTGGCCGGTGCCTGGCGGTCGGGCGGCAGCCGTCCGCTGCCGCACCGGCCGGTGCTGATCACCTTCGACGACGGTTACGAGGGCGTGCACCGGCACGCCCTTCCGGTCCTCGCCGCACACGGATTCACCTCGACGCTGTTCGTCTCGACCGGGTGGCTGCGCGGTGAGCACGACGAGGGCGGCGCACTCGACACCATGCTCGACTGGGACCAGGTGCGTGAACTGGCCGCGGCGGGCACGGAGATCGGTGGCCACACCCACACCCACCCCCAGATGGACCAGCTCGACGACGAGCGGCTGCGGTACGAGACCGTCCGCTGCCGCGACATCATCGCCGGTGAACTGGGCGAACCTCCCGTCTCCTTCGCCTACCCGTACGGCTACTCCAGCCGCCGGGTACGGCGGACGGTCCGGGAGGCGGGCTTCGCGCAGTCGCTCGCGGTGGGCAACGCCCTCGCCCGCCGCGCCCAGGGGCCGTACGCCCTGGAACGCGTGACCGTACGGCGCAGCACGGACATCGCGGAGTTCGAGCAGGTGATCGAAGGGCGGGCCGTCGTCAGGAACTTCGCCAGGGACCGTGCCCTCACCAAGGGGTACGCGATCGTGCGCAGGACACGCCGGGCCGTGACACTGCTCCGGGAGGCCCGCACCTGATGCCACCACCGGGCGCGGCCCCACCGGAACGCGCCACCGGTCAAAACACCGTGCGCGGACAGGTTCGGTGACGGATCATGGGCCCATGTCCGCACAGCCTCAAGACGCACTGCCGATCCGGCTCAACGTCGACGACAGCGATTCGCCGTCGGATGTCGTCGACGCGCTGTTCCTCGGCCGTTTCGCGACGGGCGAGCAGCCGCACTCCCACAGCTCCTCCATCGACCGCGTCAAGTCCGGGGCCACCCTGCTGCCACCGTCGGCCACCGTGCTGCGCTCCGCCCGCGACGACGACCGCAGTGCCGTGCTCGCCGAGGGCGAGGGCTGGACCCTGCTGGTGTCCCGCTGGAACCGCGGCGCCGATGTCACGGTGACGGCGGTCAGCGAGGAACTGGCGGAGAAGATCCTCAAGGCGACGACGGACGGCGCGGAGGACGAACCGGAACCGCAGCCGGAGAACGTGACCATGGGGTTCTGGTACGTCTCCCCGCGGCGCGGCCCGCACCGCACGACCCGCCAGATCGCGGCCGGCACCTGGGAAGAGGTGCGGTCCAACTACACGGCGCCGGTGGCCGACGCGATGGACCGGCTGATGAAGGTGACGCCCGACGACATCGCGGGCCGGCTGCTTCTGCTGCACGGCCCGCCGGGCACGGGCAAGACGTCCGCGCTGCGCACGCTGGCCCGGTCCTGGCGGGACTGGTGCCAGGTCGACTGCGTACTGGACCCGGAGCGGCTGTTCAACGACGTCGGCTATCTGATGGACATCGCGATCGGCGAGGACGACGGCACCGCCAAGGGACGCTGGCGGCTGCTGCTCCTGGAGGACTGCGACGAGCTGATCCGCGGCGAGGCCAAGCACACGGCGGGCCAGGCATTGTCCCGGCTGCTCAACCTCACGGACGGGCTGCTCGGACAGGGCCGGAACGTCCTGGTGGGCGTGACGACCAACGAGGACCTGGAGCGCCTGCACCCGGCGGTGGTCCGCCCGGGCCGCTGTCTGGCCCGTATCGAGGTGGGCTCGCTGACCCGCAGGGAGGCGGTGAACTGGCTGGGCACGGAAGAGGGTGTGAGCCGCGAGGGCGCCACCCTGGCGGAGCTGTACGCCCTGCGCCGCGGCCACAGCCCGGCGTCGGTCCCGACCCAGCAGGGCGTGGACGCGGGGCTGTACCTCTAGGGGCGGCGTCCCGGACCGGCCTCTCGGCCCCGCCTCCCGACCGACATCGCGGACCCGGCATCGCGAACACGGCGTCGCCGACCGGCCTCGCGGAGGCTTCCGGACCCGCCGCCGCGGACCTCAGGTGCCGTACGCCGCGCGCAGCGCGTCCGAGACGGCGGCCTCCGCCGCGGCCCGTGTGAGTCCGAGGCGCCGCGCCTCCGCCGCGTACTCCCCCGCCGCCACGGCGGCCCGCCGCTCGGCCGCGTCCCCCGCCGCCGCCACGAACGTCCCGTTCCGCCCGCGCGTCTCGATCACCCCGTCCCCCTCCAGCGCGCGGTACGCCTTGGCGACCGTGTTCGCCGCCAGCCCCAGCTCCTCCGCCAGCCCGCGCACGGTGGGCAGCTTGTACCCGACGGGCAGCCGCCCGGACCGGGCCCGGGCGGAGATCTGTGCGCGCAGTTGTTCGTACGGGGCGGTCGCGGAGTCCGCGTCGATGGCGATCTTCAAGGTCACCCTTCCGATTCTCCCCCACCGGCGGAAATTGGGAGGCGACACGTCCGGGCCCGCGCGTAGCGTCGGCGACCATGACTGTGATCGTCCGTGATTTCCGCCGCGAGGACGCCTCCGCGGTGTGCCGGGTGGCGCGTGCCGTGCTGCCGTACGAGGTGACGACACCCGAGGCCGTCCTGTTCGACGTGGAGAGGGCCAACCCCGCGAAGCACCACCGGCTGTTGGTCGCCGAGAGGGACGGCGAGATCGTCGGCACCGCTTCCGCGGGTGTGGCGTACGACGCGACGGAGCCGGGGGTGTCGTCCGTCGCACCGCTGGTCCTGCCCGCGCACCGCGGTCAGGGCGTCGGCGGACTGCTGCTGCGCACCGCCGAGGAGCATCTGACCGGCGTCGGCGCGGTCACCGCGTACGCCTGGGTGTCGGACGAGCCTGCCTCGCGCGCATTCGCCGAGCACCGCGGCTACCGGCCGTCCCGCTCGGCGCACTTTCAGCGGCTGGACCTGGCGAACGGCACACTGCCGCCCCCGCCCCCGCTGCCGGCGGGCGTCGAGCTGCGTACGGTCGAGGACTTCGCGGCCGACCCGCGGCCGATGTTCCGGGCCGACGCGGAGGCCACCTCCGACGAGCCGGGTGACGTCTCCGTCGACTTCGACGACTACGACGACTGGCTCAACCACACCTGGCACCATCCACTGCTCGACCGCGAACTCAGCACGGTCGTGATGGTGGACGGCGAGGTCGCCGCCTTCACCGCCGCCCAGTCGGACGGCGGTACGCGCTATCTGTCGGGCATGACCGGCACGCTGCGCGCCCACCGGGGGCGCGGTTTCGCCAAGCTCGCCAAGTCCGACTCGCTGCGCAGGGCCCGGGCCGCGGGCTACACGGAGGCGTTCACCAGCAACGACGCCGACAACGGACCGATGCTGGCGGTCAACACCTGGTTCGGCTACGAGATCTGTGCGACGGAGGTACGTCATGCCCGCACCCTCGGTTGAGGTACGGCTCGTCAAGGCGGGCGCGACCAAGATCCGCTACCCGGCCGACCTGATCGCCGACGACGGCACGCACCTCGTGGTCCGCGCGGCCTGGGCGTCCGGCGGAGTGCGTGACTTCGGCTTCGTCCGCTTCGAGCCGGGCGACGTGTTCACCGAGCACTACTGGCGCGACCGGTGGTACGCCGTGAAGGAGGTCCGCACCGGTGACGGCGTGCTCAAGGGCTGGTACTGCGATGTGACCAGGCCCGCGCGGCTGGTGGGCGGAGAGTTGAGCGTGGAGGACCTGGATCTCGACCTGTGGGTGTCGGCCGACGGGTCGGCCGTTCTCCGGCTGGACGAGGACGAGTTCGCGGAGAGCGGGCTCGCCGAGAGCGACCCGGAAGCAGCCGGGCAGGCGTTGAGCGCGCTCGACGAGCTCGAACTCCTCGCGCGACAGGGCGCCTTGGCCGAACTGTCGGCCGCGCACGACACGGCGTAACCCTGGTCGTCTGAAGACCGCCGGGCGCGAACATGTCCACGTATCGGGTCGCACATGTCCGCGTATCGGGTCCCGTGCGATGCGCCCCGCCCCCCGCCGTGTCGACGACGGGGGGCGGGGCGCATCCGTTGCGTCATTCCGCTGTGCGACCGCGGCCGGGGATCACCTTCTTGATCAGCGGCCATGCCAGCAGGATCACGATCACGGCGTACACCGTCACCGAGAACGGCGTGTCGACCAGGCCGGTGACGCTGCCGTCGCTGATCTGGAGCGCGCGTCGCAGCTGCTGTTCGGCGGCGGGGCCGAGGATCACACCGATCACCGCCGGGAGCACGGGGAGTCCGTAGCGCCGCATCCCGAAGCCGATCAGACCGATGATCAGCAGGATGACCAGGTCGAGCGCCTCGCCGCCGACCGCGTAGGCGCCGACGCCGGCGAAGAACAGGATGCCGGCGTACAGGTACGGGCGCGGGATGCGCAGCAGCTTCGCCCACAGGGGCGCCAGCGGCAGGTTCAGCGCGAGCAGCAGCACCATGCCGACGAAGAGCGAGGCGATCAGACCCCACACCAGGTCGGGCTCACGCTCGAAGAGCAGCGGGCCCGGCTGAATCCCGTACTGCTGGAACGCAGCCAGCATCACGGCCGCGACCGCGGTGGTCGGCAGGCCGAGCGTGAGCATCGAGACCAGGGTGCCGGCGGCCGACGCCGAGGCGGCCGACTCCGGCCCCGCGACCCCTTCGATGGCGCCCTTGCCGAACTCCTCCTTGTGCTTGGACAGCCGCTTCTCGGTGACGTACGACAGGAAGGTCGGGATCTCCGCTCCACCGGCCGGGATCGCACCGAACGGGAAGCCGATGACGGGTCCGCGCAGCCATGACTTCCAGGTGCGCCGGACGTCCGACCTGCCGAGCCAGGGCCGGCCGACCGGGATGGGTTCGCCGCTGCTGCGGCGCAGATGGGCGGCGACCCACAGGGCCTCACCGATGGCGAAGAGTCCGACGGCGACGATGACGACGTCGATGCCGTCGGCGAGTTGGAGCGATCCGAAGGTGAGCCGCTGCTGTCCCGTCATCTGGTCCAGGCCGACGAGTCCGATCGTGAGGCCGATGAGCAGCGAGGCCAGACCGCGGATGCGGGAGGAGCCGAGTACGGACGTGACCGCGATGAACGCCAGCACCATGATGGCGAAGTAGTCGGGTGCGCCGATGTCCACGGCGAGTTCGGCGACGGTCGGCGCGAGCACGACCAGCAGGATGGTGCCGATCATGCCGCCGGCGAAGTGACCGACGGCCGCGGCCGCCAGGGCCTGCGCGCCGCGGCCCGCCTTGGCCATCGGGTTGCCTTCGATGGCGGCGACGACGGCGGCGCTCTCGCCGGGGGTGTTCAGCAGGATCGAGGTGGTGGAGCCGCCGAACATCGCGCCGTAGTAGATGCCCGCGAACATGATGAACGCGCCGGTGGGCTCCAGCCCGTACGTCACGGGCAGCAGCAGGGCCACCGCCATGGCCGGTCCGATGCCGGGCAGCACCCCGATCGCGGTGCCGAGCAGCACGCCTATCGCGGCCCAGAGCAGATTGATCGGGGTCAACGCCGTACCGAAGCCGTCGAGGAGGGAGTTGAGGGAGTCCATCTACAGCACCTCCATCAGCGGACCGCCCGGCAGCGGGACACCGAGCATGTTGTTGAACACGAAGTACGTGAGGAGGGAGAGGACCGCGGCGATCAGTGGGTCGCGGTCGAGGTGCCTGCTGCCGAGGGCGAAGGCTGCGCCCCAGAACAGCAGTGCGCCGGCGACGGGGAAGCCGACCGGCCCGATGAGCACGGCGAAGGCGAGGAAGACACCGGCGAGGAGCAGTACCGTGCGCCAGTCGCTCGGTTCGCTCAGATCGATGTCCTCGCCGCCCTCCGCCTCCCCGCGTCCGCCGCGCAGGATGTCGACGGTGAGCAGTACGGCGACGAGGACCAGGCCGATGCCGACGACGAGCGGCACGGTCCTGGGTCCGACGGGCCCGCGCTGGGCGATGTCGACGTCCATGGTCAGCGCGTCGGTGAGGACGAGCACACCGATGGCCAACAGCAGGACCCCGACGCCCAGTTCGGAGTGATCCCGCAGCCAGGAGCGACGGGGCTCCGGTGCCTGTGTGGTGTCCGTGGTGGTCACAGTCCCAGCTCCTTCAGCACCGAGTCGACGCTCTTGTCCTGCGCGTCGAGGAAGTCGCCGAACCTGTCTCCGGCGAGGAACGCGTCGTCCCAGCCGTTCTTCTTCATCGACTCCTTCCACTCCTCGGAGTCGTGGAGTTCGCTGATCAGGGTGACGAGCTTGTCGCGTTCGGCGTCGGACAGGCCGGGCGGGGCGACGATGCCGCGCCAGTTGGTGAACTCCGTGTCCAGGCCGGCCTCGCGCAGCGTGGGCGCGTCCAGTCCGGGGACCCGCTTCGGGCCGGTGACGGCGAGCAGCCGCAGCTCACCGGCCTTGATCTGGTCGAGGTACTCCCCGACGCCCGAGACGCCGAAGGCGACCTTGTTCCCGAGGATCGAGGCGAGCAGTTCGCCGCCGCCGTCGAAGGGGACGTAGTTGACGGTCCTGGGCGCGATCCCGGCCGCCTGCGCCATCAGCATCGGCGCGAGATGGTCGGGCCCGCCGGGTGACGAGCCGCCGCCGACCGGCAGTTTGCCCGGGTTCTTCTTCCAGGCGGTGAGCAGGTCCTGGATCGTTTTGTACGGGGAGTCCTTGGAGACCACGACGATGTCCGGCTCCTCGGTGAGCCGGGCGATCGGGGTGGTGTCGGCCAGTGTCCTGGGCGACTTGTTGGTGTGGACGGCGCCGACGACGCCCAGGCCCATGGACATGGCGAGCCTGCCGTTGCCGCGCTCGCCGACGAGCCGGGTCAGCCCGACCGTGCCGCCGGCGCCGGGCAGGTTGAACACCTCGACGTTGTTGGTGAGCTCGGCGTCCTCTGCGTTCTTGGCCGCCGTACGGGCCGTGATGTCGTAGCCGCCGCCGGGTGTGTTCGGGACCATGAAGCGAAGGCCCGGGATGTGGGTGCCGGTGTCGGAACCCTTCCCGGCGGAGAGCAGCGGCGGCCCCACGAGCACCAGCAACGCTGCCCCGAGCAGGGCGAGGGGAGTGCGCAATTGCACGGGAGCCGCCTCTCGGTGGTGGGAGTGTGAAGTGGCCCACATGTTGCCTGCGCGTTGAGAAGCTGTCTCCCTTCCGCAATCAACGGACGTTGTGGTCCTTGTGGTCACGTCCTACCGTGACGGCGTGATGAACGTGCTGGTGGTGGACGACGACTTCATGGTCGCCAAGCTGCACAGCCGCTATGTGTCCGCGACGGAAGGTTTCACGGTCGTCGGTGTGGCCCACAGCGGCGCCGAAGCGCTGCGCGCGGCCGAGCGTCTGCGGCCCGAACTTGTGCTCCTCGACATCTATCTGCCCGACATGGACGGGATCAGCGTGCTGCGCGAGCTGCGGGCGGCCGAGGAGCAGGACGAGACGCGGGCGAGTGTGGACGCGCTGTTCATCACGGCCGCCCGGGACGCCGGCCTGGTACGGGCGGCGCTGCGCGCGGGGGCGCTGCACTATCTGATCAAGCCGTTCAACCAGGCGGCGCTTCAGGAGCAGCTGCGGCACGTGGCATCGCTGCGGTCCCGCTTCGACCGGCTGGGCGAGGCGCGCCAGGAGGACGTCGACCAGATCTTCGGCACCCGGCCGCCGGGTTCGCGCGAACTGCCCAAAGGACTGGCCCCGCACACGGCCGAACTGGTGGAGCGGATCCTGCGGGAGCACGCGGGCGATCTGTCGGCGTCCGAGTGCGCGGAGGCGGGCTCGCTGTCGCGGGTGAGCGCGCGCCGGTATCTGGAGTACTTCGCCGCCGTCGGCCGGGCGGAGGTCACGCTGCGCTACGGCGGCACGGGCCGGCCGGAGCGGCGCTACCGCTTGACGGGCGGCTGAGGCGGGAGCGACGGTGCGGCCTGACCGGCGGGAGCGACGGTGCGGCCTGACCGGCGGCTGAGGCGGGAGCGACGGTGCGGCCTGACCGGCGGCTGAGGCGGGAACGACGGTGCGGCCTGACCGACGGCTGAGGCGGGAACGACGGTGCGGCCTGACCGGCGGCTGAGGCGGGAGCGGCTCGGGCCGCGCTACCGCCTGACCCACGGCTGAGGCGGCACTGGCCTGGGCTCTTGCCCGCCCGGACGACGCGCGCCCGGGCAGGCGGTCCCGCCGCCGGGGACCCGAGGGTCCTCAGCCCGACCCGTCAGAGTGTGCCGAGGTCCGAACTGACCCAGCGCTGCGGCTGCATGTGGATGACCACCTGCTCGCCGTGGCTCTTCCAGGCCATGTCGACGTAGGCGTCGACCTTGTCGGCCGGCAGATAGCGTGCCGAGATCTCCTGAAGGAGCTCCCGGGTTGCGGGGATCGTCTCGGTGACGGGCCCTTCGACGGAGACGTACCGGATGGTGGGCTCCAAGCGGTCGATCATCAGGCAGAACCGCCCCGCCTGCGCGATGGCGCGCCCCTTCCGGGAGTCGCGCCCCGTCATGATCCAGATGTCACCACCGGGCGCGTACTGATACCAGATCGGCACGGTGAGGGGCGCCCGCCCCTTCTCCCCCTCGTCCACGGCCAGCGCCGCGACATGGGGCTCGGCGAGGAACTGCTCACGCTCTTCACGGCTCAAGGCCACGGACGGCTCCTTTGCTCGGCGTCTACTCCTGCGGCCCGAGCCTAAAACGCCGGGACGGCCGGAGGGGCGGCACGCGCGGGGGTGTCGTGCGCGGGGAGCGGGTTGTCCGGATCACCACGTCCGCGGCGGGGCGGGCGGCCGGAATCCTTCGCGGCGACGGGAGGGAGACGGTCGCGGAGTGGCTTCCTCAGCCCCTCCTTACCCCCTCCGTAAGCGGCCCAACTGTAGTTGCGGGTGTGCTCCGCAGGTCAACGGGGTGACGACCGAACGGAGAGTCTTCCGGGGAGCCAAACAGGGAGCCAACTGCGATGAACTTGTGGTGTGGGTGTCCGTTGAGCCGGTCGCGGCACTGGCCTGCCAAGCTCCCATTCGCCCGCTATTGAGAGCGGGGGATCATCGTCAGGCCCCTGCCATCCGGCCGTTCGACAGGCTGAGAAGAGGATGGCAGCCGGCGTTCGCGACCGCGTCAACACGAACTTCAGCCGCGGAAGAACCTTCCCTGCCTCGCCTTCCACACTCGCTGCCCGACCCAGGTCCTAACGCCCAACAGCCGTACCGACCGTCCATGTACTCAGCTCGTCATGCAACTGAGTCGCCCTCGCCGACGAAACACCCAAGGGTGAGGGACGTGGGAAGAAGCGGCCGTTCGTGAGAACACCTTCATCAACAGCGACAGCAGTCTGGCGAGATGCCGCGAGCAGCGCAGCGTCCGCTGGAGGGCTCCACGGCTTCTCTCACCTCCCCGACCCGGGACGGCCTCGAGCAGGGCCAGCGGGCCGCTGAACCATTGCGGGCAGGACAAGCCTGTCCGAGCAGCGACAATCTACGGTCCTCTTCTCGTGCACGAACCCAACCAGACAGGACACCGGACAACCCCGCTCCACTGACTTCGCTAGACGTACCCCCAGTAGCGGGGTAGTGCCCAACTTCTCAACCCGTTCGGTGCACAACACCAACAAGATCAAAAAGGCAGATGTCATCGTCAATCGATTCGGGGGAATCCCATAGCCAGGCGGCTAGGAAGGAGTAGCATCCGGGCTAAGTTCGGCGCAACCTTGACCGCGGCACGCTGCGGCGCGTTCGAGTATGGAGGGTCCATGCGAATCACCCGGATCTACGTGAGGTTCTACAAGTCGTTCAATTACGACTACGAACGAAAGTTTGCACCGAACTCAAACCCTGATCCGTGGGAGATGCTCGGGGACGCATGGTACCCGTATGTTCGTCTGGAACTAGAGGCGTCGATCACCACGATCGTGGGGGCAAACGAGTCCGGCAAGAGCCACCTCCTTGATTCCGTCGAGAAACTCATCACGGGGCGCAATATCGATCGCAGTGACTTCTGCAGATACTCGCAGTTCTTCTCCGTAGAGATTGGCCAGCGCAGATTCCCTGACTTTGGGGGTGAGTTTGAGGCAGTTACCGAGGACGATGTCGACCTAGCGAAGGAGCAACTCGGCATCGATCTCGAAATTGGCTCCAAGTTTCATCTATTTCGCGCCAATGATTCAGCCCCAGCAATCTACATGTCGGGCGTTGAAGTACCTGGGACCAAGCCCACGAAACATACAGATCTCAGCCAGGCCCTCTCGGGCGTATTTAGGCTCGACGCCAAAGTTCCGCTACCCGCCAGCATCCCGCTGTATGAGCTAACGTCAGAAGCTAGGAGACCTTCGGGATCTCGACGTACGCGCGGAGACGTTCTAAACCATCTCTACGGGCGCTCGTGGTCAAGCCCTGATGAGTTTACTCAATCAGCTGCAGACTTTTTCGGACTGGCCTTCCAGAAAATCCAGAACAGCACCCCACACGATCAGACCGAGAAGCAATATGCGCTGGGTCGGGATCTTCTGTTCAAGGTCGCACGGATTGATCCGACAGTCTTCGAAGACCTTTCCGACGCGATAGCCGATGAGCGGGAAGGGTATGTCAACGGAATCATCCAGAAGATTAATCAGGCGCTTGCCGCCCAGCTCAACTTTCCGCGCTGGTGGGCTCAAGACCGAGAATTCAAGCTCATGGTGTCACCGCGCGAATACGACCTCGTATTCACCATTCGCGACCGGACCGGAACGGACTACTCATTTGCAGAACGCAGTAACGGGCTGAGGTACTTCCTCAGTTACCATGTGCAACTGCTTGCCCACCAGCGGCCCTCGACCGTCCAACAAGAAATCTTGCTGATGGATGAGCCAGATGCCTACCTCTCCAGCCAGGGCCAACAGGATCTTCTGCGAATACTGGAGGAGTTCGCAGTCCCGGAAGATGGCTCTCGTCGTGATCAAGTAGCCTACGTGACACACTCGCCGTTTCTCATCAACCGCAATGCCGGCGAACGAATTAGAGTCTTGGACAAGGGACTAACGGACGAAGGCACGCGCGTGGTAAAGGACGTGGCTCGGAATCACTATGAGCCATTGCGCTCATCTCTCGGCGCATTCGTCGCCGAGACGTCCTTTATCAGCGGATCAAATCTGTTCGTTGAGGGTCTGGCTGACCAAGTTCTCATCGCCGGAGCGAGTTCTCATCTGCAAGCCAAGGGCGTGGCAAAGATTGACACGCTTGACCTAAACAATGTCACCATCGTTCCCGCTGGTTCTGCTTCGAGCATTCCATACCTGATATACCTTGCTCGTGGTCGCGACGTTGTTCGCCCCCCATGCGTGGCCCTCCTTGACGGCGACCAGGCAGGTCGCGACGCAGCGAAAGCCCTCGCTAGAGGAGGGGCACGGCAAAAGCAAGTCCTACCCGCGAACTTTATCGTTGAGATCGGCACTTGGGCGAAGGACCGTCATCTTTCCCTGAGCGACGGCGTGTCCGCGACAGAGATTGAGGACTTGCTAAGCCTGCCGCTTGCTGTCAAGGCTGCACAGAACTACGCAGTGAGGGTACTCCAAATCTCGCGCAAGGACGCTGCTTCCTTTACAGCGGA
The DNA here is from genome assembly GCF_042714725.1 of Streptomyces sp. NPDC058685. NCBI lineage: Bacteria > Bacillati > Actinomycetota > Actinomycetes > Kitasatosporales > Streptomycetaceae > Streptomyces > Streptomyces sp. NPDC058685. The sequence goes on from NZ_JBHXSL010000014.1 coordinate 96,973, forward strand.
AGATGTGAGCGAAAAGCTCCCGGAACACGAGGGCTCCCTCTTCGATGCCCTGAAGAATGCGTTTACGCAACGCTTGGGTTCTGAATTTCATATCGAAAAGGTCGGATTCGCCAAGGAAGTCATCGCAGTTCTGGCGGATTCCCGATCCAACTCAGACAGCGCCCGCGTATGCACGGATTTCGAGGGCAACATTGCAGCCTTGCTGTCAGAAATCGCAAAATTGCTTCGCCAAGCCGCCCGAGATGAGCAGGACAGGCGCCTCAATAACCGGCTGGACCGGACTATTGCAGGCTTCCTTGCTGACCATTCCTCCCCGACAACTCGCGAGCGGGGAAGGCTACTCATTGAGGAAATCCAGGCCTCCGTGCATGATTCGGAGGAGGGGGACCGCATCAGGTTGCAAACAGAAAGAATTAGGCGCGACTTTGACCTCGACGAGAATCTCGGTGATCCCATCGAACGGTTCGATGATTTTCGCGAGAAGGTTGCGGCTCTCAGATACGAGGAACGTTTCGCTAAGCAGAATGCGCAGGTGGTTGAAGTGAATCCACCGATTGAGTCACGAAGTACGGCCGATCCCTTGTCCGGAAAGGGAAGTCAGGAAAGCCAAGGCGAAGATATCTCAACACCTCAAGCGAACGCCTAGACGTCCTGAGTCAGCAACGTAACATCGAACCCTTAGAACGGGGTGCCTGTCGATTCAGTCCACACCGAAGCCGCAGTCTGCCGTCGTGCCAGGCAATCGTTGAGGAGTTTCGTGCGGTGAGCCGCCGACGTGCAGTGGCCGGCGGCTCCCACTTTGCGGTTAGTTCTCGGTTGTATCGCTTTCCCCGAAGATCGCATCCATGGCCTCGGCGCCCTCCGTGATAACCGGGCGGATCTGTTTGCGGTAGACAGCCTCAGTCGTCTGGGTGCCGCTGTGCCCGACCACCCGGGCAATCACCTCCAGGGGGATGCCGTGGTCTGAGAGGAGTGAGACGAAGCTGTGCCGTAGCTCCCTAGGCGTCCACTCCTCCGGATGCGAAAACCCTGCTGCTTCCAGCAACGCTCTGAAGCTACGTCGCACAGTGAACGCGCTTCGCTCCTTGCCACTGTCCGTTCCGAACACGTAGCCGTCCTCATACCAGGTGAGTCCGAGCGTCTCTCGTCGCCGTTGCTGGGTTTCTCGGTGGGCTAGGAGCACAGCGACAAGCTGCCGTGGCACGGCCAGCGTTCGCCTACTCGCTCTCGTCTTGGTCTCGCCACGACGACGGACCGAGCGCCATACCTCAACGTGTGGAGCTGTACCGGCCGGCGGAGCAAGGTGAACCCGATCCCACGTGAGCGGGCGCACCTCTTCAGTCCGGATTCCGACCAACAGAGACACGACTACGTAGGCGTGTACCCAGGTGCCCTTCTGCGCGGAGAGCACAGCTTTTGCCTGCTCTAGCGTCAGTGACTTGCTTGGGCGGCCTGGGCGGCCCTCTGGCGCTTCCACCAGTTCCGCTACGTTCCGCAGCACCTTGTCCCTGCGCTGCGCGTGGGTGATGGACCGACGCAGGATGGACAGCACCATTTGCAGGGAGCTGGTTGCGAGAACTGTCGCCTTGTCTTCCAGCCAGTAGTCCAAGGCGTCTGCGGAGAGGTCCCTGAGCTTGGCCTTCCCCAGGTCGGGGATGACGTGGTTCTCGGCGAGGCTACGGTAGGTCGCAACGCTGCTGTCGTCCTTGCCCTTGAGTCCCTGAGCAAGCCAGTCGAGGACGGCGTTCTCGACGGTGTACGTAGCAGATGCCTTCAGTCCGGCCTCCAACTCCCTCTTCCTGTCGCGCAGCTTGCTGCGAACCTCTGTCTTCGTCTTCCCGGTTACCTTGGCCCGCTTGCGCTGACCGGTCGGTGTGTAGCCGACCGATACGGCACCGACGTAGCGGCCCTTCGTCTTGTCCCAGTAGATCGAGTCTTCGCCGTGGCCCGCTTTGCGGGGGTGCTTAGGGGGCTCCGTCATCCGTTCTTGTCTCTCCAAAAGGGCGGGGCCGCACCTTGTGGCGCGGCCCCGCTGTGACAGGCGGTGGGATCAGGCGGTGGCCTCTGCCTCGTGCTTGAGGAGTTCGACGTACCGCGCGATGTACTCAGGCGGCACGAGCCGCCGACGCCCGATGCGAACGGTCTGAAGACGTCCGAGACGGATCTCCTCGTAGACCATCGAGCGGCCAATCCTGAGAGCCTTGGCCGCCTCTTCGGGCCTGTAGAGGAGTTGTTCGGCAAGTGCAGTGGCGGTGCTCATGCGGCGGTGCCTCCTCGGCAGGGAGCAAGGGGCGGTGGCCCCCTTCCTGTCAGGTCCGCTACTTCCGCTACCTCCGCTACCTGCCTGGTCAGCGGCATGATCGAGGTAGCGGATAGGTGCTGCAGTAGCGGATAAATGCGCTACCGGCCCCGGTTGGTGTCCCTGGGCCGGTAGCGGATGGAGCGGTCGGGTAGCGGATAGATTCCGGCTATCCGCTACCTTCTTCAGGCCTCTGACCTGCGCGGTAGCGGAGGTAGCGGAAGTAGCGGACTCTCAGGGGTAGGGGGGCAGTACCGCGCCCACGCGTCGTTCAGATCGGACGCGTAGTAGCCCTTCATCACGCTGCCGCCGGTCTTGATGTTCCGGGCCGCGATGGGCTTGTTGTCCGCGGTCATGTACTCGCGCAGCATCCGCGACAGTCCGCGGGCATCGAGCGGCCGGCCGCTCATGTCGGCCCACGGCGCCTCGTCGAGGCTGTGGAGGCGGTCGAGGACTGCGACGGTGGGCAGGCGGTCGATGCCGTTGAAGACGTAGTCCCGCAGATCGGTGAGCAGCCGAATACCGATGCTGCCCTTGTCCCCGTCCTTCGCCGCGTTGACCAGCTCGACACACGCCGCACGCGCCCTGGACGGCCAGGCACCTCCTGCCGCGTCGGCGATGGCGATGAGCGGTTCCCACACGTCGGCCGGCCGGTCGGTGACTTCCGGCGGGAGCTCCGGGAAGACTCCGTCCACCAGATGGCTCACGGTCTGGGCCCAGTTGGCGAGGCGGTCACGCAGTGCGTTGCCTTCCTTCTCGTGGATGCGCTGCCGGTAGGGCTCCACGTGTTCGTTCCTCGCGCGGCGGCGCATGCGGATGATGACCGAGCGGGTCAGGATCGTGTCGGGGAGGGAGCCGAGGCCAGCCATGGCCACGGCGCAGTAGGAGGGGAACTCCTGCACCTGCTGATTCGCGCCGTCGCCGACGCACCGCCACATCCCCACCCCGCGCCGGTGCCCGGCGTTCAGGAATCCGCGAAGCGGTTCGTTGTCGCCAGCCTTGGGGCCGAAGACGGTGTCGATCTCGTCGAACAGCACCGTGGGCCGGGTCTCCAGCGTGGACACGGCCCGGAAGAGCACCGATGCGGATGCGTTCGCCGCCACCAGGGGCTTGGGCACGAGGGTTTCGACGATTTCCAGTGCGCGGGACTTTCCCGAGCCCGGTTCCGGGGAGAGGAAGGCGATGCGCGGGGTGGCGTCGAAGCAGTCGAGCAGGTGCGCGTGCGCGTCCCACAGCGTCACCGCGACGTAGGCGGCGTCGAGGGGGAAGACGTTGAACCGGCGGTGAAATCCCTCCACCTCGTCGAGCAGCGCGGCCCCGTTGATACCCGGGGCGGTGTTGTCGGGCGTGGTCATGCGGCGGCCCTCCCTTCCTGAGACGTGCGGAGCGGGCACACGAGTCGGTGCTCCATGTGGTCGGAGGTGAGTTGCTGGACTTTCGGGCGCCCGACGGCGCTGCGGTCCCGACCGCACGCGCACCGGGAAGTGCCAGTGGGCACCGCGCCGCGGGGTGCGCTGATGTGCAGCCACGCGACGACGAACCGTCCGTCGCCCGGGTGCGGGTCAGGGCGAACGGCAGAGGGGACGCCTTCGGCGACGCCTGCCGGCTCGCCCACGGCCGCCGGGACCACATCGAGCGCGGCGACATCCGGCCCGGACTCGGTGCGGGGATGGCTCTTCAGGGGGGAGCGGGGAGGGGTGCTCATGCCGTCCTCCGCTGCGAGTTGTGTGCGATGGACCAGTTCAGGCCGCTGCGCACGGTCGAGCGGCACTGGCGCTCCGAGAGGCCGGCGCACTCCCCCGCCGACTGAAGAGCCTCCTCCACCACATCGCGCGGAAGGTCGCCCCACGCGACGAACCGCCCCAGGGCTCGCGCCCCTGCCAGCAATGTGGCGTCACGCTCGCCGTGCGGTGCGTCCCGCACGGTCGCCGTTTCCGCCCGCAGGGCCGCTGTGGCGTAGCGAGAGGCCCGAGATGATGCGGGCACAGCCATCAGACCCCGCCGTGCCTGACGGGGCGTCAGGGAGGCGTACAGCCAGTCCGGCAGAGGTGTGGGTGCCGTGTCGTGGACGACGGCGTACGGGCCTGCGGGCGTGGTGGAGCCGGGGGCGACGACGTAGCCGCCCCAGGCCCGGGTGTCGATGAGCCTGCCGAGCCGTCCCGCCGTGTTGCCGAGCCGCGTCCCGGCCGGCGCGGTGAAGTACAGATGCACTCCCCCGCTCGCAGTCCGCACCGTGCGGGTCACGGGAATGGGCTGCCCGGCGCGCTCGCAGAGCGCTCGGAAGGTCGTCACGCCGCAAGGCGTGTCCGCACTGCTCTTGTTCTTGCGCTTGGGCATGTCGAGGTCGACGACCAGCAGCCCGGACGGACCGGTGGCAATGCCGATGTTGAACGGCAGATCACCCCAGGCCCGGCGGATGCGGTCCGGGTCGATGGTGGCCCGTTCCTCCCACTTACGGTGACCGCCCGCGCAGTCCCCGATGCCGGGGCAGACCGCTTCACCGTGCAGCGCCGGCCGCTTGTCACCGGGCCGGAGCGGGAAGACGTGCCAGCCGCGCTCTGCCGCGTCCAGGGCGGCGTAGAGGAGGTGCCGATTCATGCCGCCACCTCCAGCGCCGCGACGGTGGTGAGGTAGCGGGTGGCGAGCCACTGCCCGTAAGCGGGCGGAATGGCCTCGGCGATCTCTTTGCGGACATCGGTCCAGCCAATGCCCATGGCCCTTTGCCACTGCGGCACACTGCCCTTGCCGCCGCCTTCGCCGTAGACAGCGAAGTACGGGCCCTCGTACCAGACCCCGTGCCGCATCCCGGCAACCCTGCCCCGATGCTCGAGGTGTGCGGGCCGCGGAGTGCTCCAGCCGCCCAACTCGAAGTTGCGGTGCCGGATGACCCCGAGCCCGAACATCTCGCCGCACAGGGTCACGTCGATGCGCATCCGTCGCGAGGCACGGCCAGGCGGCTGCTCGATCACGTACGGACGGCCCGTGGATTCGAGGGCGGCCCGGGTGGGGGCGAGCAGGTTCGGATAGCTGCCGCGCTTGGCGGCGTTCGTACCCGCAGTGAGGGTGCAGTCGTACTGGCACGGCGGTCCGGCGTGGATCAGGTCGTATTCATGGCCGTAGCGACGGATGAACTCGATCGCGTCGCCCCAATAGAACTCGTCACCGATGTAGCGGGGCTGAGGACGGCAGTCGACGCCGGTCACGTGGCATCCGGCCGCCTGGTAGCCGGCCGTGTCGCCGCCGACACCGCAGAACGCGGCAAGCACCCGTAAGCGGGATCGCCGAAGAGGGATGGGGTGCGTCATGCTGGAGACCTCCAACGGGTCTGTAGTGGGCTGGTTGGCCGGGGTGACCGCGCTTCTTTGGCGAGATGGGGCGGTCACCCCGGGTGTAGCTACTGGCAGGTGCAGTCCGGGACGGCGGAGCTGCCGTTCGCGCCGCATCCGCAGCAGTGCGCGTACGGGTAGGGCTCGGAGTCGTCCGTGGGCGCGCACAGCTCGCAGTCGATGAGGTCGTCTTCTTCCATGGGTCAGTGCTCCTTCGTGATCTCGGTGGCGGGGAGTTCGGGCAGTCCGGCCCGCGTGAGCTGTGCAGGGTCGAAGCCGGGCAGTGCAGCGCGGGCGGTGAGGGCCTGGGCGAGGGCTTCGGCGTAGGCGGCGCCGGAGCGGGCTACTTCGATCTGTGCTCCGGCGCGGAGTGCTTCGACGCGTTCGACGTGGCCGTGTTCCTCCCGCTGCGTGGCGGTCTGCCGCTGATGGGCGAGGGTGGCGAGGCGTTCGGCGCGCCACAGGCGGGCGGCGAAGCAGTAGGCGATGACGGTGGCGAGCGCCCACAGCAGGAGGGGCAGGGAGAGGCCGTCGGCGTATCCGGCGACTCCGGTCAGGGCGAGCCCGCCGGAGATGGCGAACGCGGCGGCAGCGAGCGGTCCGTCTCCAGCGCGGGCCAGATAGGCGCCGGCCGCGCCGGATCCGGCAGCCAGCACGGTCATGAGGGCGGCGTTGCCGATGCTGTGTTCGGCCCCGTTCGCGTTCCAGATCCGGGCCAGGATCAGCACCGTGGATGTGGTGATGGCGGGCAGGGCGAGGGCGAGCGTGCTGCGGGCGAGGATCGGTTCGTTCACGGCTGCCTCCTAGAGATTCCCGATGGCGTCGATGACAGCCGCGGACAGCTCGTTCACGGGGCCGGACGCGCCCGTGGAGGCCAGGTAGAACCCGAACATCGCAGCGATGAATGCCGAGCCGTAGCCGAGGGTCTTGGAGCGCAGCAGGAAGAACAGGACCAGCCCGAACAGGGCGACGAGCGACACGGTCACGGCCATGGCCGGACCTCCTTTCGGGTCAGGGGCGGGTGCCGGCGCGGTAGGTCGTGGCCCACAGGTTGTAGAGGTGCCGGCCGACGCGTATGCGCTTGCCGGTGGCCTTGCAGCGGCGGCAGTCGTGGCCGCGCTTGAGGCGGCCCTTGCGGTCGGTCTTCATCTCGAAGCCCCAGCCTCGGCACTTGCGGCAGGGCCCGAACGGCGACGCGGCACACAAGCCGCTGTAACCGAGAGTGATGACGAGTAGGCAGGCGATAGCGAACAGGGCAGGGGTCATGACGGGCCCTCCCAGGCGGGTTTCAGGGGTTTTCGCAGGTGGGCCGCTATGCGCTAGCAGCCTGATCAGACAGCGTTTCGGGTGCTATCGGGGCTGCTATCGATAGCAGGTGCCGGCGCTATCGATAGCGGCCCCGGATGGTCAGCCCGCGTCCCGCTTGCTGTCACGCTCCGCAACCATGGTGGTGATGTCGGCGCGCTTGATGCCGCGCTTGTTGACGAACTTCCCGTCGATGCGGCGGCCCACCTGCCCGGCGGCGATGCCGTACGGCTTGAGCATCGCGGTCAGGTGCGCGGTCTGCTCCTCGCCGCTCATGTCGGCCCACTCCCCGTACAGTTCGGGCCGCAGCTCCGCCAGGCGCTCCACCACGGTCTCGTTCCAGACCTTCGCTTCCTTCTCGGGGATCACCGCGAGGATGTCCGCGAGCAGGGTGGTCGAGGTTGCGGCGGCGGGTTCGAAGGCTTCCCCGAGCGCATGCCCGGACAGCGTCCCGGCCGCCTCGCGCAGCGCGCGGGCCCGCAGGCCGATGGCTTCGGCGGCGGGGGCGTCGATGTTGGACGCGGCGACGATCCGCGCGTCGGCGCCTTCCCCCATGAAGTAGTGAATGCCCTTGTCCGCCCAACTGAACATCGTGGCCCGCACCCCTCGCCGGTAGGAGGAGGTGCCAAGCACCATGTCGTTCTCCAACTGGCCCATGACCTTCAGGCAGAACCGGGCCGACGCGTTCGCGCTGATGCCGGTGGGCAGGGACTTGGCGTCCGGACGCTGGGTGGCGAGCAGGAGCACGATGCCGGTGGCCGGCCCGCGCTTGACCAGGTCGGTGCAGATCTGTTCCAGCTCCTTGCCGTACTCGGGGTGCTCGAACCACTTCTGGCACTCGTCGACCCCGACCACGATCGGGCGCAGCCCCAGCGACTTCTTGTCCGCCAGCGCACTTGTCACCTTGGACTCCGGGCAGATGTCCCGCGGCAGAAAGCGGATCATCTTCGCCCGCCGACGCAGCTCCTCTTGCAGCTCCCGCATGTCCGCGAGCGCGTACTCGATGTCCTCGTCGTCCTCACCGGCACGGTGCCGGTGGGACACCGCCTCGCCGACGGGGTCGAGGTCGCCGGTGCCCTTGAGGTCGTAGGTGTGCAGCTCAGCCCGCACATCCAACGCCGCGCTGAGCAGCAGCAGACGCAGGAGGAAGGTCTTGCCCATGCGGGGAATCGCGCCGATCACGGCCGCGATGTACATGAGCGTGATCTCCACCCACCGGCCGCGCTGGTCGGTGCCGAACGCGACCGGCTTGAACAGGTCCACCGTCCCGGACTTGGCCAGCGGCCAAGCAGGCTTTACCGCGGTGGACATGTCCTGATCGCCGACCCACAGCACCAGCCGCCCGGTGTGCTCATGGCTCACCGCCTCCGGCCACACGCACCCCAGCGGCCGGCGCAAGCCCGAAGCGAGGCGTTCACGCCGCTCGATGATGTCCGTGACCGTGACGCCGTAGGGCAGGTTGCCTTCCGCGCGCCAGCCGGGGCCGTCGCGCGTGATCGGGGCGGTGAACTCGAACCCGTCCTTCCCCTTGCCCTGCGCCTGGTTGATCGCCGGAATCCCCAGCGCGCCCAGCGCCCGCAGCACGATGTCACTGGTGAGCTTGACCGCCTTCGGCATCTCCACCGCGCGGTGAATGACCGGGGCATCGGCCTGCCGACCGTTGAACCCCATCGCCATCACCAGCGCGGACACCGACACCAGTTGCAGCCACCCCGGGGCCAGCACGTAGATGGCCAGCGCAGCACCCATCCCGACGAACATCGCCAGCACGCTGATCAGCGTCCGGAGCCTTACCCGTCCGTCGCGCTGCCGGGACAGCTTCAGGTACTCGGCCGCGTCCTCGCGACGTACGGCGGCGAGACGGACCGGCTCGCCCTCACGGTCGGCCACCCACCGCAGCGTGCCGCCGATGAACTTGGCGGCACCTGCCGGGGACTGGAGCGTGAGGCGGGCGGCGTAGACCGGCGAACGAAGCGCGTGATACCCGGCCGCATGCGCATAGTGCCGGGCCACCCACTCCGCAGCAGTCTTCAGCTCCGCCGTGGATCGCAGCCACATCGGCACGACCGCGCGGCGCCTGGCACCCATCAACCGACCGAGATACCCGGGACCGGCTGCGGTCGCCTTCGGCTGGTCGACCATCACGGTCGCGCTCGGGTCGCCCGACGGCTCGTTCTCGAAGTCGGACGACCTGAGGTCGGTCGAGTCGGCCGACTCGGCACGGGCCGATCGAGCCTTGCCCAAGTCGACTACCTCTGCGCCCGAGTCGGGTGCCATGTCGGCTTCGAGTCGGGTGAAGAGTTCGTTCTCATCGTCGTGATTCACTGAACGTTCCTCCCTGGGAACGGGGTTGGAAGAGGGCCCGGACGGCGCTTTGGACGGCATGCGTCCGGGCCCACTTGGCGATGTGTCGCAGGTCAGAAGAGGCCGTCTTGGCCTTCTGGCTGCGCGGCCTGGGTGCGGTGGGCTGCGCGGTGTGCGGCGGTGTGGCAGTCCGGGCACCAGGCCCACAGGTCGCTCATGGGCAGGCGGCAAGCTGCGACCGGCGGGGTGAGCGGGTTAGTGGGGGCGGCGAGCAGACGGACCGGGCCGCGGTGCTTGCTGGCGGGCTGGTCGTGCTCTCGCGGGCACCGGCCCTGCGATTTGGCGTGCTTGCCGCCGCACTGGCCGACGCACTGGCAACGAAACCCGGCAGCCTCCATGACCGGCCGCCACAAGTCGGCGTAGACGAGCGGTTCACTCATGCCGCCACCACCGCCCCGACTGCCGCGTCGGGGTCCTCGGCGCGGCAGGTCCAAGGCGAGCACCCAGAAGGTTCGTCGTCGGCCTCGTCTGCGAGCAGCTCCAGCAGCGAGCCTTGCCGCTGCTTCCACTCGTGCGCGGTCACATGGTCGATGGGTGCTTGATCGAGCGGGAGGCAGGAGCGGTGCAGATATGCCTCTCCCAGCAGAGGCACGCTGCCGGCGATGCCGCGGACGTTGCCGTGGCGGATGGTGTGGTCGAAAGCGACGGCGTCAGCCCATTCCTCGGGCTGGTGGTCGCGCATGTCGCGCCACTGGGCGTTGGAGTGGAACGGGCAGCCGATACACGCCGACTTGGGTGTGCACTGCCACCCCTGGCGGGCCAGGAATCGCAGGCAGTCGGTGCGTGCCCAGTCCATCTCCAGCAGCGGATGCCGGTTGACGGCGTAGCGGATGCCGGAGTCCTTGGCCCGAGTGAACTCATCCCGGCTGATGCCGACCCACTGCTCAACGAACAGCCCCTTCGGCACCCGACGCCCCTCAGGGACACCGAGCAAGCATCGGACCTCGCGTTTGATCTTCTTGAGCTTGTACTCGTCCGTGCACTGGCGGCGGATCATGCCCACCGTGCCGTCCGGGTTGCGGACGAACAACGGCATCGACGCAAACCGGTGGACCGGATCGAGCGCATCCGCACGGATGTTGCCCCCACCGGTACGGATGATCGGGATACCAGCCGGCACAGCGACCTCGTGTTCCAACCGGTCCAGATGCCGGTAGACCGCTTTAGGCTCCCAGCCGGTATCAGCGAACACCGCCGCGTCCAACCGCGGCAACCGACCCCCCGCCGCCAACAACAACAGCGACGTCGACTGCACCCCAGCACCCAGCGACAACACCCGCAGCGCGGCCCCAGTCACGCCGCCACCTCCGCAGGCTCTTGGTCGATGGGCTGCTGGAGGCGGCACTCGGCACGCTCGCTCAGCAGCGCGTCCCGAACTGTCCGGGCCGGGCCGGAACCGCAGTGCAGCGCGGTCCGGATGGCTTCCGCGTTGATCGCGTCATCCGCCCAACCGGCCGTGGTCTCGCGAGCCTCCGCCAGTAGATCCGCTGGCGTACGGGAAGGCTTCCCCTTGCCCGTGGGCTTGGCTCGGCGTCCAGGCCGAGCCTTCGCCTGCGGCGCTGCCGCAGGCAGCTGCTCGCTCGTGGGCTCGGGCGCCGAATCGGCCGGCCCACCTACCGAGGCGAGGTCGCCCAGGCGCAGGAGTACGCGAGTGCGGTGCGGGGTGTGCTTGCGCCAGCGGCGACCGTAGATCTCGCGCAGCTCCGCGCGGGCCAACTGCCGCTCCCTCTCCCGCTCCAGCGCCACCGTGTAGGAGGTGACCTCCCACAGCGTCATGCGGCGCCACAGGGCGAAGGTGGAGGGGAACGCGAGCAGCCACCGTCCGAACCGGATCTTGTCCATCCGGCGGCCAGTCGCCGCCCCGATACGGACGGCGTAGATGTGGGCGCCGATCTCTGAGAACACCACCCACAGCAGCGGCATCGTCCCGTGAGCCACCTTCGCCCACAGGCCGTGCCCGGCCGCGACGTTCAGCCCGCACGTGATCAGCGTCAGTGCCCACGGCACGAACCGCACCCACGCGAGCGCCATGTCCATGCGGATCAGCAGCAGGTTGGCCACCGTGAAGACCGGGATAGCCACATCGATGCCGACCGGCAGCATCCACGGCGAGGCGAACCCCCACTCCGCGGCGGCGGCCGACACGGCATCGAACGAGGCCACCAGGCCCAGCGCGCCGACGCCGGCCGCCGCAAGCGCACCGGTCCCGGCGAGACCCAGTTCCGGGCGGGTCAGCGGAGGCACCGCCGGCCGCTCCGTGCTCTGCATGTCGCTCATGCCGCCACTCCCCCGCGGCGCGACTTGTGACGGGCGACCAGACGCGTCAACGGGGTGACCTTGAACAGGTCCGGAGCGAACGTCTCGATCGCCTCCGCGGCGACCCGGCTCACCGTGTCCGGGAGCTCCGGATAGGCGGCGAGGATGTCCCGCGCCGCGTCCTCGCGGGCGGCTCGCTCCGTCTCGCTCTCGCCCTCGACACCAAGCCAGAGATCCAATGGGGTGCCGAGTGCGAGTTCAACGAATTCTGTGGCCGTAACAGCCACATGACCAGCAACGATGTTCTTCATGGGTCGTGCTCCTCTCGAGGTGGAACGGCCCGAACAGCGGCCCCGGTGTTCGAGCACCGGGGCCGCACCGTTTGGAGACCAGGAATGTCCGGCTCCCCTCAGCCCCGCCCGTGCGAGACGGACAGGGGAGGCAACCGGCCGCGGCAGAACCGCGAGGTTGGGTAGCGCTGTTCATCACGCGGAAGACGCGTGACCGCCTACTTGGCCGAGGAGAGGCGGCGTGATCCCCATTCAGTTGTCAAGGAACAGACGCTTCCTTTGGGCCGTGTCACGGGCCCTCCGGGCGCGGGTCTGAGTTCGCTCGGCTCCACCCGTGCAGGCATGGGACGGCTACTGCGATCAACCCTCAGGCGATGCAGTACCTCTATTACAGGTACTGCATCGAGTCTCGTCAAGCTTGCCGACGAGCTCTGCGGGTCTTGCGCCAGTGCTTCCTGGCGCACCATCAGAATCACTGCAGGTGAGGGGCGTTGTGTACCGCACGTGTGGACACCCTTGGGCGATCTCGTTACCGTCAGGAAGTCCCTAGACGTCCCATCGGGGGTTGAGATGTCCAACGAGCGCTTACGGTCTGCTCTCTTGGCGCAGGGCATGACCGTGCAGGACCTGGCCGAGGCCATTGAGGTCAACCCGAAAACGGTCGAACGCTGGATAACTCAGGGCAAGGTTCCGTATCGCCGTCACCAGTACGCAACAGCCGCCCTACTCAAGGTCGACGTGACGACGCTGTGGGACGACTCCCGTTCGGTCGAAAGCGCATCAGACCTGAGCAAGGCTGAGATCGTCACGGTCTACCCGCATCGGCATATGGTTCCCCCCAACCTGTGGCGAGAGATCTACGGGCGGGCCCAATCGCACATAGACGTGCTCGTCTACTCCGGGCTATGGCTGTCGGAGGACCCGCTCTTTCTCGACTTGCTCAAGGCGAAAGTGAGCGGGAACGCTCAGGTACGCATCCTGCTCGGGGACCCTGGCTGCGCTGCGGTCAAGCAGCGCGGCATTGACGAGGGGCACCAGATCATGGACGGCAAGATTCGCAATGCGCTGATGAACTACCGACCGCTGTTCATCACTCACCCAGACATCGGATTCCGTCTGCACGACGCGACGCTGTACAACTCCTTGTTCCGCGCCGACGACGAGATGCTGGTGAACACCCATGTCTACGGCATCGGCGCCTACATGGCCCCCGTCCTCCACCTTCGACGGCTGCCAGGCGGAGGGCTCTTCGACACCTACGCGAATAGCATCGAGCAAACCTGGGGAGGCGCCCGCCAGGTGACGGACCACGACCTCACGGGAGCATGACCATGGGACGCATTGACTATCTCAACGATTCTGACGCTCCGCCGGCCAACTCAGTCGTGCCGTCCGTCGTCGCGTTCGTCCAGAACGATGCGGGTGACGTGCTCGTCATCCAGCGATCCGACAACGGCCGATGGGCACTGCCCGGTGGCGGTCACGATGTCGGCGAGTCCATCAGCGACACCGTGGTGCGCGAGGTGTGGGAAGAGACCGGCATCAAGGCCGAAGTCGTCGACATGTCGGGGATCTACACCGATCCCGGACACGTGATGCTCTACGACGACGGCGAGGCGCGACAGCAGTTCAGCATCTGCTTCCGGGCGCGGCCGATCGGCGGTGACGTGCGTACGAGCAGCGAGACGACACAGGTCCGCTGGGTTGCCCCAGCGGACCTACAGGAACTCGACATTCACCCGACGATGCAGCTCCGCATCGAGCATGCGATGGACCGGACGCGCACGGCTCCCTACATCGGCTGACGCTTCACTTCGGCGACCCGCTCCAGGACGCGTGCGGTACTCGCCAGGATCTCCGGCTCGGCACGGCGGATGAACGTGCCGATCAGACTGTCAGCTCCATACCGTCCGGCAATCTCGTTGACGCGGTCCACCGGGTTCGTCGGCATGCCGTCCGGAGTGGTGTTCATGTCGCAGTAGCAGAGCGCGTCAGTCAGCAGTGAGTTACCTTCTTCTGGAAACTCTTCTGCCAACTCACCACTGAGCCCGCGAGCCTCTGCCTCCATCCAAGCGCAGGAGTGGTTGGCGACCAGCCGCACGAGCCGCTCGTCGGCATCTGCGACATCTCGCAGGTATCGCGCACCGTCAAGCGGATGGAAGCCGGTCTTAGCTAGATCCGATGCATAGCCAATGTCGTGAAGGATGGCCGAAGCCTCCAGGAGATCTGCATCCCTTCCGAGTATCGGAGCGATGGTCCGCGCCCGTTCTGCCACCCCCTGCGAGTGCTTCCATCGCCGAGGCAACGGTTCCGCCAGCAGCGATGCGGCGAGCGGGTAGGCCCACTCAGTCAGGCTCGTTGCGCTCATCGTCAGTCGCGACCCTCTCTGTCCGGGAGCGCCAACACCATGCGCTGCTTACCTTGACGCGCTTCGGACAGCAGGCCGACAGCTTCAAGTTTGGCCAACGCCTTCGCCACGGTTGGCCGGGATACTCCAAAGCGTTCCGAGAGAGCAGTCGTGCTTGGGAACGGCGAACCGACTGCCAGGTTGTCGCGCGTGATCACGTCAGCGACCTGTTCAGCCAGCGGCCGGCGGTCGAAGTCTTGCCCCGCCCTGACTACACGCCATCGGCCGCCGGGGACGGGCTCTGCTAGCCCCTCATCCCGGAGCACGCCGAACGCGCGGAGCGCGACTCCTCGGGATACCCCGTACCTCGCCATCGTGTCCGTGAGGCTCGGTAGCTCAACCATGCCCGACTTGGCCTCGATCTCCGCCTTGACTGCGTCCGCGACCTTCACGAACGTCCCCCGTGGGTTGGCCTGCTGCGTCACACGCCCTCCCTCCTTAGTCACCGTCTTACCCAAGCCTCGCATGGACAGGCTGGGCAAGGCTGGGCTTCCTGACGGCCCTGCGAGGTGGCACGCAAGGTCGTTCGGCCCCATGCCCGGTATCGACCGTGGCTCCTGGGCTTGGCCAAGAGGCTCGCACAAGCGCCTCCAAGCTGGCACGGAAGCCGTCAGCGCCGATGCCTGGAAGCCAGCATCATCTGCCGGAGCAAGCTGCGCTGGGCACCCTTGGGGATGAGTTACTGGCGAGCAGGCCGGACACCAGTGCTCGACCGCCGCCGACAGCTTGAAGCACGGAGTCACCGACCGATTGCGGGGCACGGTCAGTAAATTCTACGTACCGGCGCTACTGACGCGGCTACCGTTAGCTCATGAGCGAAGCCCTCACATACGACAGCCTATTCCTCGGCGCCCGCAAGTTTGCGCATTCTGCCATGGCCGCGAACGCCGAGAGCGACCTAGAGATCTTTCTACTCCACGCTGGCGTGAGCATTGAACGTCTAGCGAAGGCCGCCCTGTCCAATCAGAGCCCTTTCCTACTCATGGAGATGAAGGGCAAGGAAGACACACTGTTCCATCTTGCAGGAGTTCGGGAAACGCAGAAGATTCGGACCATTGGAGCCGCTCATGCGCTGAGCAGGCTGCGGGCGATGAAGATCCTTCCAGAGCGGGACCCAGACCTCGATGAGCTCATTGAATTGCGGAACGGTGTAGCGCATCTCAACGCCGACACCGATAGCACAGTTGAAGGGATCGCGACATTCGCCAGAACGACCAATACCCTTCTGGCCCATCTCCAAGTGGAACATGAGGACTACTGGGCAACGTGGCATGGAACCGTCGATATAGCATTGAGTGAGCACTTGGAGCGCCTAGAGCGAGAGATGGCCGGCAGGATCGAGAGCGCTCGATATCGCCTGAGCAAGCGCCTTGAAGGTCTACCGGAGGCGGCCGTCGATATAATCTACGGCAACGCTCACAAAGATGAAGACGGCTCTCTGTACGGCGTGCGCGTAATGTGCGGGGATTTCATTATCCGCGTGCCCTACATTTGCCCCGCCTGCCGCTGCGATGGCCCAATCTACCTTAGTCTCCCACAAAAACAAAATGAACCACAGACTGCCCCAGCGCTGGGCTTCTTCTGCCCCCTTTGTGATTTTTCCGCCAATGGAACGGAGGAACTGCGCGCAATCGGGGTTGAAGATGAGGTTCCCATCGTTGACGCCGATGGCGAGCCGCTCTTCTCGCTCAACACTGGAGACTACGAGAGGTTCATAAACGCTGGCTACAGCCTATCTAGGATCGAAAGGCTAGTTCTACAATCCTTGATCGCGGAACCCGACCCCACCCTTGAACTCCGGGAAAACCTGTAGCGCAGAGCCACATAAACGTGCCCCGGCAGCAGGCTGGCATGACCGGCGCTCTCCCTCCAGCAGGCGGCGATAGACGCCGGGACGCTCACTGCGGCCTGGCGTGCTGCGATCATCCACAGGCGTCGAGGTCGATCGATTCCGCTCCCAGTTTCCATTCACCTACATAATCAAGCTCAGATCCTCGCGCTATTCTAACTTTGCCAAGGTTCGAGAGCACGCCAGCGTACCCCATGCGCCACGCATAGCCCTTGGAGTCTCGAAAGAATAGCTCCACATACTGGTCACCCCTCACCAGCTTACCTTTGTCGCCAAACTTGAAGACAGTGCGACTACAGGGGCCGAGCTCCCCAATTTCAAATCTCTGCATGTTTACATTCTTCTCATCTTCGATATTCAGGAAGGTGTCGTAGGCAGGCAAGAGACCCCTGTTTTCGACAGTAAGACTGTCGACTATTCCGTCCGATTCGAGGAAGTACCAGCTAATCTTCGAAGCCTCCTTTTGATCATTATCTTCCGAGGAGGTGCGTGTATCCAGAAACGTAATGATCGAGAGAGCGAGTGCAGCTGCAGCCATGACGGCTGCAGCTGCCGTAGAGATTGTGTTGATTAGCTGATGGCGGCGTTCCCGAATGCCAGCGCTGCCATTTTGGCCTGTCGGTGCCGTTATCGCCGTAGGAGTAGCCGGCACCGAAGCCCCCGTTGCGGCGGCAGGAGTAGCCGGCACCGAAGCCCCCGTTGTCGTCCCCGGCTGGCCAGAGGGCGGGGTAGGAATCGTCATGGATCGGTTCTAAGAGTCCCGCGCCAATTACACTCTGCTGTTCGCCCGTAGCGCAAAGCCCCCACCGTGTCGAAGGCTTGTCCAGGCCTCCGCGCCCGCCCCTCTCCACTCATCGGTGATGGACGGCAGCTCTAAATCCTGCGAGGCCAACGCCCTTCCGGCCTCGGTCCGCTGCTCAATCGACTACCAAGTTCAGCTGGCGTGAGCAACAGGGCGCTGCAGGAGGCGTCACGCGAGGGGCTCTCGACACATGCCCGACAGGTCTCCTAGCCCGAGTGGGATCAGGAGGCGTCCGCACAGGTCAGACCCTGCACAAGGCATGACCGGCAATCCTTTTGGAGCCGTACGTATTTGGCCGGCCGTCTGACGTCGCCCGAAGCGACCTACAGCGACACCGGCTACGCCACCCGGAGCGCCGCCTTAGGGCCTCGACTCCTGCCGTTGGCTCGCGGGGAGCCAAAGAGGGAGCCAAAGGGGGAGCCAAACGCAGCGGCACAAGGTGGATCGCCCTGGACGACCACGGACGGCCAAGCCCCAAACCTCGTGGTCAGACGTGCGCGCTCCGCAGCCTTCCTCAGCCCCTCCTTACCCCCTCCTTAAAGCGACCATAAGGATCCCCTCCATCCCCTCCCAGCAGGCGATTTCAGCTCCTCGAAGGGCTAGCTTGCTGATCGCCGGGGCTGGTTCGGACTGTCGGTGCCGCTGAACCACGGGGGGTTGTGCCGCCCGTTCGGGCCCGCCCTGGGATCCCCCCCCATGTGTCCGTCTTGAGGAGAACGTCACCATGACCGCTCGCCGTAAGGTCACCACGGTCGCCGCACTCGGCGTCGCGCCGATCGTGATCGCCGGGCTTTCCGCCGCTCCGGCCTTCGCCCACGGCTCGATGACGGACCCGGTCAGCCGGGTGTCCGCCTGCTTCGCCGAGGGGCCGGAGAGTCCGGTCTCCGCGGCGTGCAAGGCTGCGGTCGCGGCCGGCGGTACGCAGCCCCTGTACGACTGGAACGAGGTCAACATCGCCAACGCCGCGGGCAATCACCAGCAGGTGATCCCGGACGGCAAGCTGTGCAGCGCGGGCCGCGACAAGTACAAGGGGCTCGATCTGCCCCGCGGCGACTGGCCCTCCAGCAAACTGTCGGCCGGCAATCGCACCTTCCACTACAAGGCGACCGCGCCCCACAAGGGTTCCTTCGAGCTGTACCTGACCAAGGACGGGTACGACCCGACGAAGCCGCTGAAGTGGTCGGACCTGGAGGCCAAGCCGTTCGCGAAGGTCACCGACCCGAAGCTGGTCAACGGTGAGTACGTCTTCGACGGTGTCGTCCCGAACAAGTCCGGCCGCCACCTCGTCTACTCCATCTGGCAGCGTTCGGACTCCCCCGAGGCCTTCTACACCTGTTCCGACGTGGTGTTCGGGCAGGACAACGGCGGCGCCGGCAGCGCCCCGACCGCCGCTGCGCCCTCCGAGGAGGAGATAGCCGACGGTGCCGACAAGTCGACGGTGGACCACAACGGTCACGGCGGCGACGGGCACGACGAGACGGGCAAGGGCACCGAGCAGACCGGCACGGAAGCGGCCGGCGAGGAGGCCGGCGAAAAGCCCGCGGAGCAGGCCGCAGGCGAGGAGGCCGAGCCGGCCGGGGACAACGCCCCCGAGCCGAACAGCGCCGCTGCCCCGGGCACCTCGGGCAGCGAGAACCTCGCCGAGACCGGTGGTGACAGCAGCACCCCGTACATCGCCATCGGGGGTGCCGCCGCCCTCGCTCTCGGTGCGGCCGCACTGTTCGGCACGGCCCGGCGCAGGGCGACAGCCGGCGGCCGTCACGGCCGCTGAGCATCCCTGTCGCCGGGTGGTGAAACCGCGCATCCGTTCTTCGGTGTCAGCTGAAGACGGACGCGCAGGTCGTGCGTCGGGCGTTCGCCGGGTCAAGGGCGTTGGCCACCTCGTGGTACGCGATCCGGTCGAACAGCCCGATGGCGATGTGTTCCGACAGGTTCACCGGACACAGGTCCTGGACCAGGACGTTCTTGACGCCCGGTCCGTCCAGGTACTGCGAGCGGTAGGGCGTGACCACCTGGTCGTAGCGGGTGGAGATGACGGTGTAGCGCACGCCGGGCACGGTGTCGCCGCCCGCGTTGAGTTTGGTCAGGAAGGCGGAGCCGACGATCTGGTCGGCGAGCCCCGGAGTGGCGGCACTGAGCAGGTCCTCGGCTCCGGGGAAGTACGGCAGAAGCGCCGTGAGGCCGGACAGCGTGGTGCCGTGGTTGTCGGGCGCCAGGCCGACGAGGGCGTTCACCTTGTCGGCGCCCCCGAGGAACTTGAGGTAGTAGCGCGGCATCATGCCGCCCTGGGAGTGGCCGACGAGGTCCGCTTCGGACGCGCCGGTAGCGGCGAGCACCTTGTCGACATAGGTGTCGAGTTGCTCAGCGGACTTGTCGATGGGGCCGAGGCCGTGGAAGAAGGGCACGCCGGGGAGCTGCCCGTAGTCGAGTGAGAAGACGCAGTAGCCGCGCTTGACCAGGTACGGAGCGAGGCTGAGCCAGTTGTCGACCGAGTTCCCGAAGGTTCCGTGGACGAGGACGACGGGGCGGGGATGGGTGGCGGAGGGCTTGCAGCTGTAGTTGTTCCAACCGCTGCGGGGCGCCGATGCGGTGGCGGTGTCGGCGGTGGCCGAATCGGCGTGGGCGGCGGCTGCGGGAGTCAGGCTGACGGCGGCGGCCAACAGCAGGGCGGCAAGGGGTCTCAGTGCACGTTTCCAGGGCAGCATCGGGCAATCTCCTTGCGGCTCAAGGGAGTAGCGATGGCTGGATTTGTGGTGCCCACGACAAAACTACGCACGAGTAACCGCGACTGGGAAGTTACGCGTCGGTAAAAACTGAACTTGTGTCAATAAGCGATCTCCGCCGGTCAGCGGCCGCGTGCGGCACGGCGGGCGGGCGCGGCGGTGGTACACCATCCGCTCCGGCGGCAGGTTTGAGCCCGGGCCGGGACCGGGGCCAGGGGGTTCGGTGCCAGGGGGTCAGAGTGAAGGGGGTTCGGGCGCCAGGAGGCCAGGGGCCCGGGGCCGGCGGGTCCGGGCAGCGGCATGGGCCGCGCAGGGATGTCCGCGGCGCGAGAGGCGAAGTCCGGCATCGGCGCCGGAGGTTGGCTCGCCCCCGCACCCGCCCCGCACCCGCCCCGCGCTCCCGCCCCCTATGACGCCCTTCGGAACGTGGCCGCCGGCCGCACCGTGCCCGCACCGAACCGCGCGTTCGCCCGGTCCACAGCCACCTCCGCCGTGAGACGGGATTCCCGCACCGGGTCGAGCGAGATCTGCCGGGCCACCCTCTCGGCCGCGGTGAGGTCCTCGGCGCGCAGCACCATGCCCGTCAGCCGGGCCCGCTGGAGTCCGGCGGCGTCCATCATCCGGTACGCCGCGGTCCGCAGATCCTCGTCGTGTCCGGACGGCTCGGGGAGCCGCCGGGTCTTCTCCCAGTGCGCACCACCGGCGAACTGGAGCTTCAAGGACAGGGCCCGGGCCGCCTGACGGCGGTCGCGCAGGGTCGCGCCCAGGCGTACCACCAGGTCGAGAAGCGCGGCCCTGACCAGGGCGCCGTCCAGCTCGTGCCCGGTGAACCGGTGCCGGACGGCGGCCGCGGGCGGCAGGTCCTTGGGCATGACGGGACGCGGGTCGACACCGCGGGCGCGCTCCGCCGCCTGCCGTCCCGCCCGCCGGCCCAGGATCCGTTCGACGACGCCCTGCGGGACGGCGGCCAGTGCGCCGACGGTGTGCAGGCCGTACGCGTGCAGCGCCTCGGCCTGCCGGGAGCCGATGCCGTGCAGCGCCTCCACCGGCAGCGGCGCGAGGAAGTCGTCCACTCCGCCCTCGGGCACGGCCATGATGCCGCCGGGTTCCGGTACCCGGGCGGAGGCCATGGCCGCCACCGCCCAGGTGCCGGCCACCCCGATCCGTACGTCCGTGCCCAGCCGGGCCACCGCACGCAACCGCACCATCTCCGCGATCCGCACGGCGTCCGCGCCGAAGTACCGCTGCGCTCCCCGGGCCTGCACCAGCGCGGCCGAGGGCGGGATGGCCTGGACGACGGGAGAGAACTCCCGCAGCAGTTCCAGCACCGCCCGGTACTCGGCCTCTGGGAGCGCCGGGGCGCAGCGCACATGCAGGACGCTCGCCGCACGGCCGTACGGCCCGCCGGCTTCCTGTCCTGCGCCCGTCCCGTCCGGGCTCGGGGGATTCTGGTTCATCCAGCGCTCCCGGGACTCTGGTGCCACAACTTCCTCCCCGTTGCCGCCTGTTGCTCACCCGGCGGCTGAAGGTCCGCCCAGGGGTTGAGTTCGTAGCCGGTCGACAGCCGGATCCGGCGCCCGTTGTCGGCGGGGGCCCGCCCGTCACCCTCCACGGGAGCGGTGAGCCGTGCCGCGACCGCGTCGAGCCCTCCCGTCCGCCGCAGTTCCGCCAGTTCGGCGAGGTTCCAGGCGGCCGAGCCGACCACGCTGAGGCTGCGCGGACCGCGCCGCTGCACCACCCCGCGCACCAGCAGCAGCCAGGAGTGGAAGACGGTGTGGGCGCATGCGGCATGGCTGTCGTCGAAGAAGGCGAGATCGACCAGTCCGGTGCCGTCGTCGAGCGTGCTGAAGATGACCCGGCGCCCGGACCGGATCGGTGGTGTCTGGGTGGCCGCCTTCGCGCCCGCGACCAGCACGGTCTGCCCGTGCTTCGCCGAGCGCAGCTGTTGGGCCGAGAGGACTCCCAGCTCTTCCAGGAAGGAGTGGTGATCACCCATCAGGTGCCGGGAGGCGTCCATGCCGAGGACGCCGAGCTCGGCGCTGAGGCGTTCCGCGTCACCGAGGTCGGGCAGTCCGACGGGTGCTGTCTTCTCCCCCTGCCCGAGCGGGAGCTGACTGCCGTAGGACCCGCCGGCCCTCTTGCCGCGCTGTCCGCGGTGGAGTTCGGCGAGATGCAGCAGCAGGTCACGCCGGTTCGCGCCGAAGGCGTCCAGCGCGCCGACCTGGGCGAGCCGTTCGGCGACCGGGCGGCCGGGGCGGGCGCGCTGCCAGAACTCCAGCAGCGAGGAGTAGGGCCGGCCGGCCGCGATGCGCTCCGCCTCGGCCTCACTGATGCCGTGAACGTCCGAGAGGGCGAGCCTCAACCCCCAGGCATTTCGCCCCTCTTCAGACACCAGTTCGATTTGATGAGCGACCGCCGACCGGTTCACGTCCAACGGCAGTACGGGGACTCCGCGCCGCCGAGCGTCCGCCAGCAGCAGCCGCTTCGGGTACATCCCCGGGTCATGGGTGAGCAGACCGGCGAAGAAGGCCGCCGGGTGGTGCGCCTTGAGCCATGCCGACTGATAGGTCGGCACGGCGAAGGCCACTGCGTGCGCCTTGCAGAAGCCGTACGAGCCGAACGCCTCGATGATCTCCCAGGTGCGGGCGATCACGTCAGGGGTGTAGTCGCGGGCCGCCGCCTGCCGGGCGAACCAGACCTTGATCGCCCCCTGCGACTCGGGGTGCGACAGCCCGCGCCGCACCCGGTCGGCCTCGTCCCGTCCGCAGCCGGTCATGATGTCCAGCATCTCGATGATCTGCTCGTGGAAGACGACGACTCCGTAGGTCTCCTTCAGCGGCCTCTCCAGGTCCTTGTGCGGATAGCGGACGGGCGCCCGGCCGTGCCGGGCCTCGATGAACGGCCGCACCATGTCGGCCGCGACCGGGCCCGGCCGGAAGAGCGAGATGTCGACCACCAGGTCGTCGAAGGTCGACGGCTGGAGCCGGCCGATCAGATCCCGCTGGCCCGGCGACTCGATCTGGAAACAGCCCAGCGTCTCGGTGGACTTGATCAGCCGGTAGGTGTCCGGGTCGCCCGGCGGCACGGCATCGATGTCGACCTCCTCCCCCGTCGCCCGCCGCACCTCGGCGACCGCGTGCGCCATCGCCGACTGCATCCGCACGCCGAGGACGTCGAGTTTGAGCAGCCCGAGCTCCTCCACGTCGTCCTTGTCGAACTGCGCCATGGGCAGGCTCTCCCCGCTGGTGGGCACCACCGGGGTACGGGTCAGGAGCGAGGCGTCCGAGAGCAGCACCCCGCACGGGTGCATGGCGATCCCCCGCGGCAGCGCGTCCAGCGCCTCGACCAGCTCCCACATCCGTCCGTGCTTCCCCTTCTCGGCGGCGAGGGCGCGCAGTTCGGGCAGTTCCTCCATGGCGGCGCGGGCGTCACGGGCGCGGATGTGCGGAAAGGACTTGGCGATGCGGTCGATCTCGGCCGGGTCCATGGAGAGCGCGGCGCCCACGTCGCGAACCGCATGGCGTACCCGGTAGGTCTCGGGCATGGCGACGGTGGCGACCCGCTCCTCGCCGAAGCGGTCGATGATCGCGCGATAGACCTCGATCCGGCGGGCGGACTCCACGTCGATGTCGATGTCGGGCAGCACCCGCCGCCGGGTGGAGAGGAAGCGCTCCATCAGCAGGCCGTGTTCGACGGGGTCGGCGTGCGCGATGCCGAGGAGATGGTTGACGAGGGAGCCCGCCCCGGAGCCGCGTGCCGCTACCCGGATGCCCATCTTCTTGACGTCGTCGACGACCTGAGCGACCGTCAGAAAATACGTGGCGTTGCCGTGGTACGCGATGATGTCGAGCTCGTGGTGCATGCGCTCCCAGTAGTCGCGGCGGTTGTCGTAGCCGCGCAGCACCATGCCGGCGGCGGCGCGGGAAGCCAGCACCCGTTGCGGGGAGCGCCGTGCGGCGCCGACCAGATGCGGTTCGGGGAAGTGGACGGCGCCGATCCCCAGGTCGTCCTCGGGGTCGACCCGGCACGCGGCCGCCGTCTCCTCGGTCATGGCGAGCAGCCGGTGCGCGGTGTCCCGGCGGAAGCCCGCGGCCTCGGCGACCCGCTCGGCATGCGCGGTCATCGCGTCCGGGCCCTTGAGCCAGCGCTCCCCGCTGTCGAGACCCTTGCGCGGGTCGATGGGCACCAGGCGGCGGGCCGCGTCGAGGACGTCGGCGACCGGGCCCTGGCCGGGGTCGGCATAGCGGACGGCGTTGGTCAGTACGGCTCGTACGCCGTGTTCGGCGGCGAAGCCGAGGGTGCGTGCCGCGTGCCGCAGGGAGCCGGGGCCGGTGCCCGGGAGTCCGTGGTGGACGACCTCGAGGCGCAGCCCATTGCCGAAACGTTCCTGCCAGGGCGTGAGCAGCGTGGCCGCCCGGTCGGGACGGCCGGCGGCGAGCGCCCGGCCGATCTCGGACGCGGGCCCGAGCAGGACGGTCAGATCGTCGCCGTGGCTGTCGTTCCAGGGCAGCAGCGGAAGACCGTCGTCCGCCGCATGCGCGGCGGTCACCAGTCGGCACAGCTCGGCCCAGCCCCGGCGGGACCGCGCCAGAAAGACGGCCCGCGGAGCGGACTCGTCGAGAAAGGCACCGCCGCGCACGGGAGCACGCCGGCGCTCGGTCGGTCCCTCCTGCCGGGCCCGCTCCCCCACCGCGAGATCCACACCGAACAGCGGCCGGACCCCCTCCTTCTCGCAGGCCTTGATGAAGCGGACCGCGCCCGCGACGGTGTCGCGGTCGGTCAGCGCAAGGGCGTCCATACCCCGCTCGGCGGCACCCGCGGCCAGCCGTTCCGGATGCGATGCCCCGTACCGCAGGGAGAACCCGGAAACGGTGTGCAGATGCGTGAACCCGGGCACCCACACCTCCTGGATCAGTCCGTCTCACCTCCCCCGCCTCCACCATAGACCAAGTTTCGAACGTACGTACGACAACCGCACCGCCCCGCTCGACCCTGTACGGCAAGGGCGCCGACGCGGGCGCATCAGCCATTCGGACCCGCCCCACCTGCGGGAACACCGGACGAGACCCAGCGTGGAGGCCATGACGCGCACATCGGACGACCCTCGCGGAGGATTCCTCGGCGAGCTCAAGGACGCGGTGAGCGTGCGCGCCGCTCTCCTGGTCACCGGAGTGCTGGCGCTCCAGCTCACGTTCATCACGTCGTACATCGGCGCCTTCCACTCACCCGAGCCGCACAGGATCCCGCTGGCCGTCACCGCGCCCTCGAGCCAGGTCTCCGACGAGGCCCTGTACCGGCTCTCCACCCTGCCGGGCGAGCCGCTCGACCCCCGGCCGGTCCCGAACGAGGCGGCGGCGATCGAGCAGATCAAAAACCGCGACATCGACGGCGCACTCGTCCTCGGCCCCGGTGGCACCGGCCGACTACTGGTGGCCGGCGGGGGCGGCGCCTCGCTCTCCCAAGCGATCACCGAGGTCGTCACGGCAGCCGAGAAGAGGCAGGGGACGACCCTGAAGGTGGTGGACGTGGTCCCCGGCACCCGGGGCGACGGCCGCGGGCTCTCCTCGTTCTATCTGGTCGTCGGCTGGTGCGTGGGCGGCTATCTGTGTGCGGCGATCCTCGGGATCAGCGCGGGCGCACGCCCCGCCAACGGATCCCGCGCCGTGATCCGGCTGGGCGCCCTGCTGCTGTACTCGATCGTCGCCGGCCTGCTGGGATCCGTGATCGCGGGCCCCGTCCTGGACGCCCTGCCGGGCAGTCTTCCGGCCCTGTGGGGCCTCGGCACGCTGCTGGTCTTCGCGGTCGGGTCGGTCACGCTCGCCCTTCAGGGCCTCATGGGTGTCATCGGCATCGGCATCGCGATCCTGCTGGTGGTCGTGCTCGGCAATCCGAGTGCGGGCGGCGCGTATCCCCATCCGCTGCTGCCGCCCTTCTGGCGGACCATCGGCCCCGCGCTGCCGCCGGGCGCGGGCACCTCCGCCGCCCGCTCGATCGCCTACTTCAGGGGCAACGGCGCGGGCGGCCCGATGCTGGTGCTCTCCGCGTGGGCGGTGGTGGGCACGGTGCTCACGATCGCCGCCGCGGTGCTCCGCCCCGGCGGCATCGGGGCCGGGACGGAAGCGGCCGGGAGCGGCGCAGCCGTCGGACGCCCGGCCGCCGGAGCCGGAAGGGCGGCCACCGCGGGCCGTCCGGACACCACGGGCTGAGGCGAGCCGATGCCCGGACGACCCGAACCGCAAGGCAGTGGCGACACACAGCCCGGCAACGGTCCGCAGCCCGGGGCCCCGTCCCCCGGCCCGCCGTCCGGAGAGCGGGGTCCGCGGATCCGCGCCGCCCGCCGGGCCTCCCGCGGCCCGGCCGTTCCGCCCGGTCCGACCGGGAGAGCAGGCCAAAACGGGAGAGCAGGCCCGAGTTCCGACCCACAGGTGTCCCCCGCGCTGCGGACCGCGGCCGCGTACTCCTGGCGTGTGATCGTGGTCGGCGCGCTCGTGTACGCCGTCTTCTCGATCCTCGGGCGCTTCCATGAGATCGCCGTGGCCGTCTTCCTCGGCCTGGTCGTCACCGCGATGCTCCGCCCGCTGACCGATCTGCTGGCCCGCCGGCTGCCACGGGCGATCGCCGTCACCGTGTCCCTGCTCGGCAGCATCATCGTCCTCCTCGGCGTCCTGGCCCTCGTCGGCGAGACGGTCGCCGGTGAACGCGCCGTGCTCCAGGAGGAGTTCGGCGCCGGGATCGGCAGGATCGAGCACTGGCTGGAGCAGCCACCGTTCCGGCTGAACCCCGAGGCGCTGACCGATCTCCAGTCCCGGATCGGGCAGTTCCTGTCCAGCCACCGGTCCACCCTGATCAGTACCGCTCTCAGCGGCGCCGGGCGGCTGGTGCAGGTGCTCACCGTGCTGGCGCTCGCCCTCTTCTGCTCGGTCTTCTTCCTCCAGTCGGGCGACCGTCAGTGGAACTGGTTCTGCTCCCAGCTGCCGGCGGGTGCCCGGGACCGGGTGGCGCTGGCCGGCCGTGCGGGCTGGCGGACCTTCACCGGCTACACACACGGCATCGTGCTGGTGGCGGCCACCAACGCCATCCTGGTGGGCGTGGCTCTGTTCGCCCTCGGAGTACCGCTGGCCGTGCCCCTGGCCCTGCTCGAATTCTTCGCCGCCTTCATTCCGCTGATCGGCTCCCCCATCGCGCTGGCCGTCGCCGCGGTGGTGGCGCTGGCGTCCGAAGGGCCGGTGATCGCGGCCGTCGTCGTCGCGCTGATCGTGATCATCGGTCAGATCGAGGGGCATCTGCTGCACCCGCTGGTGATGAGCTGGGCCGTCCGGCTGCACCCGGTGGTGGTGGCACTCTCGGTCGTCGGCGGGGCCATCGCGGCGGGAGTGGTGGGCGCCGTGGTGGCGGTACCGCTGGTCTCCGTCCTCTGGGCCGCGCGGCAGGAACTGCGCGGAGAGCAGCCGGAGACGCTGAAGCGGACGAAGCGAAGGAAGCAGCAGAAGAAGGGACCGACGGGAGACGCGGGGGCGGCGGACGAGGCAGGGAGCACAAGCGGCATGAGCAAGGCCCGGGCCACCCCTGAGGGATGACCCGGGCCTCATGGCTCACAGGGTGGTGCGTCAGCCGATCTCGGCCCCGAAGGCCTGAAGGGCCTCGGGCACCGGCTGGAAGAAGGTCTCGCCGCCGGCGGAGCAGTCACCGCTGCCGCCCGAGGTGAGACCGACGGCGGTGTCGCCCGCGAAGAGCGAGCCGCCACTGTCACCGGGCTCGGCGCAGACCGTGGTCTGGATGAGGCCGTTGACGATGTCGCCGTTGCCGTAGTTCACGGTGGCGTCGAGGCCGGTGACCTCACCGTCGTGCACCTGGGTGGTGGAACCGCTGCGCTGCACCTGCATGCCGACGGTGGCCTCGCCCGCCTTGGTGATGGCCTGCGAGCTGCCGTTGTAGAGGTTCACCTCGCTCGGGTGCTCGGTGCTGCCGCTGTACTTGACGAGCGCGAAGTCGTTGTCCGGGAACTGCGAGTCGACCATCTCGCCGATCGGCGCGCCGCCCGCGGAGTCGGACCACTGGCTGCCGGCCTGGCCGCAGTGTCCGGCGGTGATGAAGTGGGGCTCGCCGTCCTTGACGACGTTGAAGCCGAGCGAGCAGCGTCCGCCGCCCGAGTGGATGGCGTCGCCACCGGAGATGAAGGGCTTGAACTCACCGGCGGTCTTCTTCAGTTCCGCCTTGCCGCCCAGGCCCTTGACGACCTGGTTCAGCTTGGTCAGCGCCGCGCCCTTGACCGTACGGTCGGCGGTGACGACGACCTTGTTGGTGACCGGGTTGACGGCCCAGGAGGTGCCCGGAATGGTCGCCTTGGTGGTGAGGGTCTGCCGGGCGCTCTTCAGCTCGGCGAGGGTGTTCTCCACGACGCGTGCCTTGCCGCCCGCGTCGCGCACGGCCTTGGCGGCCGCGTCGTCGATGACGTTCACGATGAGCGTCTTGGCGTCGGCGTCGTAGTACGTGCCGGCCGCGTCGCCGCCCAGCTTCACGCTCAGCGTGTTGGCGAGGTTTCCGGCCGCGGTCGCCGACAGCTTCTTCGCGGTGAACTGCTCGGTGTTGTCACTGGCGTTCGCACTCTGGAAGGTGAGGCCCGCTCCAACGAGTGCGACGACGGCGCCGCCCGCTATCGCGGCTTTTCTCTTGGGATTGCGTCGGTGCTTCAACATCAACCTCCTGTGGGGGCCGCGTCCCGACATGTGGGGTGTCGGAACACGGAGGATGGGGCGCCCACTATTCCGATACCAATCGGTAGCACACAAGGTCGACTTCAGGACGCGCACACGACAACGCGGAGGCGTTCACAACGCCTTCACAGCAAACGTCGACCCTGGTCATTCCGTTTCGCGAACAGCACATGTACGGCGAGCAATCACGCCGTGGGCAGTGGGTGAGGACTAGTCCTGTCCTGATTCCGACCCTTCGGGGCCCGCGGTCGGACCGACGACAGGAGGAGAAGGGGCACTCCCGGGAGCAGAAGGAGTCGCCGGGGCAGGGGCCGCCGCGGGAGCGGGAACGGTTTCGACAGGGGCGACCGGCAGCGGCTGCTGGGCGCGTTCGAGGAAGCGGAGCAGTTCCACCGGGAAGGGCAGCACCAGTGTCGAGTTCTTCTCCGCGGCGACCGCCACCACGGTCTGGAGCAGCCGCAGTTGCAGCGCGGCGGGTTCCTTCGACATCTCGCCCGCCGCCTCGGCGAGCTTCTTCGACGCCTGGAGTTCCGCGTCCGCGTTGATGACCCGTGCCCGGCGTTCGCGGTCGGCCTCCGCCTGCCGCGCCATGGACCGTTTCATCGTCTCGGGCAGTGACACGTCCTTGATCTCCACCCGGTCGATCTGCACACCCCATCCGACCGCCGGGCTGTCGATCATCAACTCGAGCCCCTGGTTCAGCTTCTCCCGGTTCGACAGCAAATCATCCAGATCGCTCTTGCCGATGATCGAACGCAGCGATGTCTGCGCCATCTGGGAGACCGCGAACCGGTAGTCCTCCACCTGCACCACCGCGTCGGAGGGGTCGATCACCTTGAAGTAGATGACCGCGTCCACCCGGACCGTCACATTGTCCCGGGTGATGCCGTCCTGCGCGGGAACCGGCATCGTCACGATCTGCATATTGACTTTACGGAGCCGGTCCACGCCCGGGACTATCAGGGTGAATCCAGGGCCGCGTACGGAGGGCCTGAGCTTTCCGAGCCGGAAGACCACCCCGCGCTCGTACTGCTTGACCACCCGGGCGGCCGCCATCACATAGACGACTCCCGCGGACGCGACGGTCACGCCGGCCGTCACCAGTGCCTCGATCATCACGGGCCCCCCTGGGGTGCGATGCGGACCGGCAAACCGTGCCTCTTCGAAGGTATCTCCCCCCTGACCGCAAAGGGAGACCCGGTCACACGCTCTGATGGGTAATCATCGAACGGTTGGGGAATGCCAAAGGCTCACCTTGCTTGTACAGGGCACTCGTGTACGGGCACTGAACGAAGGGGGCGGGGGTGCGACGTCGGGTGCGCGCGTCGGACGGGCGGCATCTGGTGGTGGAGCGTCTGGGGGATCCACGCGGCAAGCCCGTGTTCCTGCTCCACGGCACACCCGGCAGCCGGCTGGGCCCGGCCCCGCGCGGCATGGTGCTCTACCAGCGCCGTACTCAGCTGATCGCGTACGACCGTCCCGGTTACGGAGGTTCGGACCGGCTGGCCGGGCGCACCGTCGCCGATGTGGCCGAGGACGTCCGGGCGATCGCCGACGAACTCGGGCTGGAGCGGTTCGCCGTGGTGGGCCGGTCGGGCGGCGCGCCGCACGCGCTCGCCTGCGCGGCGCTGATGCCGGACCGGGTCACCCGGACCGCGGCGCTGGTCACCCTCGCGCCCCGGGACGCCGACGGACTCGACTGGTTCGAGGGCATGGCCGCGTCCAACGTCCTGGAGTACACCTTCGCGTCGGACGACCCCGCGGGGCTCACGGCACGGTTCATCCTGCGGTCCGCCGAGATCAGGAAGGACCCGATCCGGCTCCTCGACGATCTGCGGCGGGAGCTGACCGACTCGGACCGGATGGTCGTGGCGGACGCGGGCGTACGGTCCATGCTGCTGCGCAACTACCAGGAGGCGCTGCGCGCATCGGCGTACGGCTGGATCGACGACGCGCTGGCCTTCTGCAGCCCGTGGGGGTTCGACCCGGCCGACATCAAGGGCGAAGTGATGCTCTGGCACGGCGAGAAGGACGTGTTCTCCCCGGTGGGGCACTCCCGCTGGCTCGCGCAGCGCATCCCCGGAGCGACGGCGGTCCTGGAACCGACGGCGGCGCACTTCGACGCCCTGCACGCGTTGCCGCGGATCCTGACCTGGCTGTTGAACTAGGACCGACTCGTCCGGACCGTGCCGCGCTCGTGCACCGGCAGGGCGAAGTCTTCGCCCTGCCGGTGCACGAGGACCGGTTCACACGGCGAGCGGCTCCAGGTCGCGGTGCACCCGGCGTTCGTCGCGCGCGATCCGGGTCAGCGCGTGCTCCTCGCCCAGCAGCCTCTGGAGCTCCGCCACCGTCTCGGACCGCAGCTGCATCGCCTCGTCCTTGCGGCCGAGCATCCCGAGGGTGACCGCCAGGTTGGAGGCGACGCCCAGCACCTCCGGATGATGGGCGCCCAGCACGTCGCGCAGCCGGGCCACGGTCCGCTGTTCGATCTCCAGGGCCTCTTCCAGACCGCCCAGGTCCGCGAGCGCGTTCGCGAGGTTGATCGTGCTGTAGAGAGCGTGCGGGTGGCTCTCTCCCAGCACCTCCCTCATCGTCCTCGTCACCTTGAGCAGCAACTGCTCCGCTGACTCCGGATCGCCGCAGCCCCACTGGAAGATGCCCAGGTTGTTGATGGCGGCGAGGGTGTACGGGTGCCTCTCCCCCGGCGCCTTCCGGTACTGGTCGACGACCTCCTGCGCCAGATCCCTGGCCGCGACGGGCTCCCCCGCGGCGAACAGGTCGGCCGCCAGGTTCAGGTCGCAGGCCAGCGAGTCCGGGTTGGCCGAGGTGTACCGGGCGCGGTAGCGGTTGCGGGTGGCCGTCGTCAGCCGCCGCGCGTCCTCCAAGCGCCCGGCCCTGCGCAGCGACACCGCAAGGGACTTGGCCGCCGCCAGGGTGCCCGGGAAGGTCCGGCCCAGCTGCTCCTTGTACAGCTCGTAGGTCCGGCTGAGGAGGGTGACCGAGTCCTCGTAGCGGCCGATCTCGCGCAGGTCGCGGGCGAGGTTCATGGCCGAGGACAGGGTGTACGGATGCTCCGGGCCGAGCACCTCGGTGCGCCGGTCGAAGACGTCCTGGTCGATCTCGCGGGCGCGGGCGTACTGGCCGACCATGCGCAGGTTCAGCGCCAGGTTGTTGGCGGCCGCGAGCGTCCGCGGGTGGGATTCGTGGAAGATCTGGCTGAAACCCTCGTGCGCTTCGGTCGCCAGCTCCATGGCCCTGCCGTACTGGCCCAGGGTGCCGAGGTCCATCGCGAGGCCGCTGGTGGTCATGTAGGTGTGCGGATGGGACTCGCCGAGCACGGCCTGCTGGCGCTCCAGCGTCACCTCGTCGAGCTCCTTGGCCTCCACGTAACGCCCCTGGGAGCGGTAGATGTTGGAGAGGTGGAAGCGGAGGTAGAGGTACTGGAGGTCGTCGTTGCCCAGCATGTCGCGCCAGGTCTCGCGTACGTCGTTCGCGAGTGTCGCGGCGGTCATCCAGTCGCCGCGCTTCCAGAGGTAGCGCACGCGGTCGATGATCAGCCGGCGGGTCTCCGGCTCCTTGCAGTACCGGGCTTCCGAGGGTCCGAGGTGCGGCCAGATGGTGGCGAACCGCGGCCAGGTCTCGGGGTTGTCGATCGGCTCGTCGTCGTCGGGCCGGGCGCCCGCGAGGACGCGGTGGACGGCGTGCCGGGCGTCCTGCTGCTCCTCCTCGGTCAGCTGTGCCCGGATGACGGCCTGGACCAGCCGGTGCACCTGGATGCTGTTGGAGACCTGGTCGACCTTGGCCAGCGCGAACCGGCCGATCTCCCGGATGACCCGGCCGAGCACCAGCTTCTCCTGGAGCGAGGAGTCGTACGGCTTGAGCGCGTCGATCATCTCCTTGCTGTAGAGGAGGTTCGCGGAGATCGGCTCGGGTGCGAAGAAGGCGCAGAGCTGGAGGAGACGGACCGCAGCCGGTGAGCGCTCCTTGAGCCGCTCGATGGAGACGTTCCAGGTCGCGGCGACCGGCTCGGGGTATCCCGCGGGCTGGTTGAGCGCGAGCACGCTCGCGGCCTGCTCCCTGAGTTGTTCCAGATAGGCGCTGACCGGGGTGGCGGTCTCCGCGATCCAGGCGGCTGCCTGCTCGACGGCGAGCGGCAGGTCGCCGACGGCGGTCGCGACCTGGTCGGCCTCCTCGATGCCGAGTCCGCGGGCGCGCCGTTGGAGGTGCTCGATGGACTCCTCGCGCAGGAAGACGTCGACGGGCAGCGCGTCGCCGTACTGCGACCAGGTCTGGTTCCTGGAGGTGACGAGGATGTGCCCGGGCCCCTGCGGCGGGAAGAACCGCTTGAGCTGTTCGGGGTCGTCGGCGTTGTCGAAGACGAGCAGCCAGCGGGACGAGGGCACACCGCGCCGCAGCAGGTCGATGGCCTCCTGCGAGGCGGCCGCCATGTCCTCGCCGCCCTGCGCGCCGAGGCGTACGGCGAGTTCGGCGAGACCGGCGATCACGTCGTCGCTCTGTTCGGCGGAGATCCACCACACCAGGTCGTAGTCGGCCATGAAGCGGTGGACGTATTCGAGGGCCACCTGTGTCTTGCCCACACCGCCGAGTCCGTACAGCGTCTGCGGCTGCGGCAGCACGGCCGCCACCGCCATGCCGCCGCCGAGCTGGTCGCGCATCCGCTCCAGCACCACGGAGCGGCCGGTGAATCCGGGGTTGCGCGGCGGCGCGTTCCAGATCTTCGGGACGGTGCCGGGGAAGCGCGGGCCCGGCGATCCGCTGTCGGGGAGCTGGACGGGACGGTCGAGTGCGCGCAACAGGGCGTTGGTCGCGTTCACTTCGTCGAGCCGGAAGAGATCCACGGGGTTGCGGTCGATGTAGGGCGTGGTGAGCCGCACATCGCCCACGCGGACCGGCAGCAGATGGTGCCGGCCGCCGCCGGGGTCCTCGGCCGCGGACCGCTGCCAGACCTCCACCGCCCGCGCGGACTTCAGATACGCGCTGGACAGCAGGACCACGGTGCGTGCGGCCTGTTCGCCGGGGTGCGTGTCGTCGGTGGCCGGATCGCGCTCGGCCGAGACGTCGCGCGGCACGACCCGGAACCCGGCGCGGGTGAGCCGGTACTCGACCCAGTCCGCCCACATCCGGTTCTCGGCGACATAGCTGAGGAAGAGGTCGGCGGGCAGGGCGGGCCGGCGCCGGGTGAAGGCGTCCCTGATGCGGAGCCTGACGTCCTCGCCGACCGTGGGCATCGAGGTGATCTGCTGCTCGGTGATGACGGCGGTGAGCCGTTCGAACGCGGACAGCAGGGAGTTGGTGAGCCCCGCCTCGTCGCCGAAGGTGGCCAGCGTCTCCTCGTACGCGTAGTACGGCCGGTACGGGATCTCCACGGCGCCCCAGTAGGCGGTGGACTCCTCGCTGTTGAGCCCGGTGGGGAATCGGTCGAACTTCAGCCGGGCCAGGGCGCGTCCGGCGTCCGCCTTCTCCTTCTCGCCCTCGTCGATCCGCATCGGAACCGGGTAGATCTTGATTCCCCGGCCGCCGTACCGCTCGTCGATCTGCCGGGCCACCGAGGCCGCACCGTCGATGGACTGGTCGCTGAGGGTGAAGCAGTCGACGAGGACGTCGGGCAGATGGACCGTGCAGATGTCGGCGATGTCGCTGAGGCCGGTACGGCTGTCGATGAGGACGTAGTCGTAGTTGGCCTTCATGTCCTCGCGCAGCGCGTCGAAGAACAGACCGCCGCCGAGCCGGTCGTAGAAGTTGTCCCAGTCGAAGGTGGAGACCGTCGCCGAGTACTCGCGGTTCTGCTTGCCGGCGGAGACGAAGTCGAGCGTGCCGCCGTCCGGGAACTCCCAGCCGAGGCTCTCGGGGGTGAGCGAGACGGCGTGCGGCTGGATCCGGGCGTAGTCCGTGTGCCAGTCGTCGCGGCGGCCGGTGTCAGGGGTTATGGCGGCCCAGGCGTACTCGGTGATCAGATCGATCACGCCGGTGGTGGCGCCGAGCGTGGAGGGGTCGAGGAACGGGTGGAAGAACCGGTGCAGGCCCGGCGCCTCCAGGTCCCAGTCGACGGCGAGCACCCGCTTGCCGTTCGCGGCGAGAATCCAGGCCGTGTTGGCCAGGGCCATCGTGCGGCCCGTACCTCCTTTGTAGGAATAGAAGGTGACGATGCGCCCGTCACGACTGGCTGTCATCCGTGTCCTCCGCATCGGGAACGATTCCACGCGTCTTCGGGGCGTACTGGGTGGTGCCGTGCTCGGCCATGGGCCCGCGGAGCCTGACCCGTTCGGTGCGTCCCGCTCCGGGGGGCGGGGCGGGCGGATAGACCGCGGCGTGCCGCAGATACTCCTGGGCCGCAGATTCGACGACCTGCGGCAGGATCTGCCCGAACGCCTCCATGCTGAACACGCCCCGGGCGGCCGCCCGGCAGGCGGCCCGGCCCTGCTGCATCTGGTGCGGCATCGTGCGCTCCAGCTTCTCGACGAGCGCGGCTTCGGATATCCGGCTCTGCGGGTCCTCGCGGTTCCACGGCACGACGACGCTCACCCAGGGCCGCGGCTGGGCGTCGAAAGCCGCGAGCCGCCTGCACCGTTCGTCGTCCTCCAGCGCCCAGCGGTCGACCAGGAGTATCTCCGGCCGGGTGGGCGGCAGGCTGCTGTCCGGTGGTGTCTCGTGGTCGAACGACGAGACGGTGGCCTGGTAGTTGAGAGAACGCACCAGGTCCTGGGCCATGTACGCCAACGGCCGTGCGGAGTCCGGGTGGTAGGGGTTCCAGTCCTGCGACTGTTTGCCGTAGTAGTCGGGGGCCCGGCCCTCGGGCAGATCGTGGCTCGTGGGCGCGGCGACCGTCAGATGCATCGGACGGGGGCCGCCGGTGGGTTTGCCGAACGCGCTGGGTGCGTGCCGGTAGTCGACGGGGCTGCCGGAACCGACGCGCGTAGTGTCGGCGACGCTGACGATCCGTTTGGCCAGTTCGTAGACGGCCGCCTCGTACTCCTCGGCGAATATCCGCAGCTTGATCAGACCGTAGAGACCGTCGGTGACGTAGCGGTCGCCGAAGGCCCGGTGGTTGAACTGCAACCGCTCCGCGGGGCCGGGGAGTTGTTCCGGCGGCATCGGCACCCACAGCGCGGGCACGATCGCCTCGGCGGAGCGGTTGCTCTTGGCCTGGTGGTAGATGGCCCGTTGGGCGAAGGCGTACCACTCCTTGCCGCACATCTCGCTGGCGAAGTACCGCGGCGAGAACAGCGGCACGAACACCCGGCAGGTGGCGAGCACCTCACCGAGCCGCTCG
The DNA here is from genome assembly GCF_042714725.1 of Streptomyces sp. NPDC058685. Lineage (NCBI taxonomy): Bacteria > Bacillati > Actinomycetota > Actinomycetes > Kitasatosporales > Streptomycetaceae > Streptomyces > Streptomyces sp. NPDC058685. The sequence goes on from NZ_JBHXSL010000014.1 coordinate 132,599, forward strand.
GACCAGCCCTCTCCGGACCGGATCTCCCGGTCCATGAAGCCCGCGGGGGCGCCGGCGGGCAGATCCGTCATCGCCATGACATGACCGCAGAGGTCACGGAAGAGCCGTTCCACCCACATGTCGGGGTCCGGGCCGCCTGCCCCGTACCGCGGCGTATGCGCGTAACTCAGAAAGAAGTACGGCCGATGGTCAGCCGCCCGTTGCCCTGATTCCGACACACGACCCCCGTCCTGTGTGAACGCCCGCATCCACTGCCGGCATCGCTGAGAGATGCGAACTGATTAATCATTCCGGAGCCCGACACACTCCATCCCCCGGACGTTCAGTCAATCAACAGCGCTTTTCGGTCATCCAGCTCACCGCGTGGTCGACCGCGCCCCTGATCGAGAACAACCGCGCAGGTCTTCCGCCCAGTTGTCCTTTCTGTTCCATACCCCAGGTGAAGGCGGCGCCGATCGCGTCGAAATCACTGTCGTCCAGTTCGACGTCCGTGTACTCCGTCCATTCCTTACCCCCACCCGGTCGCTGCACCACACAACGGTAGGTGCGCAGAGGTGCTCCGGTCCGGTATTCGGCGAGATGGAACGAAGTGCACACGGCGAAATCCACATTGATCATCAAAACGTGCGCCCCGGCGCGGTAGAGCGCTCCGAGGGGTGAGTCCTCGCCGAGGTGCGAGGTCAGCGGATGGCCGGCGAGCAATTCCCCGGCCCGCCGTCCCACGGCCGCGAAAGAGGTCTGCGGATGGGAGCTGCGGACGGCCCCTTCGGCGGTCCGCACCGCCTCGGCCAACCGGCCCATCCCCTGGGTCGGCGTGTGCACCGGGTCGAAGGCCGGCATGTCCGCCCGTAAGGCTGCCGACTGCTCGGGTGTCATGCCCCGCACCCGGGCGCGGTAGGAGGGCGATGTGTCGGAGTTCCCGGCGGTGAAGGCGGGCACCACCAGCGTGCCGTCCTCCCCCAGGGCTTCCCGCAGTGCGTCCCGCAGGGCCTCGGCGTGCAGTCCCGTGGCGTGCAGCGAGGCGTGCACCAGCAACGTCATGCCCTGCTCCACGCCCAGCTCGCGCACGGCGCGGGTCAGGAAGGACCGGTCCTCCCCGTCAGCCACGGCCGCACTCCTTGCGCAGCTCGTCGAGGAGCCGGTGCCCGCTCGCCGTGAGCTCCGGCGCGCTCTCCAGAGTGGTGAGGGCGCGCATGGCCTGATCTGCCCCCTCGGGGTCGAAGGGGGCGAGGCCCACCCTCTCGTACGCGCCCGCGAGCAGCTCGGACACCGGTACCTCCTCGTCCTGCCAGGGCGCGGGATGGCTCCACCAGCCGTCCTGTGCATGGAGATCGGTGACCTCCAGGAGCGCGTGCAGTTTCGCCCGGCGGAAGCCGCGCAGCAGCGCGACCGCCAGTCCCCCGGCCGTCTCCGGCAGGGCGAGGCCGAGCGCTCCGAAGCCGTGGGCCCGCAGGGACGCCTCGCCGGACACCAGCGGGGTGAGCGTGCTCAGACACTCGCCGGCCTCCGCGGCCTGCCGCGGGGCGGCATCGGCCAGCACGGCCCAGGCTTCGGTCAGCCGCTCGTCCCAGACGGCCGTCTCACGGGCGTCGAGCCGTCCGTGCACGGCTGCGCCGAAGCAGTCGCGGTACGGGTCGATGTCGTCCAGCCGCAGCAGCGGGACCCCGTCGCCGCCGAGCGTGCGCACGGGCCGCCAGTCGCTTCCCTCACGGTGCCGGCCGTCGAGGCGAACGAGCTGCGGCTCCCCGCCGTCGACGGCGACGAGAAAGCCCTCCTCGACGGATCGCACCTCGGCGCTGCCGTCCTGCGCCGTGCCGTGCAGCCGTAATTCACCGAGGGCGGGCAGCCGGAGCCTGCCGCCTTCGTGCCGCAGCCGGACCGGTGTGGTGTCCCGGCCGGTGACGAGCGCGGCGGCGAGGTACGACGGGAGCCGCAGCGCGAGCGCGAGTGCCCCCTGCCGTTCCTCGCGCAGGGCGGCCAGTGTGTCCTGGAGCCAGGTGTAGGTGTACGGGTGGCCGCAGACCTCGTCGAGCAGGTCGCCCCGGCTCTCCAGGTCGCAGGTCAACTCCCAGGCCTCGTCCCAGGCCTCGCCGCCGCGGCCGCCCAGCTCCTCGTTGAGCTCGGCGAGAAGCGTGCGCGTCACGTCCTGGTGCTCGGCCATCAGCGCGCCCGGCTCGGTGACCGCCGCGGGCACGGCCCCGGCGCCGGCGCGCTGCTCGATGCCGCGGATGAGCGCTTCGAGGTCCGCGCAGTACACGGAGGTGTTGTCGAAGTCGTTCCGCGAGCTGTAGCGGTGGGTGTAGAGGCCGCCGCCGCAGGAGCGGACGACCGGACACCGGCGGCAGGTGGCGCTCACCCCGGCGAGGCCCAGCTGGCGTGCCCGCACACCGGGGTGGGCGGCCACGTCGTCGAACGCGTGCGAGAAGACGTCGAATCCGGTGGCCGCCGCGCCGTCGTAGGCGCTCTTGAGCGAGTCGACCTGTTCCAGGGTCCCGTCGGTCTCGACCACGACGAGGTCGGTGGGGGCCAGGCCAAGTGACTCGGTGAGGCTCGGGCCGCCCGCGAGGGTGGAGAACACCGACTCGAAGAGCCGTACGGGCACCTTCCGCCCCTGCCCGTCCCAGAGGTCGTAGATCCTCAGCAGCCACTCGGCGTAGGCGGTGGGCGATCCGTCCGGGCGGGCCGGCGGGTCGTCCCAGGTGGCGTGCGGCAGGAGGAAATCGATGCGCGGGGGTTCGAGCTCGGCGAGGGCGTCGTACACGGCGAGGGGGTCGTTGGCCACGTCGACGGTGCACAGCAGGCCGAGGTAGAGGTGGCGGTAGCGCTCTTCGCGGAGCAGATCGACGGCCCGCAGGACCAGGGGATGACTGGTGCGCCCGTCCGCGAAGCGGCGGTGGCGGTCGTTCGCGAGACGGTCGCCGTCGAGGGAGATACCCACCTTGACGTCGTACGCGTCGAAGAGGTCGAGATACCGGTGGCTGAGCTGGAGGCCGTTGGTGTGGATCCGCAGATCGAGCGAGGCGACGGAGTCGAGGGCGGCGGTGAGCTCCTCGCAGATGCGTCGCAGTCGTTCGGGCCCCGCGAGCAGAGGCTCCCCTCCGTGCAGGATCACTGACACGGAGGGCAGGGCATGACTCTTGGCATGCTCGGCCAGTCGCAGAGCTGTCCAGGAAATGGCTTCGTCAGAGATTGCCTTGGGGCGGGTACGCCAGCTCTGATCAGCGTGTTCGTAGATATAACAGTGGTCACATGCAAGATCACATCTGCTGTGGACCTTCAATACGATCTCGCGGAATGGGACCAGGGGTCCAGTCATTCCGCCAGTCTAGAGCGCGGAGTTGAAGGAAGAGATACGCACGGTACGGTCAGCGGCGGCCGGCATGACCCTCGCCAGCTTCTTGGCGGCATCCCCACCACGGACATCGATCTGGGCCAACGGGATACGGTTCTTCTTCGCAGCAGCGAATGACCGCGAGGTCTGCATCGTCATGGGGGCCGTCCTTGTGTTGTGTACAGCGCAGATACCACGCACCATTGCAGTGCCGGCGGCACGACTTTACTCTCATGGCGACCCTCAGCAACTCAAGCTGTGGTCGCGGAAGAGAAGAGTTGCATCACATTCTCGCAGCAGAGGGCGGAACGAGCGATTCCGTCTAAAGAGTGAAGGCAAAACTGCAGACAGGGGGGCGTATGACCGGGTTTACCGGCCCACTGCACAGCATGGTGTTCCGCAACACCGATCTGCCCGATCTCTTCCATCATTCGGATGCCATAGCCATATCGAGGCAGCGTGAGGCTGTCGGCTCCACCCGCTACCAGCTGCTGCTCCTCGTCGTGGGAGCCGCCGTGGCGACGCTGCCGTCGTCCCTGACGATCGGCGACACGTTTCAACTCCCCGGCGCGCTCAGCGCGTTGGCGTACATCGGGGTTCTGGTGCTCGGTTACCGTTCCTCGCGCCGCCGAGCAAAGTCGCAGTGGCAACTCAACCGTTCCGCGGCCGAGTTCATCAAATCGGTGTGCTGGCGGTACTCCGTGCACGGCACTCCGTTCGACGCCCGGGCCACCGACGCCGACGAGCTGTTCGTCGCCCGGCTGGAGGAGGGGTTACGGGAGCTGGTCAAGGTGGGCTGGGAGGACCCGCGGACGGGCGGGAGCGACCTCGCTGCGGCCGAACTCATCACCCCGGCCATGCGGCGGCTGCGCGCCAAGCCGTACAGCATACGCAAGGAGACCTATGTCCGGGACCGGCTGATCGAGCAGCGCAACTGGTACCACCGCAGCGCCGAGATCTCGCGCCGGGCGACCCGGCTGTGGTCGGCGTCGATCGGACTGCTCACCCTGCTGGCCCTGTTCTTCGCGCTGCTGCACACCTTCTCGCTCGCCGTGTCGGTCAATGTGGGCGGTCTGTTGTCGGCGGCCGCGGCGGCCTGTCTCGCCTGGAGCGAGATCCGCCGCCATCAACCCCTCATCGCGGCCCACTCGTTGGTCGAGGAGGACCTGGCCACGATGCACACGGCGATGGAGACCTCGGTCACCGACGCCCAGTGGCCGTCCGCGGTGTACGAGACCGAACGCATCGTGTCGCCCCAGCACACGGACTGGCTTGTACGGCACGGGAGTTGAGTCGCCGTCAAGGAAGCACCGAGGGGCCTCGGCGGGATCAGCCGCGCCGCAGGCCCTCGCGCCAGATGACGGTCACCGGCTTTCCCCGGTCACGGGCGTAGCTGACGATGTCCGCCGTGCCCCCGAGACCTCGGGCCGGACAGCCGTCCCAGACGGCGAGCAGACGGTCGCAGTTGTCGGCGATGTAGGCGCCGGCGGCGTAATAGGCCTCGTCCGTCGAATGCGGGAAGGCGAGCTGGATCTCGCGCGCGGCGCGTCCGCGGAGCTGCTGGAAACGGGCCAGTTCACCGGGGTCGGTGAAGCCGTCCGCGTAGTCGCCGCTCGGGATGACCACGGTCAGTTCGGCGCCGCAGTCGAGCGCGACGTCCGCGAAGAGCTGGTCGGCGCCGACGGCGAGGCTGGAGAGCGCCTCCATCGAGCCGTCGTGTCCGCGGAGCGCGGCGCGCATCACCGCGCGCACGTGGTCCCGGGCCTCGGCGGGAATGTCTCGGTGGCCGGTCACTCCGATGCGTTTCACTGCCACGCGACCCCCGTATCTCCCGCGCCCGACGCCCTGACATCGTCTCAGATGACAGAGCCGCGTCGAGCCCCCGTCCTTCATACGGACGAGGGCTCGACCCGGACGGTTCAGTCGCCGCGCGTCAGTAGACGCTGACTCCGTAGGCGCTGAGCGCCTCGGTGACCGGCTGGAAGAAGGTCGTACCGCCGGAGGAGCAGTTGCCGCTGCCGCCGGAGGTCAGGCCGATGGCCCTGCTGCCGGAGTAGAGCGGGCCGCCGCTGTCGCCGGGCTCGGCGCAGACGTTGGTGCGGATCATGCCGTAGACGACATCGCCGCCGCCGTAGTTCACCGTGGCGTTGAGGCCGGTGACGCTGCCGCTGTGGGTGCCCGTGGTGGAGCCCCGGCGGGTCACCGACATACCGACTGTGGCGTTCGCGGCACTGGTGATGTCGACGCTTCCGACGGTGCCCGGGTGGGCGAGCGAGGTGTTGGAGTAACGCACCAGGCCGTAGTCGTTCCCGGGGAAGCTGGAGCCGGCCGTGGGGCCGATGGTGGTGGTGCGGGCGGAGTTGGTGTACCAGGTGCCCGCGCCGTCGGTGCAGTGGCCGGCGGTCACGAAGTAGTAGGTGTTGCCGCTGCGGACGTTGAAGCCCGCGGAGCAGCGCCAGCTGGAGGCGTAGATCGCGTCGCCGCCGGCGAGCAGTTTGGAGAAGACGCCGGGTGTGCGCTCGATGCGAAGGGCGTCGGCGTTGCTTCCGGCGGCCTTCTTGATCTTCGCTATCTCGGCCTGGGACACGGTGCTGTCGGCCGTGACGACGAGGCTCTTCGTCGCAGGGTCGATGTTCCAGGCGGTGCCGGCCACGTCCGCGTCGAGGACGGCGTCGCTCGCGGCGGTGAGCTCGGCTGCGCTGAACGTCTGGGACTGGTCGGCGTTGGCCGCGGGGACGGCCAGTGCTGCGGCGGCGACCAGACCGGTGGAGACGGCGAGAAGGCGGGTACGTCTCGCCGTGGCACTGCGGGGGGTGGTGCGCTTGATCCTCACTTGTCGTTCCTCCCGAGGGGAATCGGGGGCTCCCGTAGTGGGGTTCGGGGCCCGTGAGGCGCAGCCATGAAGCACCGTCCGACTACCGGACATACCGTGCTCCTGACAAGCGCTGTTCGGGAGTATTCGGGCCGTCAACTGTCGGCGCAAGGGCGCCTTTCGGCCGCCGCGGGCAGACACGACCTATGGCCCCGGGGGGTCGAGCGCCTCCGGGGCTGCGGGACATGCGTCCGGCCGCTGGGACGGGTCAGCGGTCGCGGAGGTTCCGCTCCCCCGCGGCAATCTCCACCGCGAGCGTGTTCCCGGGCGGCGGGAAGGGGCAGATGAAGTGCTCCGCGAAGGCGCACGGGGGCAGCAGCGAGCGGTTGAAGTCGACGGTCACCGTGCCGTCCGCCGCGGGCGCGGACGGCCGCAGGAAGCGGAAGCGGTAGCTACCGTTCCCGCTGGTCGCGTCGGCGAACACGGCCCACAGCGAGCCGTCCTGCTCGACCGCCACCCTCAGGGTGTGCCCCACGCCGTCGAGAGGGAACGCGATCTCGCCACCGAGGCCGAGACCGCGCTCCCGCCCGTCGGCGTTCTCCACCCGCACGCTGCGGCTCTCGGGGTAGGCACGGAAGGTCCCCGGCACGGCCCAGCGAGGGTCGTACGCCGTCGCCTCGATGCCCTCGAACGCCCGGCGTGCCGGTGCGTCAGGATCGAAGGCACGGACCGCCCACAACCCTTCGCGGCGCAGCACGACCAGACGCCGGCGGTCGTGCGCGACCCGGGACTCGGGGATCGGCGCGTGGTCGGCGGTGAGACGGATCGAGCCGGTGAAGGGCCTGCCGTCGACGGTCGGACCGTCCTCGGGCCCGACGGTGAGCACCACCTCGTCGCCGTCCGGCACCCAGCTTCCCGGGACGGCCGGAAGTCGCCCGTCCGGATGGTCGTCGAGCCAGTGCGTGCCGGTGAGCGAGAGCGGTCCGTACGGCGCGGAGACGGAACCGGCGCGCTGTTCGTGCCACTTCTGCCAGTTCTGCGGCTCGTGCCCGTCCTGACCGGCTTGCTGTGCGTCCGCGCTCATGCCGTCAACCCTTCCCAGCCGGCTCGGGAAGCCCGAGGCGGGAGCGCAGAGCAGGGCCCGTGCGGCCGTACACCCCCACGGAGCCAACCCGCTCGTGCGATGCCGCGCCCTCAGCAGTCACAGCTGCAGCAGTCGCAGCAGTCACAGTCGCAGTCCCGGCAGCAGCCCTCACGCTTCTTGCGCGACCAGGGCCCCTCGTACTCCTTGGCACAGCAGATCTGACAGGTGCAGAAGAGTCCGGTGAAGACCGCGCAACCGGCGAGGAGACCGCGCCGCTTGGGCGGGGTCGGTTCGCCGCCGAACCGGGGCGGCGGACCACCGGGGCCGCCGGGGTGGCCCGGGCCGCCCGGGTTGCCGCCGCCGTACGGATTCCCGCCGTAGGGATTGTTGCCGTAGGGGTTGTTGCCGTACGGCCCCTGCCCACCGCCCTGGTAGGGGTTCTGCGGTGTGCCGTGCCCCTGGTGCGAACAGGTCGTCGTGCCGAAGGTCCGGTTCACCGACGTCCGCAGCTCGTGGGCGAGCAGCACATGGACCAGCTTGTCGTCCGTGAAGCGCGCGTCGGCCAGTGCGAGCCGTACGCCGTGGACCGCGTCGTCGGCGAGGCGGCGGGCCTCGGCGAGCGAGGTGCCGGTCGCGGTGAGCGGGTTCCAGGCACCCGACGCGGCGTCAGCTTCCCTGTCCTCGACGGCATCCAGCAGATGCGCGAGGCGTCCGAAGAGACGTCCGGCCTCCGCGAGCGGGGCCACGTTCTCCGGGCGCCCGGCGAGTACGGCGGTGTGCGCGAAGGCCGCGGCGGTCGCCGTCTCCGTCGGCTCGGTGACCGTGAGCAGCGGGGTCCCGGGGCCGGCGAGCGCCTCGATCCCCGTCTGCCGGTCGACGGCGTCGACCAGGACCGCCGTGTCGAAGCCGAGCGCCGCGCCGGTACGCGCGCCCGCCCGGTCCCAGCCGGTGGCGACCCGGCGCGCGGCCGCGGCCACCGGCCTGCGCGCCAACATCCCGTCCCGGTCGGCGACGTGGTCACGCACCTTGGCGGAAGCGAGGACCAGCGAGACGGCGGCCGCGAGGCGCGCGCCCTCGCCCCTGGCCACGGATGCGGTGCGCATCGCGCGCAGCGGACAAGGGCCGGCCGTGCGCCGTGTCGCGGGAGTGCGCTCGGCCTGAGCCTCCGTCAGAACCGAGACGATCAGGCCGTCGTAGTTGGTCACGACCCTGGCGAACTGGCCGTGGTCGGCACGAAGTGCCAGGCACAGACCGCAGAGATGGGCCATCCACTCGGCCTTGAGCCCGTCCCCGAGACGGTGGCTGCATGGCCTGACTATTCCGAACACGACGTTCCCCCGAGAGCCGTTCGACAGTGCGGCACGCATCGTATCGAGTGATCCGTTCACCCGTCCGTCCCCGACGTCACCCATCTGGCCCGAACTTCATATTTTGGGCCGAACATGCCCCGTACACAGGAGGAACCTTGACGAATCGCCACATCTTCTGTGCCAGTACCGTCACGAATCCCTCGCGCGGCGACTATCCACTTGGCGCGCGATCCGCATTATGGACGACCATAGGGATAGGGAAGACGGAAGACCGCAGTGAGCGGACTGCAGTGGAAGGAGGCGTCCATGGGATCTGTGCGCAAGGCGAGCGCCTGGCTGGGACTCGTCGAGGACAGCGACGAGCGTTACTACGACGACGAGTACGCCGAGGGTGCGGAGACGGGTGAGAACACCTGGGTCACCGACCCGCGGGTGCGCGTCGCCTCCGAGTCCGCCCAGGAGGAGGGACGCCGGATCGCCACGGTGTCGCCCTCCAGCTTCCGGGACGCCCGAGGTATCGGTGAGCTGTTCCGGGACGGTGTCCCGGTCATCGTGAACCTGACGTCCATGGAGCCCTCGGACGCCAAGCGCGTGGTGGACTTCGCCGCCGGACTGACCTTCGGCCTGCGCGGCTCCATCGAGCGCGTGGCGACCCGGGTCTTCCTGCTGAGCCCGTCGGACACCCAGGTCGTCAGCGGGGAGGCCCCGGGCCGCTCGCAGGACGGCTTCTTCAACCAGAGCTGAGCGAGGCGTTCGCCGGCCGGCAGGACCGACCGGCGTCCGGGGACCGGGGGTCCCGGCTCACCGGAAGGCGTCGAGGCCGGTGAGCGCCTTGCCCAGCACGAGCTGGTGCATCTCGACGGTGCCCTCGTAGGTGAGCACCGATTCGAGGTTCGTCGCATGCCGCATCACCGGGTACTCCAGGGAAATCCCGTTCGCACCGAGGATGGTGCGCGAGGTGCGGCAGATCTCGATCGCCTCGCGCACGTTGTTGAGCTTGCCGAAGCTGACCTGCTCGGGGCGCAGCGTTCCCGCGTCCATGCGCCGCCCCAGATGGTGGGCGAGCAGGATGCCCTTGTGCAGTTCGACGGCCATGTCCGCCAGCTTGGCCTGGGTGAGCTGGAAGCCGCCGATGGGGCGGCCGAACTGCTCGCGTGTGCGTGAGTACTGGAGCGCCGATTCGAAGCTCGCGCGGGCGGCCCCCATGGAGCCCCAGACGATTCCGTACCGCGCGTGGGTCAGACAGCTCAGTGGGCCCTTCAGGCCCGTGACCTCCGGCAGGACCGCGTCGGCGGGCAGCCGCACCTCGTCGAGGACCAGCTCGCTGGTCACGCTCGCCCGCAACGACCACTTGTGCTTGATCTCCGGGGCGGAGAACCCGGGGGCGTCCGTCGGCACGGCGAACCCGCGGATGCCGTCGTCGGTCTGCGCCCAGACGACGGCGACACCGGCCACCGAACCGTTGGTGATCCACATCTTGCGGCCGGTGAGCACCCAGTCCGAGCCGTCGCGCTTGGCGTAGGTGCGCATGCCCGCCGGGTCGGAGCCGTGGTCGGGCTCGGTCAGGCCGAAGCAGCCGATGATCTCGCCGGCCGCCATACCGGGCAGCCAGCGCTGCTTCTGCTCCTCGGAGCCGAAGCGGTGGATCGCGTACATGGCGAGCGAGCCCTGCACGGAGACCAGGGAGCGGATGCCGGAGTCCGCCGCTTCCAGTTCGAGGCAGGCGAGGCCGTACTGGACCGCGCTGGCTCCGGCGCAGCCGTAGCCCTTCAGCGACATGCCGAGCGCGCCGATGGAGCCGAGCTCACGGGCCAGCTCGCGGATGCCGGGCAGTTCGCCGCGCTCGTACCAGTCGGCGATGTGCGGCATGACCCGGTCGGTGGCCCAGCTGCGGACGGTGTCGCGGACCGCGAGGTCCTCGGGGTCGAGCAGATCGTCGATGCCGAGCGGATCGCCGGCATCGAAACGCGGCTTCGCGGGTGCGGACATTCAGGGCCTCCGGCAGCGCTGACAGAGCGGATGAAGAAAACTAGCAGTGGTAGTTACCAGCTCCGCCCGACGGTACGACTCAGTGTGCCGCGCGTCCAGACCCGGTCGCCTCGACGGGCTCACGGCTCGCCGGGATCGACACGTCCGGCCGCCGGGGGCGCGGACACTGCTCGGCGGTCGAGCAGTCCATGACCCGCGGCAGCCTGAGCGCGGCGAGCGCGCCCAGCAGCAGCAGACCGGCACTCACCTGCAGCGTGATGTGCAGACCGTCCACGAACGCGTGCCGCGCGGTCGCGCGCAGGGTCTCCCCCGCTCCGCCGCCGAGCCGCTCGGACACCTGGTACGCCTCGCCCAGTGAACGGGAGGCGGCTCTGCTCGCGGACGCCGGAACTCCGGGCACTGAGCTGAAGGCGGGCGCGTATGCCGCGTTCATGACGCTGCCGAGCAGCGCGATACCCATGCCCGCGCCCAGCTGGTACGAGGTTTCGCCGATGGCGGCCGCGCCGCCCGCGTGCTCCTGCGGCGCCTCGCTGAGCATCGACTCGTACGCAGCGAAGAGCGTGGTCTGCAGGCCGAAGCCGAGCAGGACGAATCCGGTGGTGAGCAGCCAGGGCCGGTCGTGCTGTCCCATCATCACCAGCAGCAGGACGGCCGCGGCGGTGAGCACGAAGCCCCAGCCGACCATCGCGCGCGGGCCGATGCGGCGCAGGGTGGAGGAGCCCGTCGCGCCCGCGGCCATGGCCGCGAAGGTGAGCGGGAGCAGCCGCAGCCCGGTCTCCAGCGGGCTGAGCCCGAGGATCAGCTGGAGGTACTGGACGGCTATCAGCTCCAGGCCGACCAGCGCCAGCATGGCCAGCACGATGCAGCCGACGGAGGTGGAGAAAGTGGCGCGGGCGAACATCCGGACATCTATGAGGGGGTGCTCGCGCCGCCGCTGCCGCCGTACGAAAATCGCCAGCAGCACCGCGCCGACCAGCAGCGGACCGACCGTCCGGGCGTCGAGCAGGCCGTGCCCGACACCGAGCCGCTTCACGCCGAGGACGACACCGAGCACACCGGCGGCGGCGAGCAGGGCGCCCAGCACGTCCCACGGACCGTCCGAGTTCCCCCGGGACTCCGGCAGCAGCAGCCGGCCGATGGGCAGGATCAGCGCCATCAGCGGGATGTTGATCAGGAAGACCGAGCCCCACCAGAAGTGCTCGACGAGGAATCCGCCGAGGACCGGTCCGGTGGCGGCGCCGACCGCGGCGACCGCGGTCCATATGCCGATCGCCATCGCCCGTTCCCGCCGGTCGGGGAAGACGGCGCGGAGTATCGAGAGCGTCGCCGGCATGATCATCGCGCCGCCGACACCCAGCAGGGCGCGTGCGGCGATGAGTATGTCCGGGGTGGCGGCGAAGGCGGCGACGGCGGACGCGATGCCGAAGATCGCGTAACCGAGCAGGAGCACTCTGCGCCGGCCGATCCGGTCGCCGAGGGTGCCGAAGAGGATCAGCAGGGCGGCGCAGATGAGGGGATAGGCGTCGACGATCCACAGCAGTTCCACGCCGCTCGGGCGCAGATCCTCCGTGACGGCGGGCACCGCGACGTGCAGCACGGTCGCGTCCAGCGCGACGAGCAGCAGGCTGAGGCAGAGGACGACGAGGACGACCCAGCGGTTGGCACCGCCGGCGGCGGCACGCAGGCGTGCCACGGCCGTGGTCGTCCCGGACATGTACTACCTCCCAGTGAGTCCCTCGCGTTCGGCGGGCCAGCCGGGGACGGGGTGATCCCTCAAGGCGGTCCGGCATCGAGGCGAGTGAGCCGTCAGCGTACGCGAGTTCAGGCCGGTGGCGCGTGGTCCATCTCTCACCACTTCGGCCGTGGACGTGTGGCGTACGCCACGCCCGGCAGCCCCGGAGGAAATGGATCATGGCCTCTTCGGAACGAGGGGAAAAATCCGTACGGGCAGGTCATGAACGAGAATTTGCCCGGCGGAATGGGTCCGCGACACGCCCTCCGGAGCAATAGCGTGGGTGACCTCCGGGATTTCCGAATTGGCCAGGAATAAAGCCGGAGTCTGAGACATACTCCACATCACATCGTCATCACAAAGACGCTGGATCGGCCTAGTCGCGCACTCACTCGCTGTAACGTCGATTGGGTGCGTACCGACATCTTCGCCCGCCTGGACCGGGAGCCGGAACCGCCGAAGATAGAGATCCCGCGGATGAGCCGCATCCGTCTCGCCCTCTTCGGCGGGACGTCTGCGTTCTATCTCGCCATCGTCGTCGCCGTGTTGGCGTCGAGCTGGCTGGTGATCATCGACTGGAAAGTCATGCTGTTCCGGCCCTACCAGCAGTGGCCCGAGCTGCACGCCTTTCTCGACTACTTCGTGGTCCTCGGCCAACGCGGCCCCACAGCCGTGATGGTCGCCGCCTGGCTGGGCTGGCGCTCCTGGCGCCAGCACACGCTGCGGCCCCTCCTCGCCCTGGGCGTCTCGCTGTTGCTGCTCAATGTGACGGTGGGCGCCGTCAAGATCGGACTCGGCCGGCTCGGCCCCCACTACGCGACTGAGATCGGATCCCCCGAGCTCTTCGCGGGCGGCGATATATTTCCTTCCGGCCACACCGCCAACGCGGTCGTGACCTGGGGAATCCTGGCGTATCTGGCCACGACCCCGCGGGCCCGCCGCTATCTGTCGGCGCTCTCCGCCACCGTTTCGCTCGGTGTCGGCCTGACCACCGTGTACCTCGGTACGCACTGGCTGAGCGATGTGCTGCTCGGCTGGGCCGCCGGACTGCTGATCCTGCTCGCGCTGCCCTGGTGCGAGCCGCTGATCGGCCGTGCGGAGGCGTTCATCCTCGACCTCCGCGAGCAGTGGCGCGCGCGTCGCCGTCTCGCCCCCTCGCTGCCGGTGGCCGCAGGTGGTCCGCGGCCGGGGATGGTCCCCCAGCGCGGTGGAGGCCGACAGGAAGGTGCGGGCCGGGAACCGGTCGCCGCGGTGGGCGGCCCGTCGGCCCCCACGAGCAGGCCGGGCACCCAGCTCGCCCACACCCAGCAGAGACCGCACCCGCACAGCGTGCGTTCCGAGCGGACACCGGTGACGCCTTCGGGCAGCCGGCGTCCACCCACCTCGCGGCCCGCCACGGGCGGCTGATCCCGCTGACGGACGACCGCTGGTCGCCCACGGCGAAGGCCCCGACCGATCCGGTCGGGGCCGCACACGCCGCCCCCCCCCCCCCGGCCCGCCCCTCGGGGCGTTGACCCCCTGTCCGGCCCCCCCGGGGCCCCCCCCGCGCTCGGCCCCCCCCGTACCGGGGGGGGGCCTTCGCCGTGGGCCGACGCGCTTCTGGCCCTGACGAGTTCATGGCGTGCGTCTCGGTGCCGTACGGCAACTCAGCGTCCCCACGGGTCCCATGAACCGCGTGCGGGGCGCCGCGGGCCCTCTGGGCGGCCTGCGGGCCTTCCCGGGCCACTGAGGGGCCGTTGCCGGGCTTCCGCGCGCCGTGCGGCAGTTGAGGCGCTCCCGCCGCCGTGCGGACCGCTCAGCCCACCCAGCAGCGCTTGACGGTGCCGCCCTCCACCTCGAAGTTGAGCCGGCCCACCAGGTACTCCATGGTGATGATCGACCCCGGGGGCAGCGCCCGGACCGTGGTCCAGCCGCGCTCTCGGGCCTGCTGTTCGGCGTCCTCCGCGGAGAGGCCGACATATGCGTCGGCGTCGTCGTCGGGCTGGGCTGAGGGGCTCGGTATGGATGCCATGGCATCCACCGTAGGTGGCAGCGGACGGTGACGGAAGCGGAGGGCGCAACACGCCGTAGCCACCCCATGTGCCCCACCGGTCACGCTTCTGTCACAGGATCACGACACGCGTTCAGCTCAAACCCTGTCACTCGTACGGGCAGTCCAGGACTGCGTCCGCAGTAATTGCGGACAGCCATTCGGCCACGCTCAATTCCCGGGTCGAATAACCCGGGACAAACAACGGGAGCGAATTGACGGGCCGTGAAGAATTCACCGCTTCCTTACACAGTCCCCCGTGTGTACGCGTGGCCTGCGGCCCGCTGCGGGATCGCGTACCCCGCCTTCCGGCCGTACATGCCCGAGGCCGGGAAGCCCTCTGTCGGAGCGCCGGGGGTGCGAGCATCACGGCCCGTGACGGCGCTCCGGATACGCGCCGAGCGCGCCCGGCCAGGGCTCCAGCGGATGGGCGACAACGTGCGTCGGAGCGTGCCGGACACCCCGCACGACGAGGTCAGCCGGCCGGGCCCAGAGCCCGGGAGAGGCGGTCCCGCAGCGTCCTGATGTGCTCCGTCAGCTCCTCGGGCTCGACCACCTCGAAGTCGACGCCCAGGAGCATCACATGGATCACCATCACCTCCAGGCCGGCCGCGCCTGTGCGCAGCAGGCAGCTCGTCGCGTCCACAGCCTCCAGAACACCGTCGGACGGTCCGATGATCCGGGCCGCCTCCTCCGCCGACGTCTGCAGCCGTACGACTGCCTGCACCGCGTAGGCGCGCGTCGAGACGCCCCGGGAGACGTACGCGGCCAGATCATCGGCGGGCGGTGTGCGCGGGGCGAAACGGGGGCCGTGCGGCGGCCTGGGCGTGATCCGGTCCGCACGGAACGTACGCCAGTCGCCGCGCTCCAGGTCCCAGGCCACGAGGTACCAGCGGCGCTCGGTGCACACCAGACGGTGCGGTTCGACGGCACGGCGGCTGACGGAACCGCCGTGGTCGCGGTACTCGAAGCGCAGCCGTTCGCTGTCCCGGCAGGCGTTGGCGAGTTCCGTGAGGACGGAGGCGTCGACCCGGGACTCCGGCGCGCGCAGCATCGGGACGGTGAAGGCGTTGAGGGCGCCGACGCGGCGGCGCAGCCGGTTGGGCAGTACCTGTTCCAGCTTCGCCAGCGCGCGCACCGAGGTCTCGCCGATGCCCTCGACGCCGTTGCCCGCGGCGGTGCGCAGCCCGACGGCGACCGCCACCGCCTCCTCGTCGTCGAGCAGCAGCGGAGGCAACTCGGCCCCCGCGCCGAGCTGATAGCCGCCGCCCGTGCCCGGGCTGGCGTTGACGGGATAGCCGAGCTCCCGCAGCCGGTCGACGTCACGCCGGACGGTACGCGGCGTGACGCCGAGCCGGTCGGCCAGGTCGGCGCCCGACCATTCGCGGTGGGCCTGGAGCAGGGACAGCAGGCGCAGCAGTCGTGCCGAGGTCTCCAACATGGAGGTGAGTCTGCCAGCGTATGCGGACAGCTTCTGTCCGCATACGCGGTGTCCGCGTCCCTGCCGTGCGCGCGTCAACCGCGGGAGGGCTCCGCGGTGTTCGGCGCGAGCCCGCGGCTCACGCGGGAAGAGCCAGCATCATCCCGACCGTGAGGCGGTCCGGCGAGTTGCCGATGACCGTCCGGTTGGCCTCGTACAGCGCCTGCCAGCCGCCCTTCACACGGAAGCGCGTGGCGATGGCGGAGAGGGTGTCGCCGGGCTGGACGGTGTGGGCCCGGCCCTTGAGGCCGTACCGCTTCGAGCAGACGGGCCAGGCCGTCCATCCCTGGACACGGAGCACCTCTTCGGCGACCTTGATCTGCTGGGCACGGGTCGCGAGGTCGGCGCGCGGCGCGTACCTGAGGCCTCCGAACGCCTTCCACGTCGGGTGCCAGAACTGGAGCCCGCCGTAATAGCCGTTGCCCGTGTTGGTGTTCCACTTCCCGCCGCTCTCGCACTCGGCGACGCAGTTCCACGGCCAGCCGGTCGCCGCGCAGGCGAAGGCAGGCGTGGCCGCCGATGCCGCCGGGACCACGGGGGTCGCCGCTGCGGCGGGGGCGTCCGAGGCCGCCGCCCGGGCGCCGCCCTGGGGCGCGAGCGCCAGCACCAGAGCCGCAACAGTGGTCGAAATTGACTGAATTGTCCGCATCGGGGTCACGCTAGGCAGTCGGCTCCCCCGACCACCGCCGCCGCGCACGGAAGGCCCCCACGCCCACCCGGTCGGACCTCCGCCTGCCGCCCGGAACGGTCCGCCGGACGCCCGCACCCCTTCGTGTCCGCATGCCGGACGGTTCGATTACGTCCCTCCTTTGCGTGACCCCGGCCCCGGATAACCCGTTGAACCCTTCATGAGCCGGGACCCGCCCGGCATCCGTGATCAAGTCCGAGGAGCCACCCGTGCCGCGCATGCTCGACGTCAGCGAGGACGTACGCGCCGAGATCGGCGACGAAGAAGCCGACCGGCTGCTCGCCGGCGAGAACGCCCCGGGCAGCTACGACTGCACCTCCTGCCGCACCCCGGGCGACTCCGAGCAGGAGCGCACCAGCACGGTCCTGTTCGTGGGTGAGGAGACCGCCGTACTCGCCTTCGCCCACGCCACCTGCATCCCCTCGCAGGTCGTCCAGGTCACCGAGGACCAGTTGCAGGGGGCCGTGCGGTCCATCACCGCCGAGGAGCCCGCTCCGCAGACCACCCCGGGACAGGCCGTCCTGGGCATCACGAGCGGTCTGGTGCTCATCGACGGCGAGCTGCACCCCGCCCTGGTGGTCGAGCCGACCGCCCCGATCGCCCGCCCCGGCACCACCGGTAACGGCGGCGACGACTTCCTGCCGCTGCTCATCGAGCAGGGCTTCGTGCCGATCTCCGACGTGAACCACCGGCCCGGGCTGCTGGCCGGCTGGTCCGTGCTGATCGCCATGGGACAGCTGCACGCCGTGCTCCAGCCCGGCACCGGCGGCGGCAGCCCGGTCGCCTGGTGGCAGGCCCACCAGCCGCTCCAGGTGACCGACGGCTGGCGAGCGGCCGCCAACAAGTCGCACACGGTGCTGGTGTTCGCCGCGCCGGTCGGCTCGATCGGGCAGCAGCCGCGGGAGGACCTGCTGCGCGAGGCACTGGAGAAGGCCGCTGCCGGCGGCCGTCTGGTGGCCGCCGCCATGCCGCTCGCGGGCACCTGATCCCGGCGGGCCGCCGACCGGGCACGCCGGACGCGTGACGGGCGGGGTCGTAGGTCGTTGCAGGTACGTGCACACATACGACCCCTCCCGCCAGCCGTACCGGAGCCAGATCCCCGCCATGCGCCCCGCGCGCGAGGCGTCCGGTTCGCCCACACCCATCTACGACGCGCTGTACGCGGAGTACCGGAGGTCGTTCCGGACCCTGCCCGGTGACCGCAGCGGCGAGGAGGACCTCGGCTTCAAGGCGTTCGGCACGGGGCTCAGCAGCAGCCGCGGTTCCGGCTTCGCGACGGCCGCCCAGCCGGTCCACCCGGGCGCGGGCTGGCAGCCGTACCCCGCCGGCAGCGCGCACGGCGGCAGCCACTACCCGGCGGCCCTGCCGCCGGCCCCGCGTCGGAGCGTCTGACGCCGCAGCCGCGACAAGGGCGCTGCCCCGACCGTTCACCGGTCGGGGC
>NZ_JBHXSL010000015.1:0-36687 GCF_042714725.1 Streptomyces sp. NPDC058685
CAGGAGCATGTTCTCCTCGCCGGTGATCAGACCGTCGACCGCGGAGAACTGCCCGGTGACACCGATCGCGGCCCGCACCGCCTGCGGCTCGGCGGCCAGATCGTGGCCGCCGACGTGCAGTTCGCCGGCGTCGGCCGCGATGAGGGTGGAGAGGATCTTCACGGCGGTGGTCTTGCCGGCGCCGTTCGGGCCCAGGAGGGAGAAGATCGTGCCCTGCGGCACGGCCAGGTCGATGCCGTCGAGGACCTTCTTCTCGCCGAAGGCCTTGTGCAGCCCCTTGGCTGCGATGGCGAGTCCGTTCGATGTCGATGTCATGCCGCAGAGCTTGCGGCACAGCGGGTTCAGCGCGGTTTCAGAGCGGTTTCAGCGCCCTGGAACCGCGCGGCGAGAGGCCGTCGCGTACGGCATGGTCGTGCCGGAACGGCCGTGCCGATGTCGGCCTCACCCGGGTGAGTGACCGTGCGGCGTCGCCGGAAAGCAGCGCGCGCTCACGCGAACCGCCGACTCCCCCGGAGCCACGCTCGCGCCAACTCCTCGGGCCGGCGCGGAGGCACCGGGGTCTCCGCCGGTCAGAGGCGACCTCTAGGGTTCTCCTCCATGTGGTCACAGCAGCCGGGGGACGGCCAGAACCCGTACGCGGGGCAGAACAATCCGTACCAGCGGACCGGCCCTTACGGGCCTGAGCAGCAGGCGCCGTGGGCGGGCGCTCCGACGATGCCGGCCGGTGCGCCGCAGCCGCCTCCTCGTGGTGGCCGTCACCCGTCCACGGTCATCGCCGTCGCTGCCGCCCTCGTTGTGGTCGTCGCCGCCGGAGTGACCGGGTTCGTGGTCCTGGGCGGGGACGACGGAAAGACCGCGGATCCCGGTCCGACGACGTCCGCCTCGGGCAGCCCGGCCGACGACAACCCGCGTGACACGGACGATCCGAAGCCGGTCGTCGCGGGCTGGAAGGTGGTGGTGAATCCCAAGCGGGGCATCGCCTTCGACGTACCACCGCAGTGGGGTCTGAAGGGTCCTGGCTGGGTCAACTACGTGGCCGACGACCGGGATCCGGAGGAGAAGCCGCTCATCGGCATGTCGAGCCCCGCGATGCTCAAGGAGAAGTGGTGCCGGTCCGACACCGCCATGGACGGCTCTCCCGAGGACACGGCACTCGCCTCGGCGGGGACCCGTGGGGACAGCGGCGCGAAGACCACCGATGACGCGGCGCGCAGCAGTGTGTCCCTGTGGCTCTACGGCGCGTACACGCAGCCGGACAGGAAGAGCATCAAAGCCGGTGCGGTGGAGCCGTACACCACGGCCTCCGGCATCACGGGAAGCCTGGCGACGGGCATGTCCACGGGCGCGCCGAAGAAGGGCACGTGCGACACCGACGGCAAGGTCACCACATTCGCCTTCAAGGGCCCCGGCGGCGACTACGTCTCCTGGACCTTCGTGGGCGCGAAGGGGGTGGCGGACGAGGTTCCGGACGCCACGGTCCGGAAGATCCTGGGGACGGTCCGGCTGACCTCGTAGCGCGGTGGTCCCGCACTCGGGCGGCCTCGGCCGAGCGTGGTCGCCGGCTCCACCGGGACAGCCCGTACACCGTGGATCACCGTCCGGATGGTGAGCGGTGGTGTCGGTGTGGCCTGCGGGGCTCTAGGCTGGCGGGTGCAGCTGGTTCGCCGTGCCTGCCAGGCATGTGCGTCGCAAGAGGGAACCCGGTGGGAATCCGGGACTGCCCCGCAGCGGTGAGCGGGAACGACCGCCGTCATACGCACTGGGTCCGGTACGGGCCTGGGAAGCGACGGCCAGTAGGTGTCCGCCGGGAGATCTCCGGCAGGCGTGCCCGTGAGTCCGAAGACCTGCCCGCTGTCCGCGCACGACCGATCGTGCGCGGATATCCGGTGACCTCGAGGGCGGGTCGGCGTACATACCGACGGGCACGTGCGTCATCGACGCAGTACCTCCTCCGTCCGGTCTGTGCTCCCTTCGCCTTCACCCTCGCCGGGTGACAGGACACTCGCGAAGGAGAGTTCAGTGACAGCGAAGCCCGCAGCCGCGGCAGCACGGTCCACCGTTCACGGATACCCCCGTCAGGGCCCGAACCGTGAACTGAAGAAGGCCATCGAGGGCTACTGGAAGGGCCGCGTCTCCGCAGCGGCCCTGGAAGAGACCGCCCGGGACCTGCGTCGTTCGAACTGGCAGCAACTGACCGAAGCCGGGATCCACGAGGTCCCGACCGGTGATTTCTCGTACTACGACCACGTCCTCGACACCAGTGTGATGGTCGGCGCACTCCCCTCCCGCCACCGCACCGCCGTCGAGGCGGACGCCCTCGCCGGGTACTTCGCCATGGCGCGCGGCACCCAGGACGTCGCCCCGCTCGAAATGACCAAGTGGTTCGACACCAACTACCACTACCTCGTACCGGAACTGGGGCCCGGCACCGTCTTCGCCGCCGACTCCACCAAGCAGGTCAACGAGCTGAAGGAAGCACTGGCGCTCGGTCACACGGCCCGGCCGGTGCTGGTCGGCCCGATCACCTACCTCCTCCTGGCCAAGCCCGCCCCCGGCGTGGCGCCCGGTTTCGATCCCCTGACCCTCCTCGACCGGCTGCTGCCGGTGTACGCGGAGGTGCTCGCCGATCTGCGGGCGGCCGGGGCGGACTGGGTGCAGCTGGACGAACCCGCGCTGGTCCAGGACCGTACGCCGGCCGAACTGAACGCCGCCGAACGCGCCTATCGCGATCTCGGCACCCTCACCGACCGGCCGAGGGTTCTGGTGGCCTCGTACTTCGACCGGCTCGGCGAGGCCCTGCCCGTACTCGCGAAGGCTCCCGTGGACGGACTGGCGCTCGACTTCACCGACGCCGCCGCGGCCAACCTCGACGCACTGGCAGCCGTCGGCGGGCTGCCCGGCAAGCGCCTGGTCGCGGGCGTCGTGAACGGCCGCAACATCTGGATCAACGACCTCGAGAAGTCGCTCGCCACCCTCGGCACCCTGCTCGGACTCGCCGACCGGGTAGACGTGGCCTCCTCCTGCTCACTGCTGCACGTCCCGCTGGACAGTTCCGCGGAACGCGACATCGACCCGCAGATCCACCGGTGGCTCGCCTTCGCCCGCCAGAAGACCTCCGAGATCGTCACCCTTGCCAGGGGCCTCGGCCAGGGGACCGACACCATCGCCGCCGGTCTCGCCGCCAACCGCGCCGACCTCGCCTCCCGCGCCGGCTCCGCTCTCACGCGCGACCCGGCGGTGCGGGCCAGGGTGGCCGGGGTGACGGACACCGACGGACGACGCTCCCAGCCGTACGCCGAACGTGCCGCGGCCCAGCGCGCCCACCTCGGCCTGCCCCTGCTGCCCACCACCACCATCGGTTCGTTCCCGCAGACCACCGAACTGCGCACCGCACGCGCCGACCTGCGCCGCGGGCGGATCGACACCGCGGGCTACGAGGAGCGGATCAAGGCCGAGATCCAGGAGGTGATCGCCTTCCAGGAGAAGGCCGGCATCGACGTCCTGGTCCACGGCGAGCCCGAACGCAACGACATGGTGCAGTACTTCGCCGAGCAGCTCACCGGCTATCTCGCCACCCAGCACGGCTGGGTCCAGTCCTACGGCACGCGGTACGTCCGGCCGCCGATCCTCGCGGGCGACATCTCCCGGCCCGAGCCGATGACGGTTCGCTGGACCTCGTACGCCCAATCACTGACCGGGCGCCCGGTCAAGGGCATGCTCACGGGACCCGTCACGATGCTCGCCTGGTCCTTCGTCCGCGACGACCAGCCGCTCGGTGACACCGCCCGACAGGTCGCCCTCGCCCTGCGCGACGAGGTGAACGACCTGGAAGCGGCCGGAAGTTCGGTGATCCAGGTCGACGAACCGGCTCTGCGGGAGACCCTTCCGCTGCGCTCGGCCGACCACGCGGCCTACCTGGCCTGGGCCACGGAGTCGTTCCGTCTGGCGACCAGCGGCGTGCGGCCCGACACCCAGATCCACACTCATATGTGCTACGCCGAGTTCGGCGACATCGTGCAGGCCATCGACGACCTCGACGCCGACGTGATCAGCCTGGAGGCCGCCCGCTCGCACATGCAGGTGGCGCGTGAACTCGCCGAGCACGGCTACCCGCGGGAGGCCGGCCCCGGTGTGTACGACATCCACTCACCGCGCATCCCCGGTGTCGCCGAGGCGGCGGAACTGCTGCGCAAGGGGCTGGAAGCCATCCCGGCCGAGCGCCTGTGGGTCAACCCCGACTGCGGCCTGAAGACGCGCGACTGGCCGGAGACCCGTGCGTCGCTCGAGAACCTCGTCGCCGCGGCACGGGAGGTGAGGTCGGAGCTGTCCGCGTCCTGAGGCGGGGCGGGGTGGGGAGGAGCGCACGCGCGCTTCTCCCCACGCTGCCGCCTTCGCACCTACTCCGCGATGAGTGCGACGAACTGCCAGGCCCATACGAGGTGGACCAGAACGCAGGTGCCCCATGCCGTGTTTCCCCGGATGCCGTTCTGCCGCACGGCGGCCCATCCGGCGGCCAGGAGCAGCGCGGATGCCACGCACAGAGCCCAGGACAGGGCGAGCCACGGCGTGGACGGCTCGGTCAGCAGCCTGAGCAGCACCAGTGGCGCCAGAGCCGACAGAGGCAGGGCCCACGTGCTGTCGGTCGCAGGGCGCGTGGTCTTGATCTCGGTCACAGGTCCCCCCGGACTCGTTCCCCCGGTTGTCGTGCCGGGCCCCTCGTGGTCTCGGAGGGTCTCGACCGTGCCCGGCACCTCTGTGGTCAGGGCGCCGAGCACGCAGGGGACTTTACCTTCGCATTGATCACTTGGCTACGGGTCGAATGCGCCCGGGGCAGGCGAGATCGGCGTACGGCGGGCCTGGTTCCGCAGAAGTTCCGCGCGGTGGGTGGGGTGCGCGGAAGCCCTTTCGTGGGCCTCCCTTCGCCATCGCGATCCCTCGAGGCTGTGCCATCGGCCGGCTGACGCGGGTGGCCACTCGGGCGCCTGCCCGGTCCGTCCGAGGATCGTTTCGACCTTCTCGACGGCGTACGCCGAGCCCTGCCGCTCCCTGGCTCCCTGGCTCCCTGTGAGCCACGAGCAACGGGCCACGGGCCACGACGTCACCCAGGGGGAGATCCACCGTGCCATACGGTGGCTGGACGCTGAGCATCCGCCCACCTCCGACGAGCGCGAAGGGAGCCCGTGCACCGGCCGGCCACCGGTGACGTCGCCTCGTTCCCCCACCAACCCATGGAGTACAAGCATGTCGGCGAACAACCCACCGGTCACCCTGGACGACGTCCGGGACGCCGCCGTCCGTATCGCGGGAGTCGCACACCGCACCCCTGTCATGCACTCGCGCACGCTGGACGCGCTCGTCGGCTCCGAGGTCTTCCTCAAGTGCGAGAACTTCCAGCGCGTCGGGGCCTTCAAGTTCCGGGGTGCGTACAACGCCGCCTCACGCCTGACGCCCGATCAGCTGTCCCGGGGCATCGCCGCGTACTCCTCGGGCAACCATGCCCAGGCGATCGCCTTGGCGGCGCGGGAGCTGGGCACCACGGCGGTGATCCTCATGCCGGAGGACACTCCTCGGTCCAAGACCGACGCCGCACTCGGCTACGGCGCGGAGATCGTCACCTACGACCGCTACACCGGCGACCGGGTCGCCATCGGCAACGCCCTGGCCACCGAGCGCGGCCTCGCGCTCGTCCCGCCCTACGAGCACCCCCATGTCATCGCCGGACAGGGCACGGCCGCCCTGGAGTTGATGGACGAGGTGGGCGAACTCGGCGCCCTCGTGGTGCCGGTCGGGGGCGGCGGGCTCATCGCGGGCAGTGCGACCGCGGCGAAGGGCGTGCATCCAGGGACCCGCGTCATCGGGGTCGAACCGGAGGCCGGGGACGACACCAAGCGGTCCCTGGAGGCGGGCACACGGGTCGCCATTCCCGTACCGCGCACGATCGCCGACGGCCAGGCGGCGGAAACACCCGGCGAGCTGACGTTCTCCGTCAACCGGCGTCTGGTCGACGGGATCGCCCTCGTCGGTGACGACGAGATCCGTGAGGCGATGCGGTTCGCCTTCGAACGTCTGAAGATCGTCCTCGAACCCAGCGGCGCGACGGCGCTGGCGGCCCTGCTGACAGGCGCGGTGGACCGGCTCCCGGGCCGCGTCGGCGTGATCCTCTCCGGGGGCAACATCAGCACGGGCCGTTTCGCGGAACTCTGCGCGAGGTGAAGCAGGGGCCGCAGGGTGGGGCCCGTCGCCGGGTGCGCGTTCGGTAGTCGGCCGACCACGCTGGTGAAGCAGCAGGCCGCGCAAAGAATTCTCGCGCAGGATGTCGAAAGCGAGGCCCTGGCTACGACCTGTGCATGAGAGCCACAGACAACACAGGAGGCAACGACATGGGCAAGATCGTCACCGGCGCCACGATGTCCCTCGACGGCTACATCGCCGGCCCCGGAGAGAGCGGCTTCGACCTGCTGTTCCAGTGGTACGGCAACGGCGACGTCGAGATCCCGTCCGCCAGTCCCGACGTGCCGCCGATCCGCGTCTCCGCCGCCAGCGCCGGGCTGGTCGGGCCGGAGTGGGGGAACACCGGTGCCCTCGTCGTCGGGCGGTACCTCTACGACATGACGAAGGCCTGGGGCGGGCGCCATCCGATGGATGTGACGACCGTCGTGCTCACCCACCAGCGGCCCGACGACCGTCCCGAGGACGACGAGAACTTCGTCTTCGTCACCGAGGGCATCGAGGCCGCGGTGACCAGGGCGAAGGAGGTGGCCGGGGACAAGAACGTCGTCGTCAACGGTGGGCAGATGGCGCGGCAGTGCCTGGAGGCCGGACTGCTCGACGAGGTCGGTATCGAGCTCGTACCCGTCGTCCTGGGTGGCGGGAAGACGCTGTTCGGCGAACTCGGCACCACGCCCGTGGAGTTCGAGGGGCCCGTCGCGGTGGTCGAAGGCACCGGCGTCACCCACTTGCGGTACCGGGTGAAGAAGTAGGGCGACGGCGATCGCGCGGTCACGCCCGGTTCGGCGCTGTGCCCGGCACAGCGCCGTACGCGCTCTCGCTCGACGCGCCGAAGCACCGGCACTCGGATACCGTTGTTCGAACGACGTGCCCATCCCGGTCGCCCTGCGCTGCCGACCTTCTCTCCGCCGCTCCCTCGCACGTCAGCTGCTGGTTCGCGGCGTGACATCCAGCGTTCCGTCCGGGGGGCCGAGCTGCGCGGATGCGCCGTGTTCAGGACCAGTGCGAAAGGAACGGACATGCCCTTCGTCACCACCAAGGACGGCACAGAGATCTACTACAAGGACTGGGGGTCGGGGCAGCCTGTCGTCTTCTCCCACGGCTGGCCTCTCACCGCGGACTCATGGGACCCGCAGCTGAAGCTGATGGTGGACAACGGCTTCCGTGCCGTCGCTCACGACCGGCGTGGAGGCGGACGCTCGGGCCAGCCCTGGGACGGAAACAACCTCGACACGTACGCCGACGACCTGGCAGCGGTCATCGAGGGCCTGGACCTGCAGAACGTCATCCTGGTCGGCCATTCGACCGGTGGCGGCGAGGTCACGCGCTACGTCGGCAGGCACGGCACGGGCCGCGTCGCCAAGGTGGTGCTGCTCGGCGCGATCCCCCCGTTGATGCTCAAGACAGAGGCGAACCCCGACGGCCTCCCGATCGATGTCTTCGACGAGATCCGGGCGGGTGTGGCGACGGACCGCTCCCAGTACTACAAGGACCTCAGCGCGCCCTTCTACGGCGCCAACCGCGACGGCTCGACCGTGACGCAGGGAACCCGTGACGCGTTCTGGCTCTGGTCGATGACGGTGGGCATCAAGGGCGCCTACGACTGCGTGAAGGCGTTCTCCGAGTCCGACACCACCGAGGACCTCAAGAAGATCGACGTTCCCACGCTGATCGTCCACGGCGACGACGACCAGATCGTTCCGATCGTGGCCTCCGGTGAGAAGTCCTCCAAGATCGTCAAGGACGCGGTCTACAAGGTCTACGAGGGCGCACCCCACGGCCTGTCCATGGTCCCCAAGTATGCCGATCGGTTCAACGCCGACCTCCTCGACTTCGCGCGCAGCTGAGGCGGGCACGCGCCCGAGCGGGACCGGGTGACGGGGGATCTCGCAGGACCCGTGTCAGGCCCGCCCGTCGCCCTCACGATGGACTGGAGTGGGTCCCATGCCGTCCGTCTTCCTCGTCAGCGGAGCCTCCCGCGGCCTGGGGCGCGAGATCGTCCGCGCTGCGGCGCAGGCGGGCCACCAGGTCGTGGCCGGCCTGCGCGATCCGCGGGCCCTGGACGATCTGGTGGCCGAGTTCGGTGACCGGATCGCGGTGGCACCTCTCGATGTCACCGACGCGGCCCAGGCGAAGGCCGCCGTGCGCACCGCCCTCGACCGGTTCGGCGGACTCGATGTGCTGGTGAACAACGCCGGATACGCCAACATCGCCTCCGTCGAGGATGTCGACTTCGACGACTTCTCGGCACAGGTGGACACCAACCTCCTCGGCGTCGTCCGGCTGACTCAAGCCGCGCTTCCGGTCATGCGCGAGCGGCGATCGGGCCACATCGTCCAGGTCTCGTCGGTCGGCGGCCGTCTCGCGACCCCGGGACTGGCCGCGTACCAGAGCGCCAAATGGGCGGTGGGCGGCTTCTCCTGGGTGCTCGCCAAGGAAGTCGCGCCGCTGGGCATCAAGGTCACGGTGCTGGAGCCGGGCGGGATGGCGACCGACTGGTCGGGGTCGTCCATGAAGGTGGCGCCGATACGGCCCGAGTACGCCGACACCGTGGGCGCCTCGGCGGCCATGCACAACACGGACACGCTGGCTGCCAGCGACCCGGCGAAGGTGGCCCGCCTGCTCCTCGACGTCGTGGCCATGGACGACCCGCCCCTGCGTCTCCTCGTCGGCGCGGACGCCTTCCGCTACGCGACGGCCGCCGCACGCGAGCAACTCGCCGCGGATGAGAGCCGCCGCGTGCTGAGCGAGTCCACCAGCGCCGACGACGCGACGGCGGCCCAGCTGGACCCCCTGAGCCACGGCGACAGCTGACCCCCGGCGCCTGCCGCGACGATGAGGCCGCGACCATGAGGGTGGACGCACACACCCCTGTCAACTTATGTTGACACGATGGGCAATCAAGCGCTGCTCGTCTGTGGGATGGCCGCCGGTCCGCTCTTCACCCTCGCGTACGTGGTGGAGGGCGCCACGCGTGCGGACTGCAAACCGATGCGCCATCCCGTCAGTTCGCTCGCTCTCGGCCGTGCCGGGTCGCCCTGACCGCGGCCTGCTTCGTCTTCGCTCCGTCCGCCTCGCCGGGCTGGGCCGTCTGCTCGATCGCCGGCGGGGTGCTCTTCGCCACGACGACGGCGACGGCGAGTGCCGCGTTCAGCCAACATCGACGGTTGGTGGATCGGGGCGGCCTGATCCAGCGCGTCTCGCTCACGATCGGCTGGACCTGGCAGACGGTGCTCGCCGTGCGCATCCTGGGCAGTTGACGGTCTTCCGCGCGGATGACGTGCCGGTTGATGGGTGTGGCCGACTCACCGACGCGTAGCCCGCTTTCGGCCCGCACGAGCCGCGGACGGCACGGCCGGCCGCATGACCTCTTCACGGCACGGAGGATTTCCCGGGAACTCCCCCGGCCCGCCGTCCGACTACTGCCGCGTGGGAGGGCGCAGCATCCGGCCTCTCCCGCTCGGCGTCGGAGCGAAGAGGGGCATGGGATGGGTGGGCTGGATGTGCGCATGCGGGAGGTCGCGTGCCGTCACGGCCGGGTGGACGCCGTCACCGCCGTGGATCTGGAGATCGCGGCCGGTGAGCGGGTGGCCCTGACCGGCACCAACGGCTCGGGAAAGACCACCCTGCTCCGCGCGGTCCTGGGTCTGCACCGGCGGATGACCGGCACCATCCTGGTCGGGGGCCGGGGTGCGCGCACCTCCGCAGAGTGGGCCTGGCGGCGGCGGGCCTGTGCCTGGATTCCGCAGAAGCCGGCAGCGGGCCGATTCCCTCTGCTCGGGGAGGAGCTGCTGGCCGGCAGCTCGGCGCCCACCGAGGCCGGGGAGGCCGCGGAGCGGCTCGGCGTGGGGGCACTGACCGGACGGCCGTTGCACACCCTGTCCGGGGGCCAGTTGCAGCGCATGTACCTCGCGCGGGCGATCGGCTGCGTCGCGGCGGGGGCTCAGGTGCTGCTCGCCGACGAGCCCACCGCGGCACTGGACTTCACCGGTCAGGAGGAGGCGGCCGACGTCCTCACCGAACTGCCCGTCACCCTGCTCGTGGTGACCCACGACCGCACCCTCGCCGAGCGGTGCGACCGGGTGCTGGAGATGGCTGCCGGACGGCTGCGGGAGGTCCGGTGAATGCGGCCACCGCCGATGTGGGCGCACTCCTGCAACTCCTACCGGTCCAGCGGGCCGCCTTCGCCCTCCTGCTCGCGGCGATCGGCCTGCCGGTGATCGGCGTGGTGATCGTCGGCCTGGACATCATGCCGGTGCGGTTCGCGATGATGCACGTGGCGCTGCTGGGGATCGCGGTCGGCCTGCTGACCGGGCTCGATCCGATGCTGTGCGCGCTCGTCGCGTGCGCTCTCTCGGGCGCGGGGGTGGCCCCGCTCGCCCGTACGCCCGACGGTCTGTCAGGTGCCATGGGACTGTTGATGAGTCTGGCCATCGCGGCCGCCCTGCTCGTCCTCGCGGTCTCGGGCGTCAACGCCTCCGGCGCGTTCGCGCTGTTGTGGGGCTCCATCCTGTCCGTCGGCACCGCGGATCTCGTCGTCCTCGCCGTGCTGGCGGCCGTGGTTCCCGCTCTGTTCTGGTGGCGCCGCCGTGAGGTGGGCCTGCTCCTGTACGACCGTGAGCTGGCCGAGTGCTCGGGCGTACCGGTGCGCGGGCTGACCGTCGTCCTGCTGGTCCTGGTCGCGGTCGCCGTCGCCGGGGCGATCAAGCTGACCGGCGCGCTGCTGGTCGACGCCCTCACGCTCCTGCCCGCACTCGCGGCACGCCGCCTCGGCGGCTCGCTGAAGTCGATCACTCTGTGGGCGGTCGGCATCGGCATCGTCGTGAATCTGACGGGGTTCCTCGTGGCCCTGTGGCTGGACTGGCCGCCCGGCCCCGTCCTCGTCCTGACGGCGGGGGCCGTGGTCCTCGCCGTCCATCTCGTACCCGAACGGAGAAACACCTCATGGCGCGCAACCGCCTCCGTATCCCTTCCCTCGTCGCACTGAGCGCGGCGCTGGCCCTGGTCACCGGCTGCGGGGGCGACGGTGACGCGTCGGCTGACAGCGCGGGCGGCAAGGACGAGGGGAAGCCGTCGGTGGTCGTGACCACCACCTGGGAAGGCGCCTTCGCCAAGGCCGCCGGTGCCGAGAACATCAAGGTCATCGTGCCCAAGTCCGTGCACCACGCGCCCGATTACGACCCGAAGCCCTCGGATCTGGCGGCCGTGGCCGAGGCCGACTTCGTGCTGTACGCGCCCTTCGAGCCGTACGCCGGGAAGATCAAGGAAGCCGCGGGCTCCGAGGCCGAGCTGGTCGAGGTGAATCTGGACAACGACGCCGACAAGGTGAAGGCGGAGGTCGACAGGCTGGCGAAGCTGTTCGGCACGGACAAGGCCGCGGCGACGTGGAAGGCCGCCTTCGACACGGAGTACGCCAGGCTGGCGAAGGACCTCAAGGCCGCCTGGCCGGGCGGGAAGAGCCCGAACGTCGTCAGCCAGGTCTTCACGGGCTGGTCGGCCGAGCTGGCGGGTGCCACCACCGTCGGGACCTACGGGCCGGAGGCCGTGACCCCGGCGCAGCTCGCGGAGCTCTCGAAGAAGAAGCCGGCGCTCGTCCTGGACAACGCGCACATGTCCACGGGAACGGTCCTGCCGGACTCCGGCGCGAAGCAGGTGAAGATCGTCAACTATCCGGGCGACGACCTCGACCTGCTGCCCGTCTACGGCAATGCCGCGGCGGAGCTCAAGAAGGCCATGGGCGCCTCCTGAGCGGCGCGTTGTCCGCCGGCGTACGTGTCGGCCGCACCTAGGCGGGAGGGCAGCGTGTCGCCCTCCCGCCTCTTCGGCCGTGCGCGGCTACCGCGGCCGGGGTGGTGCGGGAGGGGTCCAGACCGTGCCGCGGGCCTCGTATTCGAGCATGGCCTCCACGCCGGTCGCCACGTCCGCGCCCAGTTCACGGCGTACGAGCCACAGGGCGAGGTCCAGGCCCGACGTGATGCCGCCGGCGGTGACCAGGTCGCCGTCGTCCACCACGCGTGCGTTCTTCAGCAGTCCTCCCTGCGTCTCGAGGTCGGGCCGCGCCCTGTGGTGGGTGGTGCACGGGCGGCCCTTCGTCAGACCTGCCGCGGACAGCAGCATGGTGCCCGTGCAGACGCCGCTGACGGTGAGGCCGGGGCGCACGGCCGCAGCCAGGGCGCGCGGGAGAGTGCCGCGTGCGATCTCCGCCCGGACGCCGGGGGCTTCACGGCGTGCGTACCCGCCTCCGGGGACGACGAGGACGTCCGCGGTGCGCGGAGACCAGCCGTGCTCGACGCGGACCTTCGTTCCGTAGGCGGCCTGCACGGCGCCGGGGCCGGACGCGGTGACGTAGCGGACGTCGATCTCTCGGTCCGTGAAGAAGCGGGCGGCGGAGAAGACTTCCCAGGGAGCGGCGAAGTCGAGTTCCTCCACGCCGTCGTACATGACGACGTGCACCCGCAGGGCTCTCCCGGCTTCCCGGGCAGGCCGGGCAGCCGCGGCCGGTGCGGCGGCGGCTCCCGCCATCGGACCCGCTGCCGCGATCGCGGTCGATGCCTGGAGCAGTTTCCTGCGGTTCATTCCGTTCTCCTGTCCCGATGTCGTCGTACGGAAGGGGATGCGGGCGCCGCGATGCGCACCCGGCATCCGGCTCAGCCGGCCTGGGCGAGAGACGGCGCGGCGTGGGCGGGCGGCGCGGCCCGGAACAGGTGCTCGCGCAGGGCGGCACGGTCGGGCTTGCCCGCCGGGGTCAACGGCAACTCCGCGACCACGAGCAGCCGTTCGGGGTGCTTGCGCTGCTCCAGACCTCGCCGTGTCAGATGCCGGCCGAGCGAGTCGAGCGTCGGCACATCGTCGGAGCGCGGCACGACACACGCGGCGAGGCGCTCACCCATCAGGTCGTCCGGAACGCCGACGCACACCACGTCCCGTATCTGCGGATGCGAGCGCAACTCCCGCTCCACTTCGGCCGGGCTGATGTTGGCACCGCCCCGGATGACGACGTCCTTGAGCCGTCCCACGATGTGCAGGGTGCCGCCGTCGTCGAGAAAGCCGAGGTCGCCGGTGCGGACCCAGCCGTCGGGCGTGCGGTAGCGGGCGTCGAGGTCGGGGGCGCCGACATAGCAGAGGGGGGTCATCGGGCCGCGGGCGATGATCTCACCGATGCCGCCCTCCGGTACCTCGGCGTGGGTGTCGGTGTCGGCGATACGGATCTCGGCGACCCGGGGGTCCGGGCGGCCGGCGACCACTCCGGACTCGTCGGTGGGCGGGGTCGTACTGCCCAGTCCGGTGTGGCAGTTGACGCCGTCGGCGGAGCCGTAGAGGTTGACGACAGGGCAGCCGAACGCCTGCGCCGCGGCCGCCGCGGTGGGCTCGTCGAGCGGTGCTCCGCCGAGAATCAGAGCAGTGAGCGCGGGCGGTGTCCCACCCTCCTCGTCGACGGTGACCGGCTGTCCGTCGGCGACCGGCTTCCCGCCCGTGACCGGCATCTCGCCCGCGGCGTCGAGCCGTTCGAGCATCATGCGCACCATGGTGGGCACGCCGAGGATGTGCGTGGGCTGGTGTTCGGCCACGGCCGCGAGGGCGGCTTCGGGAGTGAAGTGGTCGAGGAGGATGAGCGTTCCGCCGTGCCGGGCCAGCGTGACCGCCGTGCCGTTGGAACCGAAGGCGGAGGCCAGCGGCACCAGGAACAGACAGCGGGGCGGGGTCCTGTCGGGAATGAGCGAGGCGAGGAAGTTGCCGCGTCCGCCCGCGAGGGCGTTGTGCGAGTACGCGACCATCTTCGGCTCGGCCTCCGAGCCGGAGGACACGAGGATGCGGGCTGCGCTGTCGGGGTCGGGCCGGGCGGGGACGAAGCCGCTCGGGTCGGAGCGCAGCAGCGTGGAGAGCGGAATCGTTCCCTCGGGTGCCGGGCCGGGCCCCGCGGCGACCACGTGCCGCAGGGCGGGCAGCGACGTGGCCAGGGTGTGCAGCTCGGCCGCGTGGTGGGCGCCCCGGTGCTCGGTGGCCGCGATGACGGCCACGGCTTCGGCGCGGCGCAGCAGGCACTCGGCTTCCAGGCTGCCGCGCCCGACGGGGAAGGGCAGGGCGATCGCGCCGAGGGCGGCGAGCGCCAGATCGGCGATGACGGCGTTGCGGTTGTTGGGGAGCTGGACGCCGACCACGTCGCCCGGGCGTATGCCGAGGTCTCTGAGGCCGGTGGCCAGACATCGCACCTTGCGGTCCAGCGCGGTGTAGCAGAGTTTCCCCTTGGCATCGAGGACCGCGGTGTGGTGCAGGTCCATGATCTGACGGGCCCGGAAGAGGCTGTAGAGGTCCAGGTCGGGGCAGGTCCCGTCGACCACCCAGGACCGGCGCAGCTCGGCGGGCAGCAGGTCGCGCAGTTCGACGGTCATGTGAAGCTCCAGGGGTCGGGAACGGCGGGGGCACCGTGCGTGTCGCGGCTGATCGAGCCGGCGAAGCGCGGGTCCTCGTGCAGTTCGGCGAGGTCTGTGGTGACACGGGTGGCGGTGAGGCCGTGCGCACGCAGTTGTCGCAGGGCGTCGCGTGTGGGCAGGTCACGCAGGTCGTAGGCGGCGGCCGCGGCGGCGCACGTGTCGCTCGGCGCGATCCAGCCGTCGGCCGTGGGGAGCGGACGCCGGAAGCCGGCGGGACGCCTCGGGTTCTCACCGCGAGCCGCCCGGCTCAGGAAGGGGGCCGTCAGGGTGTCCGCCGCACCGAGCAGTGAGGAGTCGACCCGGACGCCGTGCCCGGTGCGTTCGCGCAGCAGCAGCCCCGCGAGCACCGCTTCCGTGCCGAGCAGTCCGCCGAGTACGTCGAGCAGGGTCATCAGGGAGGGCGTGGGTGTCTCCCCCTCCGGGCGCACCGCCTCGCCGACGCCTGTGCGGGCCTGGACCATGAAGTCGGTGCCCATGGGGGCATCGGGCAGCCGACCCGCCCAGCCGCTGGTGTACGCGTAGACGAGGGCGGGGTTGACGGAGGTGAAATCCTCGGCGTCCAGGCCGAGTTCAGCCGCTTTGCCCGGGGCCCAGTTGTGCAGGAACACATCGGCTTCCGCCGCCATCTCCCGCAGCCGGCGGCGTCCGGCGGGCGACTTGATGTCGACCTCCGCGGCCTGCTTGCCCCGGTTGAGCGCGAGCCAGCGGGCGGAGACGCCGGAGCACGCCGGCGGCATGCCCCGCAGCGGATCACCGCCCGGCGGCTCGACGCGGATCACATCGGCCCCGAGCAGTCCCAGCAGGTGCGCGGCGAGCGGCGCCTGGATCCGGCGTCCCGCCTCCAGCACGGTCACACCCGCGAGAGGGCGTTCGGGCGAGGAGGCGGACGCCGGGTGCGGACGGCCGGGGCCGAGAAGGTTCATGGACCAGGGCGCGGAGCCGTCGTACTCGACCGCCCGTTCGGCGAGTGCGCGCAGGACGCAGACCTCGGCCCCCGACAGGGATGCGGCCTGGAGGATCCGCCGCCAGGGATGCTCCCGAGTCGTGGTGTGCAGCGCCTGCGGGAAGGGGGCACAGGCCGTCGCGTACCGGAACTGGAAGGGCCGCCAGCCGGCACGTATCGCCTCCGGCGGTGCACCGAGAGCACGCCAGAACGCGGCCCAGGCTCCCGGGTCCAGGGTTTCCAGTTCGAAGAGGAAGCCGTCGGACGAGACGAACGGCGGGCCGCCGGGGGCGAGTTCGGCCGCCTCGCCCTCGTCGGCCCCGGAGGCGGCGAGATACTGGGAGACGGTGAGCAGCCCTGCCCGCTGCGCGCTGGTGGTGACCTCGGCGGGGGCAGCACCTCCGCGCGCCTGGGCCAGCAGCCCGGCGAGGAGGCCCTGCACGGTGAGGACGCCGGTGGCGGCGGACGCGTAGTCGACGGCCAGGCCGCGCGGGTAGCCGTCGCGGCGGCCGTGCACGGCCATGATGCCGGTCGCGGCCTGCACCGTGGCCTCGTCATGGATCCCGGTCCCGGGGCAGGCCCACGTCGTACGGGCCTGAACGGGCTCGAAGTCCTCGCCGCTCAGCACCGTGCGGCCGGCCGGCTCGGTCCCCACCCCCGGCGCGGCGTCGGCCGTCCGCGCGCCGAGAAGGCGCAGATGCTCCGAGACCACGGTCATGATCTGCGGCGGTCCCGCGATGTCGAAACGCAGCGTGTCGAGTGGCCGGACCGCCTGCGTGGTGACGGGTGATGCCATGCCTCTCCTCTCCTGGCGCGGCGGTGGCCGGCGCCCGGTCGTCCGGAACCCGGGAACTCGGGAGCGTCCGCACCCGACCAGTTCCCTGGGGAGACAGTCGGACAGCCGTTCCCACAAGTTCCCGGCAACTCGAGGAGAGACGTGGCAGGTCGAGGCAGTGAGGGCGTGGGCCGACGGGGCGGTCCCCCAGTGGAGTTGGGTGAGTTGGGTGAGCGCGTCGGCGAGTTCGTCCGCGATCGCGTGATCCCCTGCGAACCGGTCCTGGACGCGGGCGGGTCCGATGCCGCGGCCGCCTTGGGCGAGTTGCAGAGCCGGGCGAAACAGGAGGGGTTGTGGGCACTGCCGTTGCCCGCGCACCTGGGCGGCCGCGGCCTCACGTTCGGCGAGTACGCCGAACTGGCGGAGGCGGAGGGGGCGAGCGACCACGGACCCGCGGCACTGGGCTCCGCTCCCCTGCTGGATGTGTCGATGCTGGAGCGGCACGCGCAGAGCGGTGTCCGTGACCGGTATCTGCGGCGGCTCGTGGCCGGGGAGGCACGGACCTGCTACGCGATGACGGAGCCCGAGGTTCCCGGCACGGACCCCTTCATGACCGGAACCCGTGCCGTGCGGCAAGCGGACGGCAGGTGGGCCGTCACCGGCCGCAAGTGGTTCACCTCGGGAGCCGCCGGCGCGGACCTCGTCACGGTGCTGGCCCGCACCGACGGGCAGGCCAGCGACCGCGAGGGGCTCTCCCTGCTGCTGGTGCCCACCGACTCCCCCGGTTTCCGTGTCGTCCGCGAACTCCCGGTTCTCGGCGCGACCGGCCAGTGGGAGATCGAACTCGACCGGGTCGGCGTACCCGCCGACCATCTCGTGGGCGCTCGCGGTCAGGCGCTCGCCATCGCCGGCGAGCGTCTCCAGCGGGGCCGCACCCTGCGATGTCTGCGCTGGCTCGGCCAGGCCGGGCGGGCGTTCGACCTGATGTGTCGGCGGGCGGCCACGCGCGGCGGGTCCCGTGGCCCGCTCGCCGGCCACCAGCTCGTCCAGCAGCAGGTGTTCGACGCCCTGCTCGCCCTGCGCACCACCCGCCCCCTCGTCCATGAGGCAGTCGCCCTCATCGACGCGGGGAAGGACGCACACATCGAGGTGGGCCTCGCGAAGGTCGCGGCGGCCCGTATGCTCCAGCAGGTCACGGACGCGGCGATCCAGGTCCACGGTGCCGCCGGACTGGGCCCGGACACGGCGCTTCCCGCGCTCTTCCGCACGGGCCGGGCCGCTCGCATTCTCGACGGGCCGGACGAGTTGCACATCACCGCTGTGGCACGGCGCGTGCTGCGCGGGTACGGCGGACCGGGTCCTACACGTCCGTGATGTCGGCCGAACCGGTGAGCGCCGCCAGCCCCAGGCCGAGGAAGAAGTCGCCCCAGATCAGTTCGTGCCGGACGGCGGTGCCCCGGACGGCGTCGTAGCAGCCGTCGAGCAACATGCCGGCAGGCCGGCGTGCGTGCGGTCCGGAGAGATGGGTGCCGACCAGATGGCGCAGGATCGCGGTGGCCCGGTGCGCGAACTCCGTCGCCCTCGGACCCGGCAGACGGGCGAGTTTCAGCAGGGCGACAGCGGTGATCGCGGCGGCCGAGGTGTCGAGGGGCATGTCGGGGCGGGACGCATCGGCCCGCGGGACGAGCGGGCCGTCCAGCGCGGCCCCGTGTTCCAACAGTCGCTCGGCCGCCCCCGGGAGGGGCTCGGCCCGCGGTCCGGAGAGCGTCGGGAGATGCAGTGCGTCGGCGACCGCCAGGAGCAGCCACGCCCTTCCCCGGCTCCAGCCCCGAGGCGGGTCCTCGCAGGGCTGCCATCCCGACCCCGCGTCGAAGCGCCAGGCGGGCTGTGTCCAGGGCCGGTGCTCGCTGACACCGAGGCAGAGTTCGAGATGGCGGTGCAGATGTGCGCCTGCCGCGGCGGCGCCCTCGGGCCCGGCCGCGGCCAGCAGGGGCACCATCCCCGGTACACCGTCCGCGCGGGCGAGGAGGCGAGGGCCGCCCAGCGCCGATCCCCAGGGGACGAGGCCGAGTTCGGGATCCACGGCCTCCAGGCAGGCGCGCGCGGCCCGCTCCCGTAGCGCTGTGGCCTTCGCGTCGTGAGAGGCCAGGGCCGTCCCGTACCAGAGGATCAGGCCCCGGGCGGCGGTGTCGGCGTCCGCCCACGGCGCCAGTCGAGCGGTGCACCGGGATGCGGCCGCCCGGTCCGCTTCGGCACCGGTGTACCGCGCCCTCAACCACAGCAGCCCGGCCCAGAATCCGCCCGTCCACGATCCGCGCCCCGTCGTGGTCCACCGCCCGCTGTCCGGGTCGGCGAAGAGGGGAAAGCGTGCGCCGACCTCCGATGCGGTGACCGTGACACGGTCGATCACCGCCGTCAGGGCGGCGTCGGCCCAGCCCGTCGACGTCACGACGACCGGCCCGCCCGTCCTCGCCGGTCCCGTACGGCCCAGGTGAGGGCGACGGCACCGGCGGCGGCGAATTCGGCCGACACCACAGTCCAGCCGGCCCCGTACCGTCCCGCCTCCGCGAACAGGCCGAAGAGTGGCGGCCCCACGGCGAATCCGGCGAAGAATCCCGCGGCGACCAGCGCCGATTCCTGTCCCGCCCGGCCCGGTGCGGCGCGTTGCATGACCAGCACCATGGAGACCGCGTTGCCCGACACCGCGAAGACACCGACGGCGACGGCAGCGGCCCACGCCAGCGGACGTGCCGACAGCGCCGCCACGAGGAGAGCGGCCGCGCCCACGGCACCGACCGCAAGCCATCCGGGCAGCCACTCGGCGCGCCCCGGCCGGGCCGCCTTCGACCACCCCACCCGGCCGGCGATTCCCGCCACGCCGAGCACGGCCACCAGAGCGGCTGCCGTACCGGGGCCCATCTCCAGCTCCCGTACGCCGAACAGCGCGAGATAGGTGTTGACCGAAGCGATGCCACTGCCCAGGAACAGCGAGAAGACGGCGAGCCAGGCGACGAAACCACGCGGCACCAGGGACGCCCGTGCGTTGGTCTGCGGTGGCGGCGGGTCGGCCGGAAGAGTGCGCAGTGCCCACAGTCCGGTCAGCAGGGCGGCGCCCGCGGCCGTCCAGACCGCACCCCGCCACCCGATGCCGCCGGCCGCGGCGGCCAGCGGCAACCCGGCTACGAACGCCCCCAGTTGGACGCCGGACTGCTTCGTCCCCGTCACCGAGCCGCGCCGGGCGGGTGGGACCGACGCGAGAATGGCCTTGTTCGTGGCCGGGTTGGCGAGCGCCTGGGGAACGCCGCCCAGCGCGACCGCCGCCAGCAGCAGACCGGCTCCGGGCGCGGCGCCGATGAGGGCGAGTGCGACCGCGGACACCATCAGCAGGACGACGAGTGCCCGCCGCGGGCCGATCCGGTCCACGATGCGCCCGCCCACGGGTGACAGGACAGCAGCCGTCCCGAAGCCGATGGTGGTGGTGAGTCCCAACACGGTCGGCGATATCCCCAGTTCGTCCACCAGCCGAGGTCCGAGCGCACCCAGCAGGAACAACTGGAGCATCGAGAAGGCCATGGCACTGGTCAGCAGCGAAGTGAGTCCTCGAGCCGGCCCTGTGTCCGGCAGCGGTGCCGACACCGTTGCCGCTGTGCCCTCTGCCACCACCGTGCCCCCGTTCCCGCCGCCGACCGTCCCGACCCGCCGCACCAGGAGTCGGTCGGCCCAACACACGGGTTCCCACGGGCAGTTGTGGCCTGCGCCACACACCCGGGCCGGAATGAGGGGGCGCGCGGTGAATCCCGTACCGACGGGTGCCCGACCGCGAGGGGGAATGCAAGGATGAGCGCGCCATGAAGTCAGGCCGGGGGTGTCGAGCGTTACGGGCTGCGGTGTTCGCCGCCGTCTGTGTGCTGCTCGCTGCCTTCGGTCACATCCTCATGTCCGGGACATCCGTACCCTGGTGGGCGATGTCCACCGCGTTCGGCGCGACAACGGCCGGGGCCTGGGCCCTCGGCGGGCGCGAGCGCGGACTTCTCGTCGTCACCTCGGCGACCGTCGCGGCTCAGGCGGGCATGCACGCGTGCTTCTCGCTGGCACAGGCCGTGGTGTACCCGTCGCCGCCGACGGACAGCTCGTTGGCCCGGCAATGGGCACGGTCCTTGGTCCTCGGCACGGGGGAAGCCGCCGCACCGTCCTCCGGTGCGGCCCTCCGGAGCGTCAGCGACGTCGGCCATGCGCACCAGCCCGGCATGACGATGCCCCATGAGGGCATGGACGTCCACGATCACGCCCTGCACGGGCCGGCGGACGGCGCCACCGTCACCACGGCGTTGAGCGGGCACGACATGGGCGACATGTCACCGACCGGAATGCTGTCGGCGCACCTGCTGGCGTCACTGCTGTGCGGGCTGTGGCTGGCGTACGGGGAGCGGGCGGCGTTCCGCGTTCTGCGCTCGCTGGCGGGCCGGCTGGTCGCCCCCCTGCTGCTGATACTCCGTCAGCCCACACCCGTACAGGGGACACGCCTTCTCGTACGCCGGAGCAGGCGGGGCCACACGCCACGGCGGCTCCTTCTCACCCACGCCATCACCTCACGGGGTCCGCCACCGGGGATCGCTGTCCTGTGACAGCTGGTTCCCCGGTGCCGCGGAGTCTTCCACGACGCGCATCGGGCATCGGCCGTGCCGTCCGGCAGGCCGTACCACTCACCGGCCTCGCCCGTCAGCGCGACGCCGGAACCCGATTTCCCGTGAGGACTTCTGGCGATGACCCCTGCCTCGTACCCATTCCCCTGTCCCGCCGCGCCCAGGCCGCCGCGCCACACCCCCGAAAGCGACGCGGACGTGACCCGCCTGGCGCTCTCCGCTCGGGACGGTGATCCGGCGCGGGTCGACCGTTTCGTCCGCGCGCTGCACCGCGACGTCTGGCGCTATGTGGCCTACCTCAGCGCCGATCCCCAGGCAGCCGACGACCTCACGCAGGACGTGTTCCTCAGGGCTCTCGGCAGCCTGCACCGTTTCGAGGGCCGTTCGTCCGCCCGCACCTGGCTGCTGTCCATCGCACGCCGCACCGTGGTCGACAGCCTGCGTCATGCGGCGGCCCGGCCGAAGCTCTCCGACAGGACCGACTGGCAGACCGCCGCGGAACAGGCCCAGCCGCGGCACAGCCCCGG
The DNA here is from genome assembly GCF_042714725.1 of Streptomyces sp. NPDC058685. Classification (NCBI taxonomy): domain Bacteria; kingdom Bacillati; phylum Actinomycetota; class Actinomycetes; order Kitasatosporales; family Streptomycetaceae; genus Streptomyces; species Streptomyces sp. NPDC058685. The sequence goes on from NZ_JBHXSL010000015.1 coordinate 21,549, forward strand.
CTTCGAGGACGGCATCGCCCTCGCGGAACTCCTGGCCACGATCTCGGCCGAACGCCGCGAGGCCTTCATCCTCACGCAGCTGTTGGGACTGCCCTACGCAGAGGCCGCCGCGGCCCTCAACTGCCCGGTGGGAACGGTCCGTTCCCGAGTGGCTCGCGCCCGCGCCTCGCTCATCGAGCTGCTCGGCGAACCGGACCTCCCCCTCGCCGCACCAGAGCGACGGGCCGTACGGCGAAGCGACACCCGAGGCAGTTTCACGAACGGTCCCGAACTCGTGACCGTTACGGGCTGACCACCACAGCGACCGGCTGACCACCCAGGTCCCCGGGCACCCGCGGCGCGCCACGTGCCTCATCTCGGGTGCCCGGGCCCGTGGAGTGGTGATGACCGATGAGTTCCACCACGATCAGCGGTCAGTGAGGGAGAGTTGCGTCGCGCAGGGGTGGTCCGGTCGAAGCCGGCCGGCCGAACCTGCCGACACCCGATCACGAGACACCTGGGAGACACTTCGATGCGCACCCTGATCAGCACCGCCTTCGTCTCGCTCGACGGCGTGGTGGAGGCGCCGGGCGGCGAGCCGGGCTACCGGAACTCGGGCTGGACCTTCAAGGACATGGAATTCCTCCCCGAGGCGTACGAGATCAAGGGCAGAGAGCAGCAGGAAGCCACCGCGATGCTGCTGGGGCGGACCAGCTACGAGGCGTTCAGCCCGGTCTGGCCGGGCATGGAGGACTTCTCCGACTACAAGGAGATGCCGAAGTACGTCGTCTCCACCACGCTGACCGACGACGACCTGGTGTCGGACTGGGGCCGGACCACCATTCTGCGTTCGCTCGACGAGGTCGCGGCTCTGAAGGAGACCGAGGGCGGCCCGATCATCATGCACGGCAGCGCCACCCTCAACCGGAGCCTCTCGGACGCCGGCCTGATCGACCGGTACCACCTGCTGGTCTTCCCGCTCCTGCTCGGCGCGGGCAAGCGCCTGTTCAGCGACACGGACAAGGACACCCAGAAGCTGGAGCTCGTCGAGCACGAGGTCTACGCCAACGGTCTGCAGAAGAACGTCTTCGACGTCGTCCGCTGACGACAGCCTCCTGGCGCGTGCCCGCACCGACGAGCCCTCGGCGAGTCCGTTGGTACAGGCGAGCGCATTGCGCGGGCGATCGGGTGACGTGGGCGCCGGCCCCAGTGGCCGGCTGTCCGCCGGCCCGTTGTCCATGCGCAGTCCTCCCGCGTCCGGCGCCCCAGCTCTCATGCCACGGGGTGAGCCACGCGGTACGTCACGCGACAGGAGAATGTTCATGGCAATGAGGCATCCGTTGGGGCGGCGCATGGCCGCCCTGGCCACGGTGTTCGGGGCGAGTGTCGTCCTTCCGTTCGCGGTGGGCGCCACACCGGCACTGGCAGCGCCGGTGCTCGCCGTCGCGAAGTTCCACTCGGGCGACTTCGCCCGGGGCGAAACCGGGGTCTACAGCTTCCAGGTGAGCAACCGCAGCACCATCGACTCGACCGCCGGAACAGTGACCCTCACGGACACGCTGCCGGCGGGCCTGACCGTGAGCGGCACACTGTCGCAGTCCTCCTGGGACTGCGACGTGACCACGACGTCGATCACGTGCACCAACAACACCGTGGTGGGGCCGTTCCAGTCCTTTCCGGTACTCGAGCTGACGGTGTCGGTCGCCGAGGACGCTCCGTGCACGGTGACCAACACGGTCACGGTCTCGGGTGGAGGGAGCGCCGCGGCCTCGTACTCCGACCCCACGAACATCACCGGGGGCGACTGCGACGACGACAACGGCGGAGGTGGAGGCGGATCGATTCTTCCCATCAACCTCAACGGTGTCATCCCGCTGTTCAACAACATCAGCACGAACAGCAACATCAACAGCCCGGCGGCCGGCAACACCAGCCAGCAGGTGTTCGGGCTGAACGCCCCGTGAGCAACCCCGGCCTCGGGGCGGGTACCCCGGGTACCCGCCCCGGAGCCGGGAACAGAGGTGACACGGGCCAAGGCCCCCGGGGAGATCCGGGGGCCTCCTGGCAGGCAGGAATGACGACACCTTCGAGTCCCCATGTGGATCCCGGTGCCGGCTGTGAGCCCTCGTCACGGCAGCGTCATCGCCGCACCCGCGGCATCCCCAGTCCGATCCACGAAATGATCTCGCGCTGGATCTCGTTGTTCCCGCCGCCGAACGTGAAGATCACGGCCGACCGGTACCCGCGTTCCAGCTCGCCGTGGAGCACCGTGCCGGCCGAGCCCTCCTTGAGCGGGCCGGCCGCACCCACCACTTCCATGAGCCAGGCGTAGGCGTCGCGGCGGGCCTCGGAGCCGAAGACCTTGACCGCGGAGGCGTCCTGCGGGGTGAGCGTGCCCTGCTGGACGGCGTTCACCATCTGCCAGTTGAGCAGTTTCATCGCGTCCAGCCGGGTGTGGGTGCGGGCCAGACGGCCGCGCACCCAGCCGAGGTCGATGACCCGGCGGCCGTCGGCGAGTTTTGTGTCGGCCGCCCAGCGCTGGACGTTGTGGAGTGCCCGGATCGCCATGGTGCCGTGCGCGGCCAGGGTGACGCGTTCGTGGTTGAGCTGGTTGGTGATCAGCCGCCAGCCCTTGTTCTCCTGGCCGACACGGCGGGAGGCGGGGACGCGGATGTTCTCGTAGTAGCTGGCCGTCGTGTCGTGGGAGGCCAGGGTGTTGATCAGGGTGCAGGAGTAGCCGGGGTCGGACGTCGGCACGAGGAGCATGGTGATGCCCTTGTGGGGCGGCGCGCCGGGGTCGGTCCGCACGGCGAGCCACACCCAGTCGGCCGTGTCGCCGTTGGTGGTCCAGATCTTCTGCCCGTTGACGGTGTAGTGGCCGGTGTCCTCCTCGCCCTCGCGCACCGCGCGGGTCTTGAGGGCGGCGAGGTCGGTACCGGCGTCGGGTTCGCTGTATCCGATGGCGAAGTCGATCTCGCCGGAGAGGATCTTCGGCAGGAAGTACGCCTTCTGCTCCTCGGTGCCGAACTGCATGATCGTCGGGCCGACCGTGTTGAGCGCCATCAGCGGCAGCGGTACGCCCGCCTGGGCAGCCTCATCGAAGAATATGAACTGCTCCATGGGGCTCAGCCCGCGCCCGCCGTACTCGGCCGGCCAGCCGACGCCGAGCCAGCCGTCTGTGCCGAGGCGGCGGACGGTCTCGCGGTAGAAGCGCTTCTGCTCGCCGGGGTCGGCGTAGCGGGCGTACACGTTGTCCGGCACGAGCCGGGCGAAGTAGGTGCGCAGTTCGGCGCGCAACTGTTGCTGTTCAGGCGTGTATTCGAGGTGCACGGCCCCTCCAGAGTCTCGCGACCGTCACGGCGCGGCGCACACGGTAGAACGTGTTGCAAGAATCCGGAAGGGCCACGGCCGGGCAGAGGGGCGGGAGTCCACCGGGTCGCGGCCGTCGCGCCCGCTCACAGCGATGCGTAGGCGGCGGTCACCAGAGCCATCTTCCGGGGGTCGTCCGCGATGTGCGGGCCCATACGGTTCATCACGTACCCGAGACTGAGACCTGCCTCCGGATCGGCCAGACCGCACGAGCCGCCGAAGCCGTCGTGGCCCACGGCGCGGGGGTTGGGGCCGTACGAACCGTTCTCGCCGCTGAGCCAGAGTCCGAGCGCCACCTCCGTGTCGTGCCGGAAGCCCCTGCCGAGCACCAGGTCGCGGCAGCTGCCCTGACCCTCGCGGATCCGCTCGGCGGCCTCCGGGGACAGGATTCGCCGGCCGCCGTGTTCGCCCCGCCCGGCGAAGATCCCGTAGAGCGCGGCGACTCCGCGGGCGGTGCCGTGTCCGTTGGCCGCCGGGATCTGGGCCGCGCGCCACTCGGAGGTGTTGGCGTCCGCCGCGCCGACGATCGGGTTGACCAGCGCGGCCAGCGCGACGGGGGTCATCTGGGCGAAGATCGCGGCCTGTTCGCTCGACGGCGCGGCCGGGGGATGCACCAGGTCGGCGGCCCGCCCCGCCTCCTTCTCCGGCAGCCCGATGGTGAAGTCGATGCCGAGCGGTCCGGTGACCTCCTTCCGGAGCAACTCCCCCGGGAGCAGCCCGCAGACACGTCTGACGACCTCGCCGACCAGGAAGCCGTACGTCATGGCGTGGTAGCCGGACCGGGTGCCTGGCTCCCACCACGGCTCCTCGGCGGCGAGAGCGGCGCAGGTCAGCTCCCAGTCGTAGAGGTCCTCGAGGGTGTGCAGTTCACGCAGTCCCGCGAGTCCGGCACGGTGGGAGAGGAGATGGCGGACGAGGATGCCGTCCTTGCCCGCCGCGGCGAACTCGGGCCAGTACGTGGCGACGGGCGCGTCCAGGTCCAACTCGCCCCGGTCGGCGAGCAGATGGGCGCACAGGGCGGTGGCGCCCTTGGTGGTCGACCAGACGTTGACCAGGGTCTCGCGCTCCCAGGGCCGGGTGCGGGCCTCGTCCGCCCAGCCGCCCCACAGGTCGACCACGGTTTCGCCGTCGTGGATCACGGAGACGGCGGCCCCCAGCTCGCCGCGGTCGCGGAAGTTCTCCTCGAAGGCCTCGCGCACCGACCGGAAGCGGTCGTCGCAGTGTCCGTCGATCGTGGGTGCGCTCTGAGACATGGGCCCTCCGTCGCCTCGGCCGGGTGGCCCGGCCTGCCGTGTCCGACTGACACCGAACATACCGACTGGTCGGACTGCCGGGAAGGGTTCCGCTTCGTGTGCACGGGGTCGCGTGCGCGAGGATGGGACCGAAGATCCGCACCCGGGAAGGACCCTACCGATGGCCCGCGACGACTCCGTACTCCTGCACACCGAGGGCCACGCCGCGTACATCACGCTCAACCGCCCCCGGGCGATCAACGCCCTCACCCATCCCATGGTTCACGCCGTCGACGAGGCACTCACCTCGTGGGAGCACGACGACGCCGTGCGTCTCGTCGTGATCACCGGTGCCGGCGAGCGGGGGCTGTGCGCGGGCGGCGACATCCGGGCCATCCGCACGGCGGCGCTCGCCGGGGACCGGAGCGCCACGGACTTCTGGCGGGACGAGTACCGGCTCAACGCACGTATCGCGCGGTACCCCAAGCCGTACGTCGCCGTGATGGACGGCATCGTGATGGGCGGCGGGGTCGGCATCTCCGCGCACGGCGACGTCCGGATCGTCACCGAGCGCTCCCGGGTCGCCATGCCGGAGACCGGCATCGGCTTCGTACCCGACGTCGGCGGTACGCATCTGCTGGCCCGTGCGCCGGGCGAGCTCGGCACCCATCTCGCCCTCACCGGACTGCCGGTGGGCGCCGCCGACGCGCTGCTGTGCGGGCTCGCCGATCACTTCGTGCCGTCCGGGCGTCTGCCGGAACTCACCGCGTCGCTCGCCCGGCTGGAGGTGGCGGACGTGTTGCGCACGTACGCCGGACCCGCGCCCGAGGGTGAACTGGCCGCGCACCGCGGGTGGATCGACTCCTGCTACGCGAGCGACTCGGTGGAGGAGATCCTCGACCGGCTGGTCTCGTACGGCGAGCCGGCGGCGAAGGAGGCCGCCGAGACGATCCTGACGCGGTCGCCCACCTCGGTGAAGGTCACCCTGGCGGCGCTGCGGCGGGCCCGGGCACTCGGCGCTCTCGAACCGGCCCTGGACCAGGAGTTCCGGGTGTCGTCGGCCGCCTTCTCCCGGCCCGACCTGGCCGAGGGGGTGCGCGCCCAGGTCGTCGACAAGGACCGCAGGCCGCAGTGGTCGCCGGCGCTGCTGTCGCAGGTGGCGGACGAGGACGTGGAGCGGTTCTTCGAGCCCCTGGGCGACGACGAACTCGGGCTGGCGAAGGGCTGACCGCGGTCCCGGTGGGACCGACGGTTCCGGCCACGGCGCAGGGCCGAGGCTGCCCGTTGCGGGGCTTCCCGCACGGCGGGCGGGTCCGTGCGTCCCCGCCCGCCGTGCGGTCGTGCCTGCCGCGCTCCGGCTACGACGCCCGTTCTCCGGCCGTCTGCCGGGCGATCCGCAGTTCCACGCTCCGGGTGTGTCCACCCACGGTCACCGCGAGGGTCACCGTGCCCGGTCTGAGCGCCGTGAGCCGTCCCGTCGCCGGGTCGTACGCCGCCGCGTGCCGCCGACGGGCGTCGTCGGGGTCGCCGATGTACAGATTCAGCGATCCCGTCCAGTCCGCGCTGACGGGGAAGGCGACCGGGACCGTGCGCGTGCCCTGCACGATCGTCGCCCGGACGTCCGCGCTGTTCCCGGGAGGCAGCGATGCGGGCGCCTCCAGGGTGAGGGCGTCGACATGGGCCCGCGTCTGGACGGACACCCAGTCCGGCCGTCCCTCCCACGGACGGTGCCGGGCGATCAGCTGCTCGCCCGGGCTCACCTCGTCGACCCCGACGAGCGACCATCCGGTGAAGCCGCCCTCGTCGGCCGGGCCCGCCGGTGACTTCCCCGCGTTGCCGTTGATCAGATACGGGACGCCGTCCACGTGCTCGGCGTGGAAGACGCCCACATGACTGCCGATCAGCCCCGCGCCCTTTCCTGTCGTACGGCGGAAGTCCGCGAGCCACCGCTCGATCAGCGCGGCCTCCTTGCGGTCGCCGAGCTGACTGCCCTTCTGCACGGTGGGATCGCGCGGCGGCACATGCTCGACGACCATCACCGACCCCACGGCCGGATCCTTCGCCGCCGCGTCCAACTGGGCGCGCACCGCCTTGATCTGCTCGAAGCCGCCGCCGCGCAGCGTCAGGCTCGATGTGTCGAGCGTCAGGAAGCGGGTGCCGCGGTGGTCGAAGGTGCGGTGGGCGGGGCCGAACTCGGCGATGAAGTTGTCGATTCTGCCGCCCATCACCTCGTGGTTGCCGGGCACGTAGTACCAGGGAAGATCGCCGCCCAGTTCCTCGGTGAGCACCTGCCGGGCGAACGCCAGGTCCGCGGGTGACCCCTCGTCCACGAGGTCGCCGTTGACGACGACGAAGTCCGCCCCGGACGCCTTGATCTCCCGCAGGGTGCGCCGGGCCTGCCGGACGATCGCGCTGTCGGGGTCGCGGGCGACGAACTGTGCGTCGGACATGACGGCGAACCGCCAGTCCCGGTCCCCGGTCTCGGCAGCGGAGTCGATCAGCGGGTCGGCGGTGCGCGGCTGGTCGGGCAGCGCGATATCGGGCGGGACCTGCGCCGACAGTCCGTCGATCACGACGCGTCCGGTGTACTGCCGGGCCGCGGCGGTCTCCGCGAGGTAGAAGCGGTGCACCGACAGCGGTATGGCGACGCCCGCAGGCACGCTGAAGGTGACCTGACGCCAGCCGGTCCAGTCGACGTACGGCCCTCGCAGCAACTGGTCCGAGCCCGCCGCGTCCTTCAGATGCAGGGTCGGCCAGGCGCCGTTGCCGTCCCCGTCGATCCACAGGGTGAAGGACTGCGGGCGCCCCGGTACGGGAATGGGCCGCGGCGGGTTGGCGTAGGCGGCTCGCGTGGCGGTCGAGCGGGTGAAGTCGTACGTCAGCTCCAGTCCGGTGCCGCTCTGCCCGTTGGGGACGGCTGCGACCGCCCCGGCCGCGCGGGCGTGGCTGAAGGTCCAGGCGCCGGCGTCGTCGAAGGAGGAGACCGGCTGTTCGGCCAGGCCCACGCTGACGGCCAGGGACGTGGTGACGCCCGCGGCCCTGACGGTGATCTGCCCGGCGCCGCCGCCCGTGCGGGAGGTCACCGTGAAGCCACCGGCGCCGTCGTCCTCGACGTCGAACCGCGTGTGGTCGTAGGTGAGTTCCACATCGGCGGGTTCGACCGGGGCGCTGTTGCCCTGTGCGTCGTGACCGACGATGCCGAAGCTTCCGGTGGCGTCGCCGTCGGCGAGCCCGATACGCCGGGTGGTCGGCTCGATTCGGGCGAGATCGTCGAGCACGGTGAGTTCCGTACTGCCCTGGGCCCCGGCCCGTTCGGCGCGTATCACGGCCGTACCGCTGTCGCGGGCGTGGAAGACTCCTCGCTCGTCCATCCGGCCGACGGAGGGCCGCAGCGACCGCCACCGGGGTGCGCCGGCCGCCGGCCCATAGCTCTCGTCGTATCCGGCGGCGGTGAGACGGCGGGTCAGTCCCGGGAACACCCGCTCCGGGTGTCCGCCCCTGACCGGGTCGGCGGTGGGCGCCGAGCCGGGCGGGGTGCGGGTCTCCACCCAGAAGCCGCGGAGCCGGCCGCTGCCGTCGGGCGCGGTGAACGCGAGTCCGTTGGGAACAGTGCGCTCGCTGCCGTCGGAGGGACTGTTCTCCACCTGGAGCGCGTCGCTGCCGGGTTCGCGGGCGAGCAGTGTGGACGAGCCGCCGCCGTCGAGGTTGAGCGCGCTGTGGGCGCCGGCCCGCTGCATCATCAGACCGAGTTCGGTGAGGGTCACCCCGCCGCTGTCGGCCTGCCGCCCGTCGACGGTGATGACCTGCATGGCGCTGCCGTCCCGGGAGAAGCCGACGGCCGTGCGGGGAGCGGCGATGTTGTTGCCCTCGCCCTCGTGGTTCTGCGGTGTGCCGTCGACGACGAGGAGCTCGCGGCCGCCGACCGCGGTGCGCGGGACGGACCCGCTGTCGGTACGGGGCCGGTACTGAATCGACACCGGGTCGCCGGGCCGCAGCGCGGCGAGCGCGGTCGCGCCGGCCTCCCGCCCGACGAGCACGGTGGTGCCCTCGGCCACGGGCCCGCCGCCCGGCCGGTCGGTGACGGACACGACCTTGCCGTCCTGGACGAGCGCCTCGGCGACGGGGGTCGCCGCATCCACGGTCAGCGCACGGTCGGCGCTCCCCCATGCCGCGTTGTAGGCCCCGATGCCGCCGGGCGGGACGTTGGCGGCATTGAGGGCCGCGAGCGGATGCCGGCCGCCGGGCAGGGTCAGCGTGCCCTCGAAATAGAGCTGGAGGACGCGTCCCGCGCCTTCCGGCCCGATGCCGACGGCACGGTTGGCCCCTTCGGCCGGCGAGTGGGTGACCTTGCCGTCCTTGATGCCGGGGCCCTGCGGGGCGCCGGTCTGGTTGATGTCGAAGAAGTCCGCGTTGATCGCGGCGACCGTGCGCCGGCCGGGGCCGGCGTCGTGCGCGGCCGCGAGCCGGGACACCGTGGAGCGTTCGGAGACCTTGCCCGAGGACAGGTAGTCGGCCCGCACACGGCCGCCGTCGAGATCGACGGAGAGAGCGTCGACCCGCAGCCATGTGTCGGACTCGAGCCGGTCGTACGAGGTGAGCCGGACGCCCGGAGCGATCGGCCGGGAGCTGCGCGCCGTCTCGATGCCGTCGCCGTCGGCGACGGATCTCGCGCTTCCGGGAGCTCCGCTCGCGGGGGGCGGCGCAACGGGGCGCAACACTTCGGCCGCGTCGCGGGGGCGGGGGTCGGGGGTCGAGTCGGCGGCGGCCGGGGAGACCCCCGCCGCCAGGGCGGACGCCGTCGCGATCAGCACGACGGCCCGTCTTGCTCTGCCTGGGATCACAACTACTCCTGGATCACGGCTGGTTGAGCGCGCAGTAAGCGCTGTCGGCGGACAGCATCGCGGCGCTCGGGCCGTTGCACCAGAGGGCTTGAGGGACCGTCGGGAGAACAGGCGCTGTCATGATCGTGGATGTCTCGCGATCCTGACGGCCCCGGTCGGGCCACATTCGCGAAAGAATGCCGTAACAATTCACCATGCGAGACGACCGCCACAGCGCATTGACGCGACCTGAAATCGCTGCCATTCTCGCCGATGTGAGTCAAGCTGACATTCTCGTATCGCGCCTGCACGTCGACCTTCGACGTCACGCCAGCGCACTCTGTGCCGCCGGCCGCTGAAACACGCCCAGCTGACCTCTCTTCCCGCGCACGTCCCTCCGCCAGTGGACTTCTGACGGCCTGAAACCTTTCGTGCCCGTCGCGCGGTGATGACACCCGGCAGGACCTTTCCCGGCATTTCCCTGCCATCTTGCGCCGACTCTTTCCTGAATGCATTGCGTCCTTCTCGCGCGCTTTTCAGGCACCTTCGCGTACCCCGAAACGGAATGACATGACCTTCTCCAGGCGAAGCTTCCTCGTGCTGTCCGGCATCTCCGCACTCGCGGCCGCCGGGTGCGGCACCGCGAGTGGCGGCGGCATCCGTAATACCAAGACACTCCGCTATCAGGGCTCGGCCGGCGCCGTCACCCCGCCCGAACTCGCCGCAGCACTCGGCTATCTGGGCGACGTGAAACTCGACTGGGTGGGCGACACCATCAGCGGGCCCCAGGACATCCAGACCGCCGCCTCGGGCCAGACCGACTTCGGCGGCGCGTTCAACGGGGCCGTGGTCAAACTGGCGTCCCGCAAGGCTCCCATCAAGGCGGTCGTCAGCTATTACGGCTCCGACAAATACGCCTTCAGCGGCTTCTACGTCACCGAGAACAGCGCGATTCGTTCCCCGCGCGACCTCATCGGCAAAAAGGTCGGAATGAACACCCTCGGCGCCCATCACGAGGCAATGCTCGACATCTACCTCAAGAAGAACGGGCTGAGCCGCTCCGAGGCCAAGCAGGTGGAGCGGATCGTGATACCGCCCGTCAACACCGAGCAGTCGCTGCGGCAGCGGCAGATCGACGTGGGTGTCCTCGGCGGCATCCTGCGCGACAAGGCCCTGGAGGCGGGCGGGGTGCGCAAGCTCTTCAGCGACTTCGACCTCCGCGGGGCCTTCAGCGCCGGCACCTATGTCTTCACCGAGCGTTTCATCGAGCAGAACCCCGAGACGGCGAAGACCTTCGTCACCGGGGTGGGCAGGGCTCTGGACTGGTCCCGTACGACACCCCGCGAGGAGGTCGTCGCCAAGATGACCGAGATCGTCGCCAAGCGGAAGAGGAACGAGACGGACGCCGCGCTCAAGTACTGGCGCTCCTACGGCGTGTCCGCGCCCGGCGGCCGGATCGCGGAGAAGGAGCTGTCGGACTGGGCGGACTGGCTCACCGAGCGCGGCGAGCTGGAGTCCGGCCGGGTGAAGGTCCCGGACCTCTACACCAATGAGTTCAACGCGGGCAAGAAGACGGGGAGCTGACCGATGACGGCGAAAATCAGTTTCCAGGGTGTCGGCAAGACCTTTCCCGTGCGCGGAAAGCAGACGCCGGTGACAGCTCTGGACGGTATCGACCTCGACATCGCCCCCGGCGAGTTCCTGGTCGTGGTGGGTCCGAGCGGCTGCGGGAAGTCCACGCTCCTCGATCTCCTCGGCGGACTGGCCGAGCCCTCCGAGGGCCGCATCCTGCTGGACGGCCGGCCGGTCTCCGGACCGGGCCTCGACCGGGGCATCGTCTTCCAGCAGTACGCCCTGCTCCCCTGGCGTACTGCCCAGGGCAATGTGGAGTTCGGGCTGGAGGCGACCCGGGTGCCACGCCGCGAGCGAGCCGCCCGGGCCCGGGAGTACCTCGCGCTCGTCGGTCTCGACGGCTTCGAGGACCGGCATCCGCACGAGTTGTCCGGCGGTATGCGACAGCGCGTGGCGATCGCCCGCAGCCTTGCCTACGACCCCGATGTGCTGCTGATGGACGAACCGTTCGCGGCGCTCGACGCCCAGACCCGCGAGTCGCTCCAGGACGAGCTGCTGCGGATCTGGCAGCGCACCGGCAAGACCATCGTGTTCATCACGCACGGCATCGACGAGGCGGTGCACCTCGGGCAGCGCGTCGCGGTGCTCACCTCCCGGCCCGGCCGGATCAAGGAGGTCGTGCCGATCGACCTGGGTGACCGGGATGCCACCGCCGATCCGCGTTCCAGCCCCGCGTTCGCGCACCACCGCCATCAGATCTGGAGCCTGCTGCGCGACGAGGTCAGCCGCGCCCAGCAGCAGGAGAGGGAGGCCGTCACACCATGAGCATCACCACCGAGAAAGCCGCCACGGCGACCGCCGAGCACGCTGCGACGAAGGCCCCCGAGGCGGCCGGCCCGGCACGGAGCGGGGATGCGACCCCGGTGGCCCCCGTCCGCAAGGGCACACTCCCCCGCGTGGCCGGCCTCACCGGGCGCGCCCTGCTGACCGTGGTCACCAGGACGGTCGCCGTCGCCGCGCTCCTGGCCGTGTGGGAGATCGCCCCACGCCTCGGGCTCGTCGACCGGACGTTCCTGCCGCCCTTCTCCGAGGTCGCCGTCGCCTGGTGGGGGCTGCTGACGGACGGTCAGCTCGCCCAGCACGCGCAGGCCAGCCTGGTGCGCTCGCTGTCCGGATTCGGGCTCGCGGTGGCGCTCGCCGTACCGCTCGGACTTCTCATCGGCTGGTACCGGCCGCTCGCCGACCTCCTCGGGCCGCTGCTGGAGGTGTTCCGCAACACGGCCGCGCTGGCTCTGCTGCCGGTCTTCGTCCTCCTGCTCGGCATCGGGGAGACCTCGAAGATCTCCATCGTGCTCTACGCGTGCACCTGGCCCATCCTGCTGAACACCATCAGCGCCGTGCGCAGCGTCGATCCGACCCTTCTGCGGCTCGCCCGTTCGATGGACCTGCCCGCCCCGAAGATCTTCCAGAAGGTCATCCTGCCCGCCTCGGTGCCCACCGTCTTCACGGGCATCCGGCTGGCCGGCGCGATCGCCATCCTCGTCCTGGTCGCCGCCGAGATGGTGGGCGCCAAGGCCGGCCTCGGCTACCTCGTCAACTCCTCGCAGTTCAACTTCGCGATCCCCGAGATGTACGCCGGGATCATCACCATCTCCGCCATAGGTGTGGCCTTCAACCAGCTGCTCGTGGCCCTGGAGCGCCGCTTCACCTCCTGGCGCACCCCGACCGGAATCTAGAGGAAACAGCAGATGTCAGCCGAGACTCCCCGTCAGTTCCATCTCAACGCGTTCCTCATGAACGCCGGCCACCACGACGCCGCCTGGCGCCATCCGCGCACCCAGCCGGAGCGCATCACCGATCTGTCCTACTTCCAGGAGCTGGCCCGCACCGCCGAACGCGGGAAGCTGGACTCGCTCTTCCTCGCGGACGGCGTCGCGCTGTGGGGCAACGCCCGCTACAACGCGGTCGGCGGCTTCGAACCGCTCACCCTGCTCTCCGCGCTGGCCGTCGCCACGGAGCACATCGGGCTGATCGCCACCGTCTCCACCACCTTCAACGAACCCTTCCACGTGGCGCGGAAGTTCGCCTCGCTGGACCATCTGAGCGGCGGCCGCGCGGGCTGGAACATCGTCACCTCGGGCAATGTCGCCGAGGCCAGGAACTTCGGCCGCGAGGAGCATCTGGAGCACGCGGTGCGCTACGAGCGTGCCTCCGAGTTCCTGGAGGTGACGAAGCAGCTCTGGGACAGTTGGCGGGACGACGCGCCCGTCATCGACCGCGAGCGCGGGGTCTACTCCGAGGAGGGTGCGGTCAGCGCCATCGGCCACCGCGGCACCCACTTCCGGGTCGACGGGCCGCTCAATGTGCAGCGTTCCCCCCAGGGCCATCCGCTGCTGGTGCAGGCCGGATCGTCCGAGGACGGCAAGGAGTTCGCGGCCCGGTACGCAGAGGCGGTCTTCACCGCCCAGCAGACGCTGGCCGACGGGCAGACCTTCTACAAGGACCTGAAGTCGCGGCTCGCGAAGTACGGCCGCGGGCCGGAGCAGCTCAAGATCCTGCCCGGCATCTGCCCGGTCATCGGCGGGACGGAGGCCGAGGCGCTGGCGCTCGAGGATGAACTGACGGAGCTTCAGGTGCCTGCGTACGGGCTCCAGCAGCTGTCCGGGATGCTCGGCACCGATCTCACCGGACTGCCCCTGGACGGCCCGCTTCCCGACCTCCCGGAAGAGCAGGACATCAACGGCAACAAGTCCCGCTTCACGCTGGTGGCGGAGCTCGCCCGGCGCGAGGAGCTCACCATCCGGCAGCTCATCGCCCGCCTCGGCGGCGGTCGCGGTCACCGCGTCTTCGCCGGGACGCCGGAGCAGATCGCGGACCAGCTGGAGACGTGGTTCACCGAGGGTGCCGCGGACGGCTTCAACATCATGCCGCCGTATCTCCCGGGCGGACTCGACGACTTCGTCGACCAGGTGGTCCCGCTGCTCCAGGACCGCGGTCTGTTCCGCACCGAGTACACCGGGCGCACCCTGCGCGACCACTACGGCCTGGAGCGCCCCGCGGGCCGCACCGCCCTGGCCTCCTGACCCCTCTCCGGACCACCGCACGTCCTCGGCCAAGCACCCTCGAAGTCCCAACGAAAGGCAGCATCCGCATGAGCAGCACCGGTTTCGACATCCGCCGCATCGGCGGCCGCATCGGCGCGGAGATCCTCGGCGTCGACATCTCCGGGGAGCTCGACCCCGCGATCACCGCCGAGATCAACGCGGCGCTCCTGGAGCACAAGGCACTCTTCTTCCGTGACCAGGAACTCGACGACGCGGCCCAGATACGCTTCGCCTCCCTCTTCGGCGAACTGACCACCGCCCATCCGACGGTCCCGTCCGTCGACGGCCGGCCCAACATCCTCCCGGTGGACGGCGACGAGGGCATCCGCGCCAACCAGTGGCACACCGATGTCACCTTCGTCCGTACCCCGCCGAAGGCGTCCACGCTGCGCAGCCTGGTCGTCCCTCCGTACGGCGGCAACACCCTGATCGCCAACTCGGCGGCCGCCTACCGGGATCTGCCCGAGGCGCTCCGTGAGCTGGCCGACCGGCTGTGGGCCGTGCACACCAACGCCTACGACTACGCGGAGCCGAAGTCCGAGAAGGCCGCGGAGCACCGGCGGCAGTTCGTGTCCACCAAGTACCGCACCGAGCACCCGGTGGTGCGGGTCCACCCCGAGTCGGGCGAACGGGGCCTGTTCATCGGAGGGTTCGCCCAGTCCCTGGTGGGTCTGTCGCCGTCCGAGTCCCGCGACATCCTGCGGATCCTCCAGGCGTATGTGACCCGTCCGGAGAACGTGGTGCGCTGGACGTGGGCGCCGGGCGACCTGGTCCTCTTCGACAACCGCATCACCCAGCACTACGCCCCGGACGACTACGGCGACCTGCCGCGCCTGCTGCACCGCGTGACGGTCGCGGGAGACGTTCCGGTCGGCATCGACGGCACGGCGAGCCGGATCGTCGAGGGCGACGAGGCCGCGCACTACACCCCGTCCGCGGCTTGACATACCGCAACACACGGCGGGGGGGGGGGGGGGTGGGGGGCCGGGCCCCGGGGGGGGATAAAGAAAAAACAGCCCCCCCCCCCCGCGTGTTTGGAGTGTGTCGGGGGGTGGGTGGAATT
>NZ_JBHXSL010000015.1:36697-46274 GCF_042714725.1 Streptomyces sp. NPDC058685
CCGATCCGGTCGCAAACCCCGGCCCGGCGCGCCGGATCGCCGCGGGCCACGCGCCCGCCAACACCCCCCCCCCCGCGGCTTCAAAAACCCCAACACACGCCGGCCCGGACGTCTTGTGACGTCCGGCCCGCTGGTCACGTCGCTCTCACCGGCCCGTCACGGGCCGGCGAGCGGTCTCAGGCGGTGTTGCGGCGCTTGCGCGCGGCCCACATGATGCCGCCGCCCGCGACGATGACCACGGCAGCAGCGCCGGCGATCAGCGGGGTGGAGCTGGAGGAGCCGGTCTCGGCCAGGTCGTCGGTGCCCGCGTTGGGGGTCGGCGCGCTGGAGGGGACCGGGGCGTCGGTGGTGGGCGGCGTGGTGCTCGGCGCCTCGGACGGGGCCGGCGCGGAGGAGCTCGGGGTGTTCGACGGCGTCGCCGACGGCGGCGGGTTGTCGTCGTCCTCGCACACCGGCGCCGTCTTGGTGTCGTCGACCGAGAACTTCTCGCCGTCGCTCGCCTTCACGATCAGGCGGAGGGCGAGCTCCTTGTCGTGCTTCGGGAGCTCGATCTTCTTGTGGAACTCGTTCTGGAACGTCTCGGTGGGCAGCAGGTCCTTGCCGTCCGCGGTGATCGTCACGGTGTTCTCGGACTTGGCGCCGTAGGCGGTCAGGTCGACGCTGACCTCGGTGCAGCTCGCCGACCACTTCGGCGTGTGGGCGAACGCCGGGCCGGCGGCCAGGCCGACGCCGAGGACGCCGGCGGCCGCGGCCGCTATGAGGGCCCCGGAACGCCGCCGCGATGTGTTGCTGGTTGTCACTGATTCCTCCACTGTTGCCGCGCCACCCTTCTGGCGGTGCGCGCACAGTACCGCCACCACCTCAACTGTGGGCACCCGCCCCACCCCCCTCTTCCGGTTTCTAAACCTCCTCATTACCCGGGCTTGTCGCAGCAGTTGGCGTGAAGCGATCGTTCACGCAGGAGTTCGCGCGGATTGTCCCGGGGTACCTGGTCACGGCACTCGTCCATGCCGCCCGGGCACGGCCGGTGCTCAACCGGCCCCTACCTACGGTGAGAACAGTGGATCGCCAGCAAACCGACGCCAGGACCCGGATCACCGTGCTGGTCGCGCTCGCGGCCAACCTGCTGATCGCCGCCGCCAAAGCGGTCGGCGGGCTCGTCACGGCGTCGCCCGCACTGCTCTCCGAGGCGGCACATTCCGTCGCGGACAGCGTCAACGAAGTCTTCCTGCTGGTCGCGCTGCGCCGCAGCCGCCGCTCGCCCGACGCCCGCCATCCGTTCGGCTACGGCAAGGAGCGCTACTTCTGGTCGCTGCTGGCCGCCGTCGGCATCTTCGTCATGGGCGGCTGCTTCTCCTTCTACCAGGGCATCCACGCGCTCGGCGAGGACAGGCAGGAGTCGCACGCCGGCTATCTCGCGGGGCTGGCGGTGCTCGCCGTCGCCCTGATCGCCGAGGGCGGCTCACTGGTGCGCGCCCTCTACCAGTTGCGCGGGCAGAAGGAGGGCGCGGCTGATCCCGCCCTGCGCACGGTCATAGCCGAGGACGGCACGGCCGTGCTCGGTGTGCTGCTCGCCATGGCCGGAATGGGACTCCACATGATCACCGGTCAGGTCGTCTGGGAAGCGTCGGCCTCGCTCGCGATCGGTCTGCTGCTCGTGTACGTCGCCTACCGGCTCGGCCGCGAGGCCCGTGACCGGCTGATCGGCGAGGCGGTCACTCCCGAACTGCGGGAGCGTCTCAGCGAATTCCTCCACGGCCAGCCCGAGATCGACAATGTCGCGGAGCTTCTCACCATGCGGCTCGGGATGGACTCGACGCTGGTCGCCGCGCGCGTCGATCTGACACCGGGGTTCGACAGCGAGGAGGTCGAACTCGTCTGTGTGCGGATCAAGAAGAGGATCGCCGCGACCTGGCCGCAGGCCGACCATGTCTTCCTGGACATCACGGAGGCGCCCGCGGCCTGAGGAGACCGGGTGCGCCCACGGCCTGAGGAGACCGGAGGCGCCCGCGACCCGGAAGGTGTTCCCCTCGCGCACTGCACGCCCCGCCGGATCCTCGCCGGCGAAGCGTCGTCGGATCAGTCCTCCGGCTTGTTCGGCTGGGACTGCGCTTCGTCGGCATGCCGGATACGGGCCCAGGCCGGCAGCAGGAACCAGCAGACGACGAACCACAGAACCATCGCGACCACCAGCCAGATGGCCAGGGAGTTGTGCAGGGCCACCCTCAGGATGAGCAGCAGCGCGGAGGCCATGGTGCAGAGCAGCAGGACGAGCCCGAGGACGGTGAGGCGCGAAGCCCACACCACCGTCTGCGGCTTCAGTCGCTTGCCGGTCAGCAGACGATGGAAGGAGACGGGCCCTATGAGCGCCCCGGTGGTCGCCGCACCCAGCATCACGGTCGCCACATAGATGTCCTGGTCGGTCTCTGACAGACCCGTGAACCGGGGCTGGAAGACCACGGTCAGCAGGAATCCGAACAGGATCTGGACACCGGTCTGGGCGACGCGCAGTTCCTGGAGGAGATCCGTCCATTTCCGGTCGGCCCTTTCCTCCTCCGTCTCCTCACGGCCGCGGTCCCGGTCGGCCTCTGTCCGGGCCATCGGGAGCCTCCCGTCCCGTCACGGAACCGCACCCCCGGCTCTATGCGGCGTCCTGCATGATTTCCCTGCGCAGCCGGTCACAGGAATGGCTGATCAGTCTCGACACGTGCATCTGGGAGATACCGAGGTCCTCGGCGATGCTGCTCTGTGTCATGTCCCGGAAGAAGCGCATATAGAGAATGCGCCGCTCCCTCTCGGGCAGCCGGCGCAGTTTCGGCTTGACGGCCTCACGGTCGATGATCACGTCGAGTGCCGGGTCGGAGCTGCCCATGGCGTCGGCCATCGTGTGGCCGCGCTCGGTACCCGGGATCGCCGCGTCGAGGGAGAGGGGGCTGAAGGATCCGATGGCCTCCAGTCCGGCCCGGGTCTCCTCGAGCGAGAGCCCTGCCCTGGCCGCGATCTCCTCCTCGGTCGGCGCGCGGCCCGAGACGGTCTGGGCAAGCTCGTGCTGGGCGGTCCGGACGCGGTTGCGCTGGTCCTGGACCCGCCGCGGTACGTGCAGCGACCACATGTGGTCCCGGAAGTGCCGCTTCACCTCTCCGGTGATCGTCGGCACGGCGTAGCTGACGAAGGCGCAGCCGCGATCGGGGTCGTACCGGTCGACGGCCTTGACCAGGCCGAGGGCCGCCACCTGGCGCAGGTCCTCCAGGGTCTCGCCGCGGTTCTTGAACCGGGCGGCGAGGCGCTCCGCCATCGGAAGCCAGGCGTTCACCAGGTCCTGGCGCAGTATGTCGCGCTCATGACCCGGGGGAAGGGTGGAAAGCCGGTCGAACGCGGCCTGGGTGTCGGGGGCGTCGTGGTGCATGTGCTTCGTGCTCGCGTGTGTGCGCATGATGCGCGCCACTCCCTCACGGTGCGAACGGGAATGATGGCGTCCATGGGCCGGTGGACTCGCTCACGCCGGGGCGTGATTCCGCTCCACGGACGTGCCTCCGGTCCGAAGCACAATCTGCGCCTGCCCCTGCCGCATCGCATCAAACGCGGCGTTCCCGGGCCAATTTCCTTAATCGTTCAAACAGAAACGTCGACAGGTCGCTCGCATGGGTGTCGCGGCCGCCTCGGGAAATTCACCGACATTCGCCACCGAATTCAGCCGAGGGATTCGAGCCTCCTGCGGGCGGGCGCCAGCGACCGGCCACGGGACCACATCCCTTCCCACGGCTTCCTCCGAGCCTGTTCCTGAGCATCCCTCACCGTCCAGCGCCGCGCGGTCAGTTCGGGGTCCTCCAACTGCTCCCAGGTGATCGGCGTGGCGACGGGTGCGCCCGGCTTCGCCCGTATCGAGTAGGGCGCGACGGCCGTCTGGGCATAGGCGTTGCGCTGGATGTCCAGATAGAGCCGGCCCTCCCGGGCCTTCTTCCGTACGGCGGTGGTCAGCCTGTCCGGATCACGCTCGGCGAGTTTCTCCGCCACGTCGTGGGCGAACGCCCGGGTCTCGTCGAAGTCCGCGTCACCGGACAGCGGCACGATCACATGCAGTCCCCTGGACCCCGTCGTCATCAGCGCCGACGGCAGCCGGAGCTCGTCCAGCAGCTCGCCGAGCTGCCGGGCCGCCCGGCGTACGGCCTCGAAGTCGTCCTCGGCGGGGTCCAGATCGAAGACCATCCGGTCGGGCCGATCCAGCTGCTTCACCTTCGACTGCCAGCGGTGGAACGTGAGCGTGGCCTGGTCGGCGAGGAAGAGCAGGGTCGCCGTGCTGTCGCAGACCGGGTGGACCACCGTGCCGTCGGCCTTGTCCACCTCCACGCGGTGGATCCATTCCGGGTAGGTGTCCGGTGTCTGCTTCTGCATGAAGCGCAGGCCGCCGATGCCGTCGGGATGCCGTTCCAGCATCAGCGGCCTGTCCTTCAGATGGGGGACCATGAAGGGCGCGATGCCGCGGTAGTAGCCGACGATGTCCTCCTTGGTGAGGCCGTCGTCGGGGAAGAGCTTCTTGTCGGGCCGGTGGATCTCCACGGTGTGCTGTCCGGCCCGCACGCTCTTCGTGCTCATCGCGCCTCCCTCGTCTCCCGTACGGCAGCGGTGCCCGCGATCAGCGCACCACGGCCTCCTCCACGAGCAGTTGCACCGCGGCCGCGATCGATTCGGCGTCGATGCCCGAGAGATGCAGCTGCTCCGCGGACGTGGCGGATCCGGGCATGTTCTGCACGCCGAGCCGGATCAGGCGGGGCAGCGGGCGGCCGTCCGACAGGGCCGCTGCGACGGCGTCGCCGATACCGCCCTGGGGCCGGTGGTCCTCCACGGTCATGAGACAGCCGGTGGCCCCGGCCGCCTCCTGGAGCGTCGCGGCGTCGACCGGCTTGACCGAGTAGAGGTCGATGACGCGGATGCCGATGCCCTGGGCCTCCAGCAGGTCGGCTGCCCGCAGGGCCTCGTGGACGGTGACGCCGGCGGCGACGACGGTGACCCGGTCCTGGTCGCCGGAGCGCAGCACACGGGAGCCGCCGACCGGGAAGTCCTCGTCGGGCCCGTACAGGACCGGTGTCTCGCCCCTGCTGGTGCGCAGGTAGCCGATGCCGGGCAGGTCCGCCATGGCCTCGACCAGCCGGGCGGTCTGGTTGGCGTCGCACGGGTACAGCACCGTACTGCCGTACACCGCACGGAACATGGCCAGGTCTTCGAGGCCCATCTGGGAGGGACCGTCCTCACCGATCGCGACGCCGGCGTGCGAGCCGACCAGATTGATCGGCGCGTGCGACACCGCCGCCATCCGGACGAAGTCGTAGGCACGCGTCAGGAACGCGGCGAAGGTGGACGCGAACGGGATGTAGCCGCGGGTGCGCATCCCCACCGCCGCCGCGACCAGTTGCTGTTCGGCGATGTAGCACTCGAAGAAGCGGTCGGGGTGTTCCTTGGCGAAGGCGGCCGTGCGGGTCGAGTCGGCCACCTCGCCGTCCAGGGCCACGATCTCCGGGCGCACCGAGCCGAGAGCGGCGAGCGCTTCCCCGAAGGCGTCGCGGGTGGCGACCGCGGTGCCGACGTCGTACGCCGGCATCTCCGCCCGGCCGCCGCGTGATCCGTACAGGACGCGTGCAGCGGGCGGCGCCGCCACGTCCACCGTGATGAAGCGCGGTCCGCCCAGCTCCTCGATGGCCTTCTCGGCGTCGGGCAGGGGCTTGCCGTGCTTGCCCTCACGGTCCTCGACATCGTGGACCCCGCGTCCCTTGTGGGTCCGGGCGATGATCGCGGTCGGCTTCTGGATCGTCGACTCCGCCTCGGCGAAGGCAGAGTCGATGGCGCTCACGTCGTGGCCGTCGATCTCGATGGTGTGCCAGCCGAAAGCGTGCAGCCGGCGGGCATAGGCGTCGAGGTCCCACTCGTGGCGGGTGGGACCGCGCTGTCCCAGCCGGTTGACGTCGATGATCAGCGTCACGTTGTCGAGATGCTCGTAGGCGGCGTGCTCCACGGCCTCCCACACCGAGCCCTCGGCCATCTCGCTGTCGCCCGACAGAACCCAGACGCGGTAGGGGATCTGGTCGAGCCGCTTGCCCGCGAGGGCCATGCCGACACCGACGGGAAGTCCCTGGCCGAGCGATCCGGTGGCCACGTCGACCCAGGGCAGGCGGGGTGTCGGATGTCCTTCCATACGGCTGTGGAGCCGGCGGAAGGTGAGCAGTTCCTCGTCGTCGATGACGCCCGCGGCACGGTACATGGCGTACAGCAGTGGTGAGGCGTGCCCCTTGGACAGGATGAGCCGGTCGTTGCCGGGGTGGTCGGGCTGCGCGAAGTCGTAGCGCAGATGGTTGGCCAGCAGTACGGCACCGAGGTCGGCGGCCGACATGGAGGAGGTCGGGTGACCCGACTGCGCGGCGTCGGCGGCGCGGACGGAGTCCACCCGCAACTGCTGTCCGAGTTCTGCGAGTTGGTCGTTTCGCATCTCAATGCTCCTTGGAGGAACCGCCCGGGACCCTGGCCCGCTCCGGTGACGCGCTGTCCAGCGGGACCGACCATGAGCGCACGAGGCCCAGTTGGACGGACTGGCGGGGCAGAGCGGCATCGAGCAGCCAGTCGGCCGCGACGCGTACGCGGTTGCCCGGCATGGCCGCGAGGTGGTAGCCGCGGGTGACCGCTCCTGCGAGCGGTCCGGACAGCGGTATGCCCAGTGGGTTGGCGGCCGCCTTGACGCCGCCGAGGTCGACGAGGAATCCCAGATCGTGGTGTTCGTACGGGCGTTTCTCGCCGTGGCCGAGGGAAGCGGCGACGTTGTGGCCCGCCAGCTTGCCCTGGCGCGAGGCGTGCTGAGCCGTCATCGGTGTGTACTCACCGGGCCGTGTCACATCGGGCACCGCCGCGGCGTCGCCGCAGGCGAAGACCTCGGGACGGCCCGGAACCCCCAGATCGCGCTCCACCAGCAGACGGCCGCGCTCCACGGGCAGTCCGACGCCGGACACCAGCGGATCGGGACGCACGCCCACGCACCAGACGAGCGTCCGGGTGGGGACGAACTCCCCGTTGTCCAGGTGCACTCCGTCGCGTGTCGCCTCACTGACCGAGGTATTGGTGCGCACGTGGACGCCCCGCTCGCGCAGTACCCGGTCCGCGGTGCGGGAGAGCGTGCGGTCGAGTTCGGGCAGGACGCGGTCGGCGATGTCGAGGAGCATCCAGCGCGGCCGGCCACCGACGCCCTGCCCGGTCTGCCTGCGGGCGAGGGCGTCGGTGAACAGCTGTCCCTGCGCGGCGACTTCGGTGCCGGTGTATCCGGCCCCGACGACCACGAAGGTGCGTCGTGCGACGTCCTCATCGGTGAAGGGGCCGGGGCCGGCCAGCTCGATCTGACGTGTGATGTGGTCGCGCAGGTACAGCGCCTCGGGAAGTCCCCGGAAGCCGTGCGCGTGCTCGGCGACGCCGGGCACGGGCAGCAGTT
Organism: Streptomyces sp. NPDC058685; assembly: GCF_042714725.1. Classification (NCBI taxonomy): domain Bacteria; kingdom Bacillati; phylum Actinomycetota; class Actinomycetes; order Kitasatosporales; family Streptomycetaceae; genus Streptomyces; species Streptomyces sp. NPDC058685. Next base: position 44,163 of record NZ_JBHXSL010000015.1, read on the forward strand.
TGTTCACGCTTCCCACGGCCAGGACGAGACGGTCGTAGCGCAGCTCGCCACGGCCGTCCTCGGGATCCGTGTAGTGGACCGTACGCGCATCGAGATCCACGCGATCCGCCTCGCCCAGGACCAGCCGCACCCCCGGCAGCATGTCGGGCAGCGAAACGGTCACCCTGCGCGGTTCCAGTATCCCCGCGGCGACCTGTGGCAGCAGCGGCAGATAGAGGAAGTAGTCGGTGGGGTTCAGCAGCACGATGTCCACCTCGCCCCGAAGGGTCCGGGAGAGTGTGCGGGCTGCCTGGAAGCCGGCGAAGCCGGCTCCGACGACGACGACACGGGAACGATTCACGATCGACTCCGGGGCTGGAGTACGGACTGGTGAACGGCCTCCCGAGTGCCCGTGAGACCCCCCGCCAAACCCGGCGGCCGCGAGTTCCGTCACTCGTACGTGCGGCGCTCCTCGGTCACCACGGGCGTGGTCGGCGGTACGACGACGCGCCGGCGTTTGGCGATGCTGCTGAACGTCACGACCCCGATGATGCCGACGGCCATCAGAATCAGGCCGATCACATCGAGGTTGGCGCCTTTCATCTCCCAGTCGGTGGCGAATGTGAGGATCGCACCGACGGCGATGAGGATGATGCACCCACCCAGGCCCATCTGACTCACCTTCCTGTACGGACGGTTGGTCTTCCGCGAGTACCCCCGGAGGGGCCCGTCATGCTCGCGGAAGGCTTGCCGAGCTGTGGGGGACGGCGGTTCGGGGAACGGTTGCGGCACGGCTTCGGGCGCGGACCGCCGTCCGCACCCGAAGCACCCCTCATCCCTTTTCCCATGGCCGCTCGGCCCGTCCAGCGGGTCTCCGCGCTGATCGCCCTCAAACCCCCGATCTCCGCGTCCGTCGATCTCGATCCCACGACCGCCTCCCCGCATACAGCGACCGTCGACGGGTACTGCGGGGCGCGACGGACACTGTCCGGTCCCCTGCCGGCCCACGGCGGGACCGCGCGGAGAAGGCGAGGAGCCATGGCACAGCCCGTGCGGGACGTCATGGCCGCCGGCGTGGCCGCCGTCCGCCCGGACGCCTCCCTCGTCGAAGCGGCGCGTGTGATGCGCGCCCTGGACGTGGGCGATGTCCTGGTGGCCGACGGCCACCGGATCGTCGGCGTCGTCAGCGATCGCGACATCGCCGTGCGCGCCGTGGCGGACGGCATCGACCCGGTGACCGTCAGCGCGGAGGCCGTGTGCACGGCGGATCCGGTGTGCATCGATCCCGACGCGGAGGTCTCGACCGCCGTACGCCTCATGCGGACGCATGCGGTGCGGCGGCTGCCCGTGGTCGAGGACGGCCGTCCCCTGGAGATGCTGCGCATCGGCGACTTGGCGGTGGCGCAGGACCCGGACTCGGCACTCGCGGACATCAGCATGGCGGAGGGGAAGGCCTGACCGGCTCCCCGGCCGCCCCATCGAAGGAGCGACCCTCATGAAGATCGCATTTCTCGTTGCGCCCGAAGGCATCGAGCAGGTCGAACTCACGGATCCGTGGAAGGCCGTCGAGGCGGCGGGCGACACCCCGAGCCTCATCTCCACGCAATCGGGCCGCGTCCAGGCCTTCGACCATCTCGACAAGGCGGACACGTTCCCCGTGGACCAGGTGGTGGGCGAGGCCTCCGTCGACGAGTTCGGCGGGCTCGTCCTGCCGGGCGGCGTAGCAAATCCGGATGCCCTGCGCATGGACGAACAGGCGGTCGCGTTCGTCCGCGCGTTCTTCGACGCGGGCAAGCCCGTGGCGGCCATCTGTCACGCCCCCTGGACCCTGATCGAGGCGGACGTGGTGGGCGGCCGGACGGTGACCTCCTGGCCGAGTCTGCGGACGGACCTGCGCAACGCCGGCGCGACCTGGGTGGACGAGCAGGTGCAGGTCTGCACATCGGGCCCGAACACCCTGATCACGAGCCGCAAGCCGGACGACCTCAAGGCATTCGACGCCGCGTTCACCGAGGCGTTCGCCAAGGTCTCGGCCGGCTGACGAACCGTCCCGTGGTGGCGGGCCCCGCACCACCGGGCCGCCACCGCCGCGGGCCCACCGGCCGGCCGGGGGACCGAGGGGGCGGCGGCGGC
>NZ_JBHXSL010000015.1:46284-140375 GCF_042714725.1 Streptomyces sp. NPDC058685
GCCGCGAACCCGGCGGGGCCCCCCCTGGAGGGGCCGGGCCTCCGCCCCGCCCGGGGGGGCGGGCCCCGCCACCACGGGACAGCCACCGCGCCGGGCACACCGGCCGGCGGTCGGACAGAGCGTGCGTCGGCAGCCGGACAGAGCGTCATCCCTCGCCGTGCTCCCCGTTCAGTGGGCAGTGCGGCCGGCCCGCCCATGCCCTGCCGCAGAAGACCCCTGATGACCGCTGATGACCGCTCACCCCGTGCCCGGCCCGGCCTCCGGCCGGTCGCGCGCACCCGCCCGCGTCCTGCCCGGTGACACCGAGCGCTCGGGGTGGCGGCGCAGATACTCCTCCTCCAACTGCGCCATCCGGGTGGTGTGTGCGGAGAGCGCGGCGGGCGAGCCGTGCAGCAGCGTGTCGTGCCGGCTGCGGTGAATGGTCTCCAGCTCCCGGATGAGCTCGTGCTCGCCGAGGCTGCCGGCGTCGATGCCCCTTGGCTTCTTCTCGGCCTGCGTCATGACAGCCGTGCTCCTTCCGTACAACGGTTTCCGTGTTGCTCCTGTGCAGACGGGTACCCGCCCCCGACGCACTATCCGGCCCTCTTGGAGGTAGCCCATGTAACTCGGATTCCTCGCGCCCCTCTATGAGCGTCCCGGCCCCTGGGCCAGTGTCTATCTGGGCACGGACCGGGCCGACGAGGCGCACCCCGGCCGGCGTGAACTCCAGGCCCGCGCGGCCTGCCGCGAGCTGACCGAACAGGGCGCGGACGAGGCGACCGGCCAGGCCGTGTACGAGGCGCTCATCGCGCCGGAGACCCTGCCCGGAAAGGCCGGTCGTGCCGTCTTCGCCACGGGCGGAGAGGTCGTACTGGACCCCGTGCTCACGGCGCGGCCGCCCGGGAACGCCGACATCACCTGGTCGGCCGTGCCCCGCGTGGCACCCCTGCTGGACCTCGCCGAACAGGAACCGGTCTGCCTCGTCGCGTACATCGACCGCCGGGGTGCGGATCTGGAGGTCCGCAGCACCCACGGCCGCCGCAGCGCCGGCCAGGCCGAGGGCAGGGACTGGCCGCTGCACCGCAGCCCGAGCGCCGACTGGTCGGAGCAGCACTTCCAGAAGAGCGTCGAGAACACCTGGGACGAGAACGCCACCACCACCGCGGCCGCGGTGGCCGGCGCCTGCGACCGCCACGACGCCGATCTGGTCGTCCTCGCAGGTGACCACCGGCAGCGGCGTGCCGTGCACCGCAAGCTCCCCGCACGGCTGCACGCTCACGTCGTCGAGACAGAGCACGGCAGCCGCTCGGACGGCGGCAACCGGCTGCTCGACGAGGACGTGGAGCGGGCCCGCGCGGACCGGCTGCACCAGCGTGCCGACGACGAGCTGGACCGCTATCTGTCCGCCCGTGACGCCACCGCGGAGGGAGTGCCCGCGCTGGTCGAGGCCGCGCGTGAGCACCGGATCGCGGCCCTGTTCGTCCGGCCGGAGGGTCCGGACGGCAATCGCGAGGTGTGGGTCGGCGACGGCCCCGACCAGCTGGCCGTACGCCGTACGGAATCGCAGTACCTCGGCGAGATCCACCCGTCGTCGGCGCGGGCCGACGACGCGTTGATCCGTTCGGCCGTCGTGACGAACGCGGAGGTCCTGCGGGTGCCGCCGGTGGACGGCCACACCGTGCCCGTCGGCGGGCTCGGTGCCCTGCTGCGCTGGCCGTACCAGGACGAGGAACGCGCCTGAGCGCTCCGCTGTCCGGCTGCCGGGCTCCCGGCCCGGCAGCCGGTGCGCGACTCGCGGGGACGCGGACCTGAGGGGACTATGAGGAGGAGCCGGATCCCGGCTGCACCCGCCCCCTGGCCCGCGGCCGCACGTCCCGGGGCACGTCGAGGACGCCGCGTAACCTCAGGACACGAGTGTTGTGATGGACAAGAAGCGATTTGCCCACGCCGCCGGCACCGCGTCGAGCGCGGACATGGTCGGCGCACCCTGCTGGGTCAGCCTCATGGCCCGCGACCTCCGCGCCTCCCAGGAGTTCTACGGCGCCGTCCTCGGCTGGAAATTCCGCCGGGCGGCCCTCGGTGACGAGTTCAGCGTCGCCTTCGCCGACGGGACGCCGGTCGCCGGCATCGGGGCGCTGGCACCCCGCCTTCAGGTCGCCGTCGCCTGGACGCCGTACTTCGCCGTCGCCGACGCGGACGTGGCCGCCTCCCGCATCCGCGAGCGCAGCGGCACGGTCGCCGTCGGCCCGCTCGCCTTCTCTCTCGGTCGCGGTGCCCTCGCCTCCGACCGCGACGGTGCCGTCTTCGGCATCTGGGAGGGGGCGCTCCTGCCCGACTGGCAGTCCGGTCACAAGGACGCGCCCGCCTGGCTGCTGCTGCGCACCCGCGACGCCTTCGACGCCGCGATCTTCTACGGCGAGGTCCTGGACTGGGCCGGCGAGAGCCCGGGCGGCTGTGACGTCAGCTACGAGAACGACGAAGTGGTCCTCCTCAGCAACGGCCATGTGCTGGCGCGGCTGAACTCCGGCGCGGTGGAGGCGGCACCCGACCCGCTCGTCAGGCCCCGCTGGGACGTGCACTTCCCTGTCGACGACCTCGACGCCATGACACGTGCGGTCCGCGACCAGGGCGGCACCGTGATGGCGGAGCGGCTGACGCGCGAGGGCAGGGAGGCCGCGATCCGGGATCCCGACGGCGCCCTGTTCACCCTCACCAGCCGCACCGGAACGGGAAGCGGCGCCGGGAGCTGATGGGTCCAACTGCCCGGCGCCTGCGCTTCCTCGCGCGAAGGGAACGTGCTGAGGGGGGTACCGCGGTCCGGCGGACCGAAACCCGTCGGAGTGGATGGACCCGGCGGTGTGCGTGTCTGGTCCGGCCGGGGGAATGAGCGGAACGAGGATGCCGTCCACCGTGCGGGACGGCTCGGCCTGGCCGGAAGGGAATACGGGCATGTCGGGGATGAGCGACGAGCAGGCGGGCACCGAGAACGCCGCCGACGCGTCATGGGCTGCCTCGGACGAGGAGCAGTACCGCGCCGTGAGCGCGGAGGCCGAGTCCGATGAGCTGCGCAAAGAGGTCGACGGACTGCGGCAGGCGCTCGCCTCGCACCCGGTCATCGACATGGCGCGAGGAATCGTCATGGCCACCGCGGCCTGCACACCGGAGCAGGCCTGGCAGGTGCTGGTGGACGTCTCCCAGCACAGCAACGTCAAGCTGCGCGAGGTGGCACGGCACGTCGTGGACAGCGTCAACGGGCCGCCGCCGCCCCCGGCCGTACGCACCGCGCTGCGCGCCGCGATCGCGGCTCTGCCCGGCCGCGGCGGGTAGGGCCTGCCCGGCCGGCCTCCTGCCGGGCCTCGCAGGCAGTGCCGCTCCGGGCCCGTCCCCGTAGAATCCGCATCGGGTGCGATCACACGGTGTCGCGCCTCTCTGCCCGGGATGGGAGAGTCCGTGAGCACGTCCGCACAGGATCCTTCCGGCGAGGGCCGGGAGCGGGAAGATCTGTCCGCGGCCGTGGCCGAGCTGTCCGCGCGGAACGCGGATCTGCGGGCCGAGCTCGTGCGACGGCATCTGCTGGACCTGGCGACCGGCGTGCTGGTGACCCGGCTGGCCACCTCACCCTCGGAGGCCGCCGAGCAGCTGGCCCGCCTGGCCGCCGAAACCGGCCTGAGCATCGAGGACTTCGCCGCCGACGTGGTGAACGGCGTCGCCGGTACGGCCGTGGTCACTCCCCCGCCGGCCACGGCGACCGAGTCGTCCGCCGTGTACGCCGACCGGGCACCGCACGGCGACGAGGCGCGCCGGATGCGTCGGGCGATGACGGACGCGGAGGCGCAGCACACCGTCGACGAGGCCGCCGCCTCCCTCCTCGACGGCGCGCTCCGGCCTCTGGGGGTGCAGAGCCTGTGGCTGTGGCGGCGGACCGGCACAGGCTGCCTCCAGCTCGCCGGGCACGCCGGCGTCGGGGCCACCGAGGCGTCGCAGTGGCGGTGGATTCCTCCGTCGCTTCCCGCGTCGTTCCGGCCGGCTCTGCGGGAGGACTCGCCGGTCTGGCTCGCGGCGGGTCCGCCGCCGGACGATGTGTTGCCGGGTCCGGCTCCACAGGCGGCGCGTGCGGTGCTGCCCCTGCGGCTGAGAGGCACGACCGTCGGGGTGGCCCTTGCGGTCTGGCCCGACCGCGCCGACCTCGACGGGCCGGTGCGCCGCGCACTGACCGATCTGATGGAGGTGGCCGCGCGGGTCCTGACGGCTCCCGTGTGGGAGCCCGCCCAGCTGCCGGCGCTGGACGAGCTGCTCGACGCGATGGCCCATCCCGCGCTCACGCTGGTACGCGATCCACAGACGGGAGCCCTCGCGGTCGAGCACCTCAACCGGGCGGCCGTGGAAGCCCTCGGCATCGCGGGGCACACCACCGGCCGGCTCCTGAGCAGGACGCTTCCCCTTCTCCACGCGCCGATCGCGGAACTGGCCGGGCTCGCGCACTCCACCTCGTCGCTCCAGCGGGCGTCCAGGCTGCCCTCGGTGGACCACTCCGACGCGCCGGTTCCGCTGCTCGATGTGCGGGTGCTGCCCGCCGGGGCTGAGCGGACCGTCGTCCTGTGGCACAGCAGCACCGACCGGGGCACGGCGGCCACCCGTGCCGTCGCCAGGCTCCAGGGCGTCGCACCGTTCGAGGACGACCTGCTGACCGGCACGTCCACATGGGGCGAGCAGGCATACGGCATCTTCGGGATCCCCGGGGACGCTCCCCCGGTCCCGCTCACGGAGCTGTACCAGCGGGTCCATCCGGAGGACGACGAGGACCTGGCCGAGCTGCTGCGAAACCTCACGCAGCGGCGCAGGGGCGCCGCCACGGTGATCCGCGTGGTCCGGGACGACGGCCGGCAGCGGCATGTGCGCATCACCGCCGAACCGCTGCTGGACCAGCGGGCTCTCATCGGCATCTCGGGCATCTACCAGGACGTCTCCGCCGAGTTCCACACCGAGGTGGCCCTGTCGGCGACCTTCGACCAGCTGACCGCCGTCCAGGCGCAGGCGGCCCTGCGTCATCGCCTCGCGCTCCAGCTCCAGCAGGCGATCGTTCCGGAGATGCCCGCCCTGGAGGTGCTGCCCGGCCTCCAGGCCACCGCCCGCTACCGGCCCGCGGTGCAGGAGTACCGCGTCGGAGGCGACTGGTACGACGTACTGCCGCTGCCGGGCGGGAAGGTGCTCGTGGCCGTCGGGGACATCGCCGGGCACGGCATCGACTCCGCCACCGGCATGGTCGCCCTGCGCAACGCGCTCCGCGGTCTGGCCTTCACCGGTCACACGCCCGGGCGTCTGATGTCCTGGCTGAACGAGGTCACGATCCACACCCAGGGGCGCCCGACCGCGACCGCCGTGTGCGCGCTCTACGACCCGGCGGACCGCACGCTGCGCTGGGCCAGCGCCGGCCATCTGCCGCTGCTGCTGCTCCGTGAGGGGCACGCGCAGCTGCTGGCCCCGCCGAAGAACATTCTTCTGGGGGCGACTCCGGACGCCCGGTACGAGGAGATCACGACCCAACTGAAGCCGGGCGACACCCTGTTGCTGTTCACCGACGGTCTCATCGAGCGCCGCCACGACGCCCTCGACGAAGGTCTCCAGGCGCTGCTGCGCACGGCGGAGGAACTGGCCGGGCGGGAGATCGACGACCAGGTGGACCGGCTGCTGGGCGCCGCGACCGGCGACACCGACGACGACACGAGTCTGATCGCGGTACGGGTCCGCTGAGCGTCCGGCGGCCGCCCGCAGGGACGGTGCTTCCTGACGGTCGCGCCCGCAGCTGCTCTACTCCGCGGGGCCGCGGCCGTCCCCGGCCAGCCAGCTGCGGATCTTCGTCATCAACTGGTCCGTGTCCACCGGCTTGGCCACGTAGTCGCTGGCTCCCGCTGCCAGCACCTCGGCCCGGTCACCGGGCATGACCTTGGCGGTGACCGCGATGATCGGCACCTCGGCGAACCGGGGGATCCGCCGGATGGCGCCCATGGTGGCGATGCCGTCCATGCCGGCCATCATCACGTCCATCACGATCAGATCGACGTCCTCGTGGGCTTGCAGCACCTCGATCCCTTCCTGGCCGCCGGCCGCCTGGAGCACCAGCATCCCTTCGTGCTCCAGGACTTCGGTGAGGGCGAAGACGTTGCGGGTGTCGTCGTCGACGACCAGGACGGTGGCTCCCGGAGCCTGACCGCCCGTCCGCGGGAGGGCCCGGGCCCGTGCCTCGGCCCGTTCGGCGGTGGCGGGCACCCGGGGTGCGGCCAGGGCGTGGATCGGCAGGTAGAGCGTGAAGCGGCTGCCCTCGCCCAGAGTGCTCTCGGCGGTGATGGTGCCGCCGAGGAGCTGGGCGACCTCGCGGCTGATGGAGAGTCCGAGACCGGTGCCGCCGTACCGCCGTGACGTGGTGCCGTCCCCCTGCTGGAAGGCGCCGAAGACGGTCTGCAGCCGGTCCGCGGGGATACCGATACCCGTGTCGGTGACCCGGAAGGCCAGCGTCGCGCCGCTGTCGCGCAGGGCCGGCGGCAGTTCGTCCGCGTCGGCGTTCTCGATGCGCAGCTCGACCCGGCCGTTCTCGGTGAACTTCAGCGCGTTGGAGAGCAGATTGCGCAGCACCTGACGGAGCCGGGACTCGTCGGTGGTCAGCTGCGCCGGTATGTCCGCGTCGGCGGTCACCCGGAACTCCAGCTCGCGCTCGCCGGCCACCGGCCGGAAGGTCGCCTCGACGTAGTCCAGGAGGTGCGACAGCTCGAACGCCTCCGGGTGGACGTCCATCTTTCCCGCTTCGACCTTGGAGAGATCCAGGATGTCGTTGATCAGCTGGAGCAGGTCGGAGCCTGCCGAGTGGATGACCTCGGCGTAGTCGACCTGCTTCTCCGTGAGGTTGCCCTCCAGGTTCTGGGCGAGCAACTGGGCCAGGATCAGCAGGCTGTTGAGCGGTGTCCGCAGCTCATGGCTCATGTTGGCGAGGAACTCGGACTTGTACATCGAGGTCCGCGACAGCTGCTGCGCGCGGTCCTCCAGTTCCTGCCGGGCCTGCTCGATCTCCAGGTTCTTGCGCTCGATGTCCCGGTTGCGGTCGGCGAGCAGGGCCGCCTTCTCGCGGAACGCCGCGTTGGAGCGCTGGAGTTCCTCCTGTCGCGCCTGCAACTCCGCGGACCGGGTGCTCAGTTCGGCGGTGAGCCGCTGGGACTGCTCCAGCAGCTCGTCGGTGCGCAGATTGGCGATCAGCGAGCTGACGTTGACCCCGACGGTCTCGATGAACTGGTCGAGGAAGTCGCGATGGATACGGGTGAAGGGGCGCAGGGCCGCCAGTTCGATGACCCCGAGCACCTGGTCCTCGACCACGATGGGGAGGACGAGGAGGCTGCTGGGCTCCATGCTGCCGGAGCCGGACGCGATGGTGGCGTATCCGGGCGGAAGGTCGTCGACGGCGATGGTGCGCCGGCTGCGGGCGGCCTGTCCGACGAGGGACTGCCCGAACAGGAAGCGGCGCGGGCCGGCCGAGGGGTCGTCGGGCGAGCCGTAGGCGGCGGTCATGACGAGTTCGGGACCGCGGTCGCCGTCGTGGGTGAGGAAGAAGCCGCCGTACTGCGCGGAGACCAGCGGCGGTACGTCGTCCATGATGAGTTCGGCGATGTCGGGCAGGCTGCGGGTGCCCTGCATCAGGCCGGAGACGCGGGCCAGGTTCGTCTTCAGCCAGTCCTGTTCCTCGTTGGCCCGGATGGTCTGCCGCAACGACTCGACCATGGCGTTGATGTTGTCCTTGAGGTCGCCGACCTCGCCGGGCGCCACGACGGTGATGGACCGGGTCAGGTCTCCCTCGGCGACCGCGCTGGTCACTTCGGCGATGGCGCGCACCTGCCGGGTGAGATTGCCGGCCAGCTCGTTCACGTTCTCGGTGAGGCGCTTCCAGGTGCCGGAGACGCCCTCGACCTCGGCCTGGCCGCCGAGACGGCCCTCCCGGCCGACCTCGCGGGCCACCCGGGTGACTTCGGCCGCGAACGAGGACAGCTGCTCGACCATGGTGTTGATGGTGGTCTTGAGCTCCAGGATCTCCCCGCGCGCGTCGACGTCGATCTTGCGGGTCAGGTCGCCGCGTGCGACCGCCGTTGTCACCTGGGCGATGTTGCGGACCTGGTTGGTGAGGTTGTTCGCCATGGAGTTGACGTTGTCGGTGAGGTCCTTCCAGGTCCCGGACACACCGCGGACGGTCGCCTGACCGCCCAGGTTTCCCTCTGTCCCCACTTCGCGGGCGACCCGGGTGACCTCCTCGGCGAACGAGGACAACCGGTCCACCATCGTGTTGATGGTCTCCTTGAGCTCCAGGATCTCCCCGCGGGCGTCGACCCTGATCTTCTGGGTGAGGTCACCGCGCGCGACCGCGGTGGCGACCTGCGAGATGTTGCGGACCTGCGAGGTGAGGTTGTCCGCCATGGTGTTGACGCCCGTCGTCAGCTCCTGCCACACGCCGCTGACGCGGGGCTCGCGCGCGTGGCCGCCGAGCAGACCCTGGCCCCCGACCTCGTTGGCGACGCGGGTGACCTCGGAGGTGACCAGCGACAGCTGCTCCACCATGCCGTTGTAGACGATGGCGATCTCGCCCAGGAGCCCCTCGGCGTCGTCGGGCAGCCGGGCGGAGAGATCGCCGTCGCGTACGGCCGTGAGCCCCGCGAGCAGCTTGCGCAGCCCCTCCTCACTGAGCTGGGCAGCGGGGGGCGTCCGGCGCGGATCGGACGTCCGGTCCGGCACATCCATCGTCGACCTCGCCTGTCATGGTTCACGGCGCCGCACAGCCGCGCCGTGAGAGGACTGCCATGGGCTGACCGTGGTGAACGGCGGTTTTCGACTCCACTGTGGCACGCCGCCACCCCCGCGACACCCGGAACTGCGTACAGATGTTCCCCTCCGGGCGGCGCCCCGGCCCGTGCCGTCCCGTGGGGGCGCCCGGGACGCCACGAACCACGGCCGAAACATGGCGAAGCGTCTAAAATGGGAGTTTCTCAGCAGGTAGCTCAGACGACGGTCCCGCTGTATCCGACAGCGCCGGCCTCCGCCCCGTCGAAGGAGCCCCATGTCCAGCACCCTCGCCGTATCGGAAACCGTGGACCTCCCCGAGCCCGGTTCCCTCAGCACGACGGACGCCAAGGAACTCTCGGCGGCACTGTTCGAGCGCATGGCGACGCTGGACGAGGGAACAGCGGAGCACGCCTACACCCGGAACACCCTCGTGGAGCTCAATCTCAGCCTGGTGAAGTTCGCCGCGACCCGGTTCCGCAACCGGGCCGAGCCCATGGAGGACATCATCCAGGTGGGCACGATCGGGCTGATCAAGGCGATCAACCGGTTCGACACTGGCCGCGGCGTGGAATTCGCGTGTTTCGCCCTGCCGACCATCGTGGGCGAGATGAAGCGCTTCTTCCGGGACACCAGCTGGGCCGTCAGGGTGCCGCGCCGGCTCCAGGAGCTGCGGATCGACCTGGCCAAGGCCGTCGACGTGATGGAACAGGACCTGGGGCGCCGGCCGACGACCGCCGAGCTCGCCGACCGGCTCGACGTCACCGAGGACGAGATCGTCGAGGGCGAGCGGGCGTCGAACGGGTACGTCGCGCGCTCCCTGGACGTCCCGGCGAACGAGGACGACGGCACGGTCGGAGCCCTGACCCGCAGCCTCGGCTGCGAGGACCGGTCCTACGACATCGTGGACTGCCTGGAGTCCCTGAAGCCGCTCATCGCCGCGCTCGACGAGCGCGACCGGCTCGTGCTCTCCCTGCGCTTCGGCGACGAGCTGACGCAGTCGGAGATCGGCGACCGTCTGGGCCTCTCGCAGATGCATGTGTCGCGTCTGCTGGCCCGCATCCTCGGCACCCTGCGCGCCGGACTTCTGAGCGACGAGCCTCCCGACGACGGCCCTACCGATCCGGCGGCCCCGCCTGCCGGTCCGGTGCCGTGACCTGGACCCAGACGATCTTCCCGCCGTCCGTCGGGGCCCAGCCCCAGCTCTGCGAGAGGCGCTCCAGCACGATCAGCCCGTGACCACCGGGCAGGGACACCTCCCTGGGCCGGGGATGCGGCGGCTGGGCGCTGGCGTCGGCGACCTCGATCCGCAGACCGTCGGGGCCGTGGCGCAGCACCAGCTCGGTGGGCCCGCCGGCGTGCAGACAGGCGTTGGTGGCCATTTCGGAGACGAGCAGCAGCACATCCTCGACGACCGCTCCCCGCTCCCCCACCGCCGGCGTCCATCCCCAGTCGTCGAGGGCTTCGGCGGTGAAGTCGCGGCATCGGCTCACCACGCCCTTCGTCCCGAACAGGGCGAGACGGCGTGTCTGCCCCTGTCCACGGAGGCTTGCATCCATCAGATCCTCCGCTAGGTCGGCCGCTCGTCCGCCAGAGCCTCGTCCAGGCCGGCGTACACCCGGAACACCGCATGGGCGCCGGTGATGTCGAACATGCGTGCCACCGGAGGCCGCAGTGCGGCCAGTTCCAGGCGGCTTCCCGCTTCGCGCGCCGTCAGACGCGCCCGGAGCAGGACGTTCAGGCCGGTCGAGTCGCAGAACTGCAGATCCCCGCAATCGACCACGACGCGCTCGGGAGCGGCTTCCAGACACCGCTGAAGCGCCTCACGCAGGGGCTCGGCGGTGTCGTGGTCGAGTTCGCCCGTGAGCAGCACAACCACGGTCGTCTCGCCGGGGCGCACCTCGACGCCGAAGCGTCCGTCCGCCGCGCCCTCCCCCGGTGGCTGCCCGGATACTCCCGAGACCATGGGGCTCTCCCGTCTTCCTGCCGTGAATCCGGCCGCGCACCCCCACGGGGTGCGCGCCGCGTCGAGACCGGCAGAACGCACCCGCCGTCGCCGGTGGGACAGCGCTCCCGGTGCTTCCCCGGATGTACGCAACAGTGCCCGGCACGGCTGCCTCAAAACGCGCCGACCGCCTACGGGCCCGGGAGCACACCGCGGACCTGCCGTCTGACGCGCGGTCACACGGCCGGCGCGCCCGGCGGCCCACCGGGCTCCTTCTGCCGCAGGTCGCCGGCCTTGTCCCGCGGCTCGCCGCCCTTGGCCTTCACCGCGGACAGCGGGGTGGCGATGTCCTCCAGGGACTTCTGCTCGGCGGCCACGGCGAAGAACACGGCCACCAGGCCGGCCAGCACCATCAGCGCGGCTCCGATGCAGAAGGCGAGCACGGCATCGGCGACGACTCCGCTCTCCGTCAGCTCGGCGAAGATCAGCGGACCGGAGATTCCGCCGGCCGCCGTGCCGATGGCGTAGAAGAACGCGATCGACATGGCCCGGGTCTCCATCGGGAAGATCTCACTCACCGTGAGGTACGCCGAGCTGGCGCCCGCCGACGCGAAGAACAGCACGACGCACCAGCACAGGGTCATCGTCGTCGCGGTGAGCCAGCCGGCCCCGAACAGCCAGGCCGTGACGAACAGCAGGACGCCGGAGAGGATGTACGTGCCCGCGATCATCGGGCGCCGGCCCCAGGTGTCGAACAGCCGGCCCAGCAGCAGCGGGCCGAGGAAGTTGCCGAAGGCGATGACGGCGAAGAAGTAGCCGGTCGTGCTGCTGGAGACGTCGAAGAACTTCACCAGGATCGAGCCGAAACCGAAGGTGATCGCGTTGTAGAGGAACGCCTGGCCGATGAAGAGCGCGAAGCCGAGGGTCGCCCGCCGGGGATAGTCGCGGAAGACGCTTCTGCCGATCTCCACGAACCCGACGCTGCCCCGCTGCTCGATGGTGATCTCGGTCGCCGGCTCCGGCAGCGGCCGGCCCGTTTCCTCCTCGATCTCGCGCTCGACCTGGTCGACGAGTTTCTCCGCCTCCGCCGACTGCCCGTGGATGAACATCCAGCGCGGGCTCTCCGGCACATGACGGCGTACGAGCAGGATGACGAGGCCGAGGACCACACCGAGGGCGAACGTCAGCCGCCATCCGACGTCCTTGGGGAACAAGTCGGTGTTCAGGGCCAGGACCGACAGCAGCGCGCCACCCATGGCGCCCAGCCAGTAGCTGCCGTTGATGATCAGGTCGACGCGCCCGCGGTACTTGCTGGGGATCAGCTCGTCGATGGCCGAGTTGATGGCCGCGTACTCACCGCCGATACCGAAACCGGTCAGGAAGCGGAAGAGGAAGAACCACCAGACGGAGAAGGAGACGGCGGTCAGCGCGGTGGCCGCGAGGTAGACGGCCAGGGTGATCAGGAACAGCTTCTTGCGGCCGTAGCGGTCGGTGAGCCGGCCGAAGAAGAGGGCGCCCGAACAGGCGCCCGCCACATAGAGGGCCGCGGCCATACCGGTGACCTGGGCGTCACTGATCGGTAGTCCACTGCCGTCCTCGGAGAGCCGGCTCGCGATGTTGCCGACGACGGTCACTTCGAGACCGTCGAGGATCCATACGGTGCCGAGGCCGATCACGATCATCCAGTGCCAGCGCGACCAGGGCAGCCGGTCCAGCCTCGCGGGGACCTTGGTGGTGATGGTCCCGGTGGTCGCTTCTCCGCCAGAGCTCATGGGCAGTGCCTCCTCGGGGGCGGCCTTCCGTCACCGCCCAGCGCCGCATGCGGGTACCCGAGGGTCAAACCCGGTAAACGGGGCCGTGCACGGGCCGTTGGCCGGGCGCTCGGGGACGGCGGTCAGCGGGCTGCCGCGCGCTCGCGCCGCCGTTCCTTGACCCACTCGCGGGCCGCGGCGATCCTCGGGTACTTCTCGCGCTGCTCCCGCGCGCTGCGGTCGAGCTCCTCCATCAGGCGCTGGGAGCGGAATTCCGGGGCCAGTTCATCGAGGATGCGGTCGATCTCGGCGAGGAGCGCGCCGTGGAGCTGCCAGTGGCGCGGGTGGCGCTGGACCCCTTGGAGGAGCAGCTGGGCCGCCCGTTCGCGACGGGTGGCGGCCGCGGCCAGGTCCCCGGCCAGCCGGCTCTCCGCCGCCTCGGCGGCCTCGCTCGTCTGTGTGGTGACGAGGACGGCGAA
Source organism: Streptomyces sp. NPDC058685 (assembly GCF_042714725.1). Lineage (NCBI taxonomy): Bacteria > Bacillati > Actinomycetota > Actinomycetes > Kitasatosporales > Streptomycetaceae > Streptomyces > Streptomyces sp. NPDC058685. Next base: position 59,250 of record NZ_JBHXSL010000015.1, read on the forward strand.
GCTGACGAGCGCGTCGGCGGCATGCCCCAGCAGGTCCTCCAGTTCACGGCCCACCTCGGGGGGAAAGAGGTTCTCCTCGTCCCGCTCCTTGGCCAGGTCGGTCATGGTCCTGGCGAGGACGCGCAGGACGACCGCGCAGATCTCCAGGGTGTCGAGTCCGGTCCGCAGCACGACGCGGTGCAGCAGCCCCTCCTTGACCCGGGGGTTGAGCCGCAGACTGTCCTCGGCCTGGCGCAGGGCGGCATCGACGTCGGCGATGTCGTGGTCGAGCCGGCGGGCCTCGTGCAGCCGGGCCGCGGCGGTCGCGACGGGGGTGGGGGTCGTCAGCTCCTCACCGAGGCGCAGCAGCAGCTGCCGCATCCGCCGGGCGAGATCCGAGATGGACTCCCCAGCCGTACCGACCCACACCGGCGGCACGAACAGCACGTTGAAGGCCAGCCCGACGGCGGCGCCGATGACCGTCTCCAGGATGCGGTCCCAGGCGGTGTCGGCCACCTGGGTCACACCGAGGACGAGCATGGCGCTGATCGCGACCTCGGGGACGAACTCACTGACCCGTACGACCCGGCCGACGACCAGGGACGCCAGGATGATCAGCCCGAGGCTCCACCAGCTGAGGCCGACGAGCACGCTGAAGCCGATGGCGAGGAGCACGCCCGCGACGACCGCGTTCACGCGTCGGACGCCGGTGGTCAGCGTGGAGTACAGGGTCACCTGGACGACGAGAAGGGCCGTCAGCGGTGCGGTGAGCGGGGCAGGTTCGCTGCTCAGCTGGAGGGCGACGACGTAGGCGATGGTGGCTGCGGCGGTCGACCGGACCGTCTGGACGACGACAGGCTCGCGGTACCGGTGGAAGAGTTCGACGACCGGCGTTCGTGCGGATTCGCGCATGTCAGGCACGTGGACCGGGCGCGCTCACCCCTTGGTGCGACGTCGGTGGCTGGTGTCGCACCAGGGGTAGGTCCGACTCCGCCGGCAGGTGCACAGTGCGACGGTGAACCGGTCGGACGTCACCGTGGTGCCGTCGTCGAGGACGACCTCGACCGGACCTTCGACGAGCACCGGGCCGTTCTCGGTCACGGTCACACGGCGCGGCCGCTGGGCCGGCTCGTCGTCCCGCCGGTCCGTCGGGCACGGCTCGTTCGCGTTCCTCATGTGACTGAGGTGCCCGCTGAGATCGCTCCGTCACGGTGAGCGGCGGTTTTCGGATGAACCCACAAGTGGCCGGTCCTCCGGATGGCCCCGTTTCACCGGCTGCCCGTGGGGACTCGCAGGGCGCGGAGCGCATGTCTCCTCGTCGGTGGGTGCCTACTCCCCCGGTACGAAGACCGCCCCGGGAGTCGACGAGTCCTGGCCCACGCACGGGTGGGCTGTTCGATCCGCGTGGATCACCCGAGAGGCCGTGAGCACGCGCCTGCGCCGTCGACCGGACGCTGAACAGCAGAAACGACGCGTGAGATTCCGGTTCACGCCGCATCTGTTCGACGCGGTGCTGCGACTGCCGCTGCTGGACACGATCCGGGGGCGGGAGGAGCCGGGGTGGCGGCCGGAGTGGTCCGCGACCGAGGCGATCGAGGAGTTCCTGCGCGGCGTGCGGAAGGGTTCCGACGAGGCGACCGCACGCTTCAGGGGCACAAGGCGGCCTGAGGCGCGGGTGTGCGGCGACACCGCCGCCTTCCAGCCGCCGGAACCGCGCCCTCAAGCCGCCGGACTCTCCGCGAGCCTGCGGTACCAGGTCGCCGGGCCAGGAGCCCGCTCAGCCGTTCCGGCGCCGCTCGATGTTCGCGATGGGGCTGCTGCCCAGCTGTTCCAGCAGGTCCGCGGTGTTCCGGTACACGGCGCTCGCCCCGGCCGTCTCCAGATCCGCCCGTGAGATGCCACCGCTGAGCAGCCCCACCCCGACGACGTGCGCGGCTGTGGCCGCCTTCATGTCCCACACGGCGTCGCCGATGAACACGGCGCGGTCGGCGGACACCCCCGCGAGCTCCAGGGCCTGTTGGACCGGTTCGGGCGCGGGCTTGCCCTGGTCGACGTCATCCGCGCTCGTCGTCGCGGTGATGGCGTCGTCGGCGTCGATCGCGTGCCGCAGCGCGGCGAGTTCGTCGCCCGACGCCGAGGTGGCGAGCACCACCTTCCACCCGGACTCGGCGAGTTCCCGCAGCAGGTCGGGCGCCCTGTCCAGCGGCGCGATGCGGTCGAAGTAGGTCGCGTAGAGCACCTTGTGCGCCGTGATGACGGTGTCGTCTCCGTCGGCGTCCCGGTCGTCCCCGAGCAGCCGGGCGACCAGGTGATGGCTCGGCAGCCCGAGAGCCTGATGGATGTCCCACATCTCCACCCGGTGGCCGGACTGCCTGAACGCCTCCCACCAGGCCGTCACATGGAGGTGGTTGGTGTCGGCAAGGGTGCCGTCGACGTCGAAGACCGCCGCGCGATCCATGGCCTGCTCCTTCATTCCGCTCGGTGGGGTGCCGCTCGGCAGGTCTACTGCTCGGGTACGTCGAGCGGGTGGGCGATCAGCGCGTACGCGGTCCGGTACAGATTGGCCGCCATCGTGCGTCCGGTCCGGTGGGACCACTCGTGCCCGCGTTCGTCGTCGAGATAGTCGGGTCCCGGTCCGGGACCGAGATGCCAGTACGTCCAGGACTGACCCGGGATCGTGTAGCCGATGTCGCCGAGCGCACCCGTGATCTCGCTGATGACGTGGTGCGCGCCGTCCTCGTTGCCCGTGACCACCACGCCCGCCACACGGTTGTAGGCGACCGGCCGCCCCTCGTGGTCCAGTTCCGACATCAGCGCGCTCATCCGCTCCAGTACGCGCTGGGCCACGGACGAGGGCCTGCCGACCCAGGTCGGCGACGCCACGATCAGGATCTGTGCGCCGAGCAGCTTCCGGCGCACCGCGGGCCACTCGTCCCCGGCCCCGGCGTCCGAGACGACCCCGGGCCTGATGTCCAGATCGACCGCACGCAGATACTCGACGTCGCAGCCCAGCTCGATGAGTCGGTGCCCGACGACCTCCGCGAGGGCGTGCGTGTTGGAGGGGTCGGGCGACCGTTTGAGGGTGCAGTTGACGACGAGTGCCTTCATGCAGCCCTTCTTCCCCGCGAGCGCGCGTCCGGACGGGTGAATCGGTTCCGGGGCGGCCGGTGCCGGGGACTTTCGGAACCCGGGCGGCGGGCGGCGGTCACGACCTGGGCAGCAGGGGGCCGAGCGGCCCGAGGTCGATGTTCAGGTCGCTGGGCTTGAGCCCGAACTCGTCCCGCAGCACGCCCATCCGGTCCTCCAGGAGCATCAGCGTCAGGCCGATCCGCTCCTCCTGCTCCTCGCTCAGGTCTCCCTGGTCGACCCGGCGCAAGGCCTGGCGCTCCATGAGCTGGCGGAGGAGTTCCACGACGGTCAGGACGAGTTTCGCCAGGTCGCGTTCGACGGTGTCGGCGTCGAGATCGAGTTTCCGCGGTTCTTCGCTCATGGTGCTCCCTCCCAGGGCGACCGCACCTGCTCGGTGACCGAACTGATGAGGGCCTTGAGATCGATGCGGACGAGGTCGACGTCCGCGATCCTCAGCGTGATGTCACCGCTGATCACGACACCGCCCGCGAGCAGCCTGTCCAGCAGATCGACCAGGGCGACCTGACGCTGCGCGAGGGGCGACCCGTCACCGGCGGTCACCGCTCGTCCTCGTCGCCGGCGAAGGAGTACGGCACCCAGGGGCCGGTCAGCTCCGCGCTCAGCCCCGGCTCCTCGGGCTTGAGACGGTTCACCGTCTCGACGAAGGCGGCACTCTCCTCCCGCGGTACGAGGTAGGCGGCGTTGAGCACGTTGTGGCCCGCCGCCCCGGAGAGCTGGGCCTGCTGCGGCCGGTGCAGCCGTACCGCCACCGCGTGGCGCGCCAGCTCCTCGTGCAGCCGGCGCGACACCACGTCCGCCGACTCCCAGGACCGCTCGCTCGTCCGGCGCTCCTCCAGCCGGCGGCGCAGATAGTCGCGGCCGGTGGCGGGGGCCGGGCCGGCCGAGTCCGGCGACTGCGCGGGCGCCTCGGCGTAGACCTTGACGCCCCACTCCACCCGGCCGTCGAGGCGCTCGAGGGTGCGCAGGAAGCGGGTGTGCCCGGAGTCGAGCAGGCGCCGCACCCCGTCGTCGTCCCGGCACACGGTCGCGAGACGCAGCGGCAGCGGGCTGGTGACCGAGGCGAGTGCCGCGACCACGGACTCGTGGGCCCGGGCGGTGTCACTCAGCCAGTCGAGGTTCTCCAGATGTGCCTTGAGCGGAGCCTCGTCGAAGTCGTCGGGCGACACCGCCGACACCACGGCGACGAGGTCGCCATGGCCGAGCGCGTACACCGGGGCCCCGGCCACCCCCAGGAGGTCCTTGGGGAGCGCGGCCTGGAAGGGCCGGGACACGGCGTACACATAGCGCAGTTCGTTCATGCGGATTCCCTACGCTCCTTCTTCGTCTCCGCGCCGTCCACCGCCGGCTGCGCCGCCTCTTCCAGTTCGGCGATACGGCGCTGGAGCCGCTCGTTCTCGGCGGCCAGTTCGTTGCGGCGAGCACCGGTGGACAGTCCCGGATCGTCCTCCCACCAGTTGATGCCCATCTCCTTCGCCTTGTCGACGGAGGCGACGATCAGCCGCAGCTTGATGGTGAGCAGCTCGATGTCGAGCAGATTGATGCGGATGTCACCGGCGATGACGATCCCCTTGTCGAGCACCCGCTCGAGGATGTCGGCGAGGTTCGCGCCTCCGCCGGAGCCGTAGGGATCGGGGAGCCTGCTTGCAGTGGTCATCGGCGTCCACGGCCTCCGGACCCGGCCGGTTCACGCACCGCGTCCTCTTCGACGTCTTCCTCTTCTTCCTCGGGGAGCTCGTCCTCCTCGGCCGGCTCCTCCTCGTCCACGGGCTCCTCGTCCTCGTAGACGTACTCCTCTTCCGGCTCCTCCTCTTCCTCCTCCGGAAGTTCTTCGTCCTCCTCCGGAAGGTCCTCGTCCGCGTACTCCTCCTCGGGCTCTTCGCCCTCGGCCTCGTCGCGCTGGTCCTGCTCTTCCTGCTCCTGCTCCTCGGCGACGGCGTCGTCGTGGGTCACGACGACCTCGCCGTCCCGGATCTCACCGCGCCAGCCGTCCTCGGCCTCGCCGCGCATCGATATGTGGCGGGCGAAGTTCTTGAGGTCGAGCCGGGCCCGGCGGCCCTGGGCGCGCCAGATGTTGCCGGTCTTCTCGAAGAGCCCCTTGGGGTAGTACTCCATGACCAGCAGAACGCGGGTCAGGTTCTCGCCGAGCGAGTGGAAGGTGACGACGCCCTTGGTGCTGCCCTTGGCGCCCTCGGACGTCCACTGGATGCGGCTGTCCGGCACCTGTTCGGTCGTCCGGGCCTTCCAGCTGCGGCTGGACCAGAACACCTTCAGCTGCCAGTCGGACGAGGTGTCGTCGGCCACCGTCGCGCTCTTGACGCCCTTGGCGAAGGTGGAGAAGTCCTGGTAGCGGGTCCACTGGTCGTACGCGTCACGGACCGACACGCCGACGTCGATGGACTCGATGATCACGATCGGCTTGTTGCCGCCGCCGCTCTTGGACTTGCCCTTGCCGCCGAGGTTCTTGAACACGCCAGTGACCTTGTCCTTGAGATGGGAGGCGCCGAGCTCGACCGCGCTGCGGACCGGTCCCTTGCCCTCCATCGCCTTGCGGCCGCCCTCCAGCGCGAGTTTGGCGAAGCCGGGGCTTCTGCCTTCCGCGATGTCGTTGAGCTTGTTGGTGCTCTGGCCGAGCTTCCTGCCGGCGGACATGAGCGCCTGCTGGGCCTGCGCCGCCAGGAAACTCTGCAGTTCTTCCTTCACCCGCTGGATGGCGGGGTTCTCCCCGCTCAGCGGCGACGTCTTCTCAGCCACGGTCCCGGCCTCCCTTCGAGGCGGCCCTCTTCGCGGCGGTCGTCTTGGACGCCGTCTTCTTCGTGGCGCGCCGCGCGGGCGCGGCCGTCTTCTTGGCGGCCGTCGTCCGTCGTGCGGCAGTCTTCTTCTGCGGGGCCGCCTTCTTCTGCGGCTCGCGACGCTCGCCGCGCTCCTCCTCGTCGCCGCCCTCGTCATCGGCGCTGTCCCGCGCGTCTGCGTCCTCTGCGTGTCCCTCGTCCTCGTCCCGGGATCCGGGGACGACGCCCTGGAGCCGGTCCTGGACACCCAGCGTGCGGCCGTGCAGCCGGTCGGCGAACCCTTCGAGCTGCCGGTTGACGAGCGCGCCGGTCGCGGCCTTGCCCACGCCGCCGAGGTCCTGCCGCAGCTGATCGCCCAACTCCTTGAACTGCGGGTTGTTCTGCAGCTGCTGGGTGACGAACTCCCCGATGGCCTTCGGGCTCAGCTGGAGTCGCTTGCCTGCCACCAGCGTGCCGACGGCAAACGCCAGCTTCGCCTTCTTCGTACGCCCGAGCACGTACCCCGCCCCCACAGCGAGGCCAAGAACCAGCCTGTTGTTCATCATCCCTGCTCTCTGTTCTGCATCGCCTCGAGCCGGTCGAGGAGCTCGTCCTCCCGGCGGTCGAATTCGGCTTCGTCGATCTCGCCGGCATCCAGTTGGTCGGACAGCCGGGCGAGTTCGCTCTGAATGGCCGAAGGGTCGTAGTACTGCCGCTCGGCCTCGTCCACCACCTGCTGCAGCACCCAGAAGGTGCCGCGCACCGGGGCGGCGGGCAGAAGCAGCAGTTCGGAGATGAGGCCCATGGCTCACTCCACGAAGCTGTAGGGAGGAAGCGGTCCGGTGACCGTCAGCACGAGGTGCGGCTGCTCCACACGGAGCGCGTCGACCGCGTTCACGAAGTCGGCGCTGCGCTCGCGGTTCACCAGGAAGGAGAGGTTCGCGAGCCAGCCGACGCTCTGCGGCCCGGCGCTCGCCTCCTCACAGACGCCTTCCAGCGTCGCCCGCACCAGATCGCCGTCACGGGCCTCGCGCTGCTGGACGGCCGCCGCGATGCGCTCGCCGAGCTGGATCTTCTGCTCGTGCGTGCCACCGCCCGCGGTCCGGTTCGCCTCGGCCAGGGAGCGCAGCTCGGGGTCGTCGGCGAGTACTCGGTGCAGCACGGACTCCTCGTCGTGCGAGGCCTTCACGTTGTACTCGACCTTGCCGTCCAGAGCGCCCAGGCGCTCCAGGTAGTGCTCCTCGCGCTCGGCGAGGACGGCGGCGAGCGTCTCGTCGTCGGGTGACACTCCGCCGAACCGCAGCGGAAGGACGGAGCCGGCCTCGCCGGCCTGACGCAGGACGTTCTGGTGCGCCAGCAGATCGCGCCGCTTGGGCCTCAGGTTGTCGGGGGCGTCGCTGACCAGAGCGGCGAGCTGCCCCTGGCGGATGACCCGTACGGGCCGCGGCGGGTCACCGATACCGTCCGCCTTGTCCGGGAGGCTCGGGTGCGAGCTCCTGGCTATGCCGTAGACATAGGTACTCACTCCGTCTCCTCCTCCTTCTTGCGTGCCGCCGGGCGGCGGGTACGGGAACTGCGCGGCTTGGACTCGGTCTGGCTCTCTTCGCGCGCCTGCTGGAAGGAGTCCGAGATCGTCTGTGCGGCACCCGAGAGCGCGCCCTTGGTCTTGCCGCGGGCACCCGACTCGGTCATCTCGCCGACCAGCTCGGGCAGACCCGGGTCCTTGTGCGGTCCGGACTCCAGGTCGAGGCGGTTGCACGCCTCGGCGAAGCGCAGGTACGTGTCCACGCTGGCCACGACGACACGTATGTCGATCTTCAGGATCTCGATACCGACGAGGGAGACCCTCACGAAGGCGTCGATGACGAGTCCCCGGTCGAGAATGAGTTCCAGGACGTCGTAGAGGCCGCTCGAGCCACCACCACGTCCTTGCTGCTGCTGTGCCGGCACAACGGTCATTGCCGTCAGCCCTCCTCAATGAAGTGATGCACGGCGGCCGCCTACTTGGGGTCGGCCCTGCCGCGCTCGTATCGGCGTATGCGCCGGTATCCGCTCAGCTCGCCCTGTTCGTCGAGCGTCACCTGGTAAGTGGCCAGAAGGCTGGTCGTGGTGGGCACGCGCTCCATCTCGAGCACCTCCACCTCCAGCGACCAGCCGTCCTCCGTCCGCTCGAACGACGAGACCGATTCGGCTTCCCGGCCGGTGAGCTCCGTCAGCTGTGCGCACGCCTGGCGCAGCACATCCATCGGCCCCGGCCTGGAAGCCTCGCTCCGGCTCTTGTTGTCTGTGTTCTCTGCTGAATTCGCCATGGCTCCTCCCGACTGCGTGTTGCACGTCTGCGCCCGTCCAAACCCTGAGAAGGCACCGGTCGCGTTCTTTCGGCATGCCGTCACCACTGGTGCGGGCGAGAGTGGAGGCAACGACAGCCGCACAGGAAGGAGCCGTGATGGAACCGGTGGAGGCGCTGGACAGAGTGGCCTTTCTGCTGGAGCGCTCGCTCGCGGAGACCTACCGGGTCCGCGCCTTCCGCAACGCGGCGGCGGCTCTCGCGACGATGCCGCGGAAAGAGATCGCCGAACGGGCCGACGCGGGGACTCTGGAAGCGGTCAAGGGCATCGGCCCCAAGACCGCGAAGGTCGTCCGGGAGGCCCTCGCCGGTGGGGTGCCGACCTATCTGGAGCGCCTGGAGGAGGAGGCGTCCACGCCCCTCGCGGACGGCGGCGGCGAGCTGCGGGGCCTGCTGCGCGGCGACTGCCACGTGCACTCGGACTGGTCGGACGGCGGCAGCTCCATCGAGGAGATGGGCCGGGCGGCGATCGCGCTGGGCCACGAGTGGGTGGTGCTCACCGACCACTCGCCCCGGCTGACGGTGGCGCGGGGTCTGTCCGCCGAGCGGCTGCGCGAGCAGTTGGACGTGGTGGCCGAGCTGAACCGGCAGTGGGCGCCCTTCCGGCTCCTCACCGGCATCGAGTGCGACATCCTGCTGGACGGCTCGCTCGATCAGGAGGACGAGTTGCTGGACCGGCTCGATCTCGTGGTGGCCTCCGTCCACTCCGAACTGCGCATGGAACCGGCGAAGATGACCCCGCGCATGATCAGGGCGGTGCAGAACCCGCTGGTCGACGTGCTCGGCCACTGCACGGGCCGGCTGGTCACCGGACGGGGCCGGCCGGAGTCCCGGTTCGACGAGGTCGCGGTGTTCGACGCCTGTGCCGCGCACGGTACGGCGGTGGAGATCAACAGCAGGCCGGAGCGGCTGGATCCGCCGATGCGGCTGCTGCGGGCCGCGGTCGAGGCGGGTGTGCGGTTCGCCATCGACACGGACGCGCACGCGCCGGGCCAGCTGGACTGGCAGATCCTCGGCTGCGACCGGGCGGAACGCGCGGGCGTTCCGGCGGAGCGTGTCATCAACACCCTGAGCGCGGCCGATCTGCTCGACAGGGTGGGCTAGGTCGTGTCCGCGGGGCCAGCGGTCGTTGCCCTTCGCCGCCGAGGCGCTCAACGGGCGATCCTCGGCCGAGAACCGGCCGGGGAAGAAGTGACCGTCCGGTGCACGAGCCGTGTGTCCGCGACGACCGCGGGTACGCGAGGCGCATGACAGTCCACAAGACAAGCGTGCTCGTACTGGACTGCGCCGAACCGATGGAACTGGCGGAGTTCTACGCCGGCCTGTTCGGCGCGGAGGTTCGCGTCGGGACCGATCCCGACTTCGTGGAGATCGTCGGTCACGACGGCGTCCACATGGCCATCCACCGCGACTTCGGCTACGCACCCCCGAGCTGGCCGCGGCCCGAGGACTCCCAACAGGCCCATCTGCGCATCCTCGTGGAGCGCGGAGACATGGACGAGGCGGAGCGGGAGGCCGTGAGTCTCGGGGCGAGGCCGGTGGACACGAAGGACAACAGCGGGCCGCGCGACGTCCGTGTCTACTCCGACCCGGCGGGTCATTCGTTCTCACTGGCCGTCTCGCCACAGCCGCGCCGCAGTACGCGCCAGACGCGCAAGGACGAACTGGCGGCGATCGTCGAGACCCAACGGGGCACCGCCCCCTGACCGGCGAAGGGCCGACCGAGGACGGGCAGGGCCGGCGGCATCCGGCACACCGCCCCGGTGTCCCGCGCGACGGGCCGACCGTATGACGGTCGGCCCGTCGTCGTTGCCCGCACCCGCGCCGACGAGAAGGCGCGCGGAACCGACGGACCCAGCGGCCCGGCGCCCGTGCCGCCGAGAGCGCACTCGGCGACCGCGGGAGCCCGGACGGATCCTGCGCCGCGACGACGCTCCCCCACCTCCCTGACCAGCCGCTCAGGAGGGCTGTTCGCGGCCCGTACCGCGGTCCTTCACACCCCTGACACCACCGCGTCCCTTCCCTTCCCTTCGCTCCTCTTGGACACTCCGCCAGACCCTTCCCCCTACTCCAAGAGGGCCCATCTTCATGCCTGAACTCAATCGGCGCCGTTTTCTCCAGATCGCCGGCGCGACCGCGGGCTTCTCGGCCCTGTCGAGCAGCATCGACCGTGCGGCGGCCATCCCGGCCGGGCGCCGCTCCGGCACCATCAAGGACGTCGAGCACATCGTCGTCCTGATGCAGGAGAACCGTTCCTTCGACCACTACTTCGGCGCGCTGAAGGGAGTACGGGGATTCGGCGACCCGCGTCCGGTGACCACCGGCCCGGGAAAGTCGGTGTGGCACCAGTCGGACGGCACGAAGGAGGTGCTCCCCTACCACCCCGACGCCGAGGACCTCGGCATGCAGTTCATCGCGGGGCTCAACCACGACTGGGCGGGCGGCCACAAGGCCTGGAACAACGGCAGGTACGACCAGTGGATCCCCGCCAAGTCCGCGGGAACGATGGCCTATCTGACCCGCCAGGACATCCCGTTCCACTACGCGCTGGCCGACGCCTTCACGGTGTGCGACGCCTACCACTGCTCGTTCATCGGAGCGACCGACCCCAACCGCTACTACATGTGGTCGGGTCACACGGGCAACGACGGCAAGGGCGGCGGCCCGGTCCTCGGCAACGACGAACTCGGCTACGACTGGACGACCTACCCCGAGCGTCTCGAACGGGCCGGTGTCTCCTGGAAGATCTACCAGGACATCGGCAACGGCCTCGACGCCGGCGGCTCCTGGGGCTGGATCGAGGACGCCTACCGCGGCAACTACGGCGACAACTCGCTGCTCTACTTCAACAAGTACCGCAACGCCAAGCCCGGCGACCCGCTCTTCGACAAGGCCCGCACCGGAACGGACGTCAAGAACGGCGACGGCTACTTCGACCACCTCAAGGCCGATGTGAAGGCCGGGAAGCTGCCGCAGATCTCCTGGATCGCCGCTCCCGAGGCCTTCACCGAGCACCCGAACTGGCCCGCGAACTACGGCGCCTGGTACATCGCGCAGATCCTGGACGCGCTCACCTCCAACCCGGAGGTGTGGAGCAGGACCGCCCTGTTCATCACGTACGACGAGAACGACGGGTACTTCGACCATGTGACCCCGCCCTATCCGCCGGCCTCCGCCGCTCAGGGGCTGTCGACGGTGGACACCGCTCTCGACCGGTTCGCCGGCAACGGCAGCTACGCCGCCGGTCCCTACGGCCTCGGCCAGCGCGTTCCGATGCTCGTCGTGTCCCCGTGGAGCACGGGCGGGTTCGTCTGTTCGGAGACGTTCGACCACACCTCGATCCTCCGTTTCATGGAGGCGCGCTTCGGCGTCGCCGAGCCGAACATCTCGCCGTGGCGGCGCGCGGTCTGCGGCGACCTCACCTCGGCCTTCGACTTCGGCCTGCGCAACACCGATCCCGCCGGGCTCCCGGACACCGACGCCTACGAACCGCCGGACAACGACCGGCACCCGGACTATGTGCCGAAGCCGCCCGCCACCGCCGTGCTGCCCCGGCAGGAGAAGGGGTCGAGGCCGGCGCGTCCGCTGCCGTACGCACCGCTGGTGGACGGCGCCGCGACGCCGTCCACCGGGCGTTTCACGCTGACGTTCAGCGGTGGAGCGACGGCGGGCGCCTTCTTCCTGGTGGCCGCCGGCAACCGGACCGACGGGCCGTGGACGTACACCACGGCCGCGGGCCAGAAGCTCTCCGACACCTGGAACACCGCGTACTCCAAGGGCGCGTACGACCTCACCGTGTACGGCCCGAACGGCTTCGTGCGCGGCTTCAAGGGACCGGGCACGACGGCCGGCCCCGAGGTGACGGCCCGCCATGTGGCGGGTACCGGCTCCGTCGAACTCACCCTGACGAACGCGGGCAGCACGGCCTGCCGGCTGACGGTCACGAACGCCTACGGCGGCAGGAAGCAGACGTTCACCGTGGGGCCCGGCGGACGCGTCGTGCAGGTCGTGGACCTCACGGCCAGTAAGCGCTGGTACGACCTGACGGTGGTGTCCGACAAGCACGCGGGCTTCCTGCGGCGCTTCGCCGGTCATGTCGAGAACGGCCGCCCCGGCGTCAGCGACCCGGCGATCCTCACCGCCTGAGCCGCTGTCAGGGGCCCCCGACCGGGCCCTTCTCCTCGGGTCGCCTGTCACGGGGCCGGGGACCGTTCTCCGTTACGGCGGACGGCCCCCGGGCGGCGCACGGCAGAGGGCTTCTGGCGTGCCGACGCACCTTTTACCCCACCTTCATGATTTCTTCGGTTCATCGGTCCACCCGAGACCCGGTGCCGGAGGAGTCATCCATGCGCAGTTTCGCTGTCACGGCTGTTCTGATCGCCGCACTGGCGTCGGGTGGCTCCCTGTGGGCGGCCGAAGGCGCCGCATCCTCCAAGGACGTCGGCGACACGGCCGACGGCACCAACATCCTGGTCGTCGGGCTGGACCGCCGTACCGGCATCTCCCCCGAGGACCGCAAACGCCTTCATGTGGGCGGCAAGGAGTGCAACTGCACGGACGTGATGATGGTGGTCCACCTCGCCGAGGACGAGCGGCGGGCGACCGTGGTGTCCGTCCCCCGCGACTCCTACGTCGAGTTCGCCGACCACGACCATCCCCGTCACTCCGGAAAGATCAACGGAGCCTTCCAGCACGGCGGCGGCGACCTGGCCGTACGGACCGTGGAGAAGGCGACCGGGCTGCGGATCGACCACTATCTGGAAACCGACTTCACCGGCTTCGCCGACACCGTGGACCGGCTGGGCGGCGCCACGGTGTGTACGGACAAGACCCTGGTGGACACCGGCTCCGGGCTGCGACTCCCCAAGGGCACCCACCATGTGGACGGCAACCGGGCTCTGCGCTACGTCCGCGCCCGTCACGTCACACCGCCGGGCGATCTCGGCCGGGTACGCCGCCAGCAGCGTCTGCTGATCGAGATGGTGACCCGGCTGCGTGGCGAGGGCGCCTTCGCGAACCCGGCGTCCTCGGTGCTCACCGCCCTGGAGCTCAAGAAGGCGGTCCGCGCCGACGCGCACACCGGGCTCGACGATCTGATGCATCTCGGCCTCGCGCTCGGGCGGCTGACGGCCGAGCAGACGGAGTTCGCGACGGTGCCGATCGCGGACTTCGACCACCGCGTGCCCGACTGGGGGTCGACGCTGTTGTGGGACGAACCCCGGTCGGCGGCCCTGTGGGCGGCACTGCGCGAGGACAGGTCCATCGTCGGCGACAGGGGCATCCGGCCCAGTACGGACACCCCCGTCGAGATGGCTCCGGACTCGATCCGCGCACGGGTCGACGATCCCGCCGTGGCACGCGCTCTGCGGGCCGACGGATTCGTGGTCGAGGACGCACCGGCAAGGCCGCGGCCGCCGGGCCCGACGGTGATCACATACGACCCGCGGCGGGAGCGCTACGCGGCCTCGCTCGCCACCGCGATCCCGGGAGCCCGGCTCCGCGCCGTTCCCGGCCACGGCGAGATCTTCGACGTGCGGGTCGGCGCCCGCGCGTCGACCGTGATCAAGGTCGTCCACGACCGCAGCAGCGTGGAGGGCGCACCGGTCCACGGGAACGAACTGCGGTGCGCGCCGAAGGCCGTGAAGCCGGCCGGCTGACGAAGGCCGCGTCCTGAGCCCGACCGACAGCGGTCGCCTGCGGTCAGTCGCCCGCGGCCGGGGTGGGCGCCTTCTTCAGCACGCCGATCTTGTCGATGCGGTGCTCGGGGTTGTGCCGGTCGTCGCGCCAGAAGTTCCCGGCGGCGTCGTCCTCGGGGGTGGCACAGGTGGAGACCGTGATCATCGCCTGAGTGGGCTTCTCGCCCGGCTTCCCCGGAACGGGGGCGCGCTGCGCGGCGAGCGAGCTGTCCGAGCGGAAGGACGTCTGCCGGGTGCCGGTGATCTCGTACTCGTAGACGAGACCGTCCTCCTCGACGATCACCGAGTCACCGTTCTTGAGCGAGGGAAGGTCGCGCAGAGGTCCGCCCGCGGACAGTCGGTGCGCGGTGACCAGGTAGTTCCCGACGTCGCCGGGGCCGACGCCGCCGTTGGCTCCGTACGGGCTGGCGCCCACGCCACGGTTCTGGATGCGGGTGCCCGGCCAGTCGTCGGTCGTGCCTTCGTAGGGCACCACTCGGAGGTCCTCGAGTCCGATCGCCGGGATGGACAGCAGGGCGGTCTCGGTCCGCGGGGTGGTCCGGTCGGCGGGCTCCGCCGACGGAGTGCTCGTCGCCGGGGCTCTCACCGGCTCCTTCGCCGCGCCCGGGGCCGGGGAGGGGGGCTCGGAAGCGGTTCCTGCGGCGGGAGTCGCGGTGGCCCCGGTCCGCAGAGCGTCGGTGGTGTCGGCGGCGCCCGTCGAACAGCCGGCGAGCACCACGAGGAGTGCGCCGGCGAGGGCTGCGGGGACTGCTCGGGAGAGGTGCATGGAGTTCCCGGGGATCCGGTGGAGGGCGGCCACGGCGTGGCCTCCACTTCGAGAATAAAACGCCCGGACTCGATCAGGTGTTCCCCGTAGGGTGTCCGCCATGGCACGAGCGGTCCTGTACTGCGGCGATGTCCTCGCACCCCGCCGCGTGGACGAGCATTTTGCGGCGGAGGCGCGCGCGGTCCGTGAGCGCGGCGGCCAGGTGGCGCTGATCGACCATGACGCGCTGATCGGCGGCGACGCGGAACAGGCGGTCGCGACAGTCCCCCGTGGCCCGGCCGCGGCCTGGTACCGGGGCTGGATGATGCCGTCCGAACGGTACGGAGCGCTTGCGGAGGCCGTACGCCGGCGGGGCGGCAGCCTGGTCGTACCGCCCGCGCGGTACCGGTCCGCCCATGAGCTGCCGGGCTGGTACGGCGCGTTCTCCGGCATCACTCCCGAGAGCGTGTGGATCCCGGCCGCGCCCGGATGTGTCCCCGCGCGGGAGGACCTTGCCGCGGCTGCCGGGAAGCTCCCCGGCGGGCCGGGCATCGTGAAGGACTACGTGAAGTCCCGCAAGCACGAGTGGGACGAGGCGTGTTTCGTCCCCGACCTCGCCGACACCGCCCGGCTGACGCGGGTCGTGCGGCGCTTCGTGGATCTCCAGGGCGAGGATCTGGCCGGAGGGCTCGTCCTGCGCGCGTACGAGTCGTTCGTGCGCCCCCGGACCACCGCGACCGAGGCGCGGGTGTGGTGGCTGGACGGCGAGCCCCGCCTGGTCACGGCGCACCCCGACAGCGTCTCCCCGCGTGCTCCGGAGCCCGAGCTGGGGCATGTCCGGTCCGCGGTGCGGCGTCTCGGCTGCCGTTTCGTCACCACCGATCTCGCCCTGCGCGCCGACGGGGTGTGGCGGGTGGTGGAGGTCGGGGACGGCCAGGTGAGCGATGTCCACCGGGATGTGGCGGAGACGGCGATCGCGGACGTGCTGGTGGACGGGGCGAACGGCGCGTGAGGCGCCGTACGGGGGGCGTGGACGGGTGAGTCCGGGCTCCGCGTCCGGGGCGGCACGATGCCTCGGACCGGTCGCCGCGGTCCTTCCCGTGGACGAACTCCGGCGGCCCCGTGATCCTGGGGGTGACGGACCCGAGACCGGGATCGCCGGTCACGCCGTGAAGGTCGCTGCGCTTGACGGCGGGGCCCGACAGTGCTGGGTTTCTGTACAGAGGCCCAGTCGTCCGCGTCATCAGGAGGAACCCATGAGGATGCTCATCAATGTCCCGGAGACCGTGGTCGAGGACGCCCTCCGCGGGATGGCGGCAGCGCACCCCGAGCTGAACGTGGACGTGGAGAACCGGGTGATCGTGCGGCGGGACGCGCCGGTCGCCGGAAAGGTCGGTCTGATCTCCGGAGGCGGGTCCGGGCACGAGCCGCTGCACGGCGGATTCGTCGGTCCCGGCATGCTCTCCGCGGCGTGTCCCGGGGAGGTCTTCACCAGCCCCGTCCCGGACCAGATGGCGCGGGCCGCCTCCGCGGTCGACAGCGGCCAGGGCGTGCTGTTCATCGTGAAGAACTACACCGGTGACGTCCTCAACTTCGACATGGCCGCCGAGCTCGCCGAGGACGAGGGCGTGCAGGTCGCCAAGGTCCTGGTCAACGACGACGTGGCGGTGACCGACAGTCTGTTCACCGCGGGCCGGCGCGGTACCGGCGCGACCCTCTTCGTCGAGAAGCTCGCCGGAGCGGCCGCCGACGCGGGGATGCCGCTGGAGCGGGTGGAGTCGATCGCCCGTCAGGTCAACGAGAACTCCCGCAGCTTCGGTGTCGCGCTGACCGCCGTCACCACCCCCGCCAAGGGCACGCCGACCTTCGATCTCCCCTCGGGCGAGCTCGAACTGGGCATCGGCATCCACGGCGAGCCGGGCCGTGAGAGGCGCCCGATGATGACCTCGCGGGAGATCGCCGACTTCGCCGTCGACGCGGTTCTCGTGGACCGGCCTCCGACGGGTCCCGTGCTGGTGCTCGTCAACGGTATGGGCAGTACCCCGCTGCTGGAGCTGTACGGCTTCAACGCCGAGGTCCAGCGCGTGCTGGCGGAGCGCGGTGTGTCCGTCGCCCGTACGCTCGTCGGGAACTACGTGACCTCGCTCGACATGGCGGGCTGCTCGGTGACGCTGTGCCAGGTCGACGAGGACCTGCTGCGGCTGTGGGACGCGCCGGTGAACACCCCTGCGCTCCGCTGGGGCCGTTGAACCGGGGCCGTTGAACCGACCGGGACCGACTCACCTCAGGGAGGGCATGTGCTCGACGCCGACTTCTTCCACCGCTGGCTGACCGCGGTCGCGGTACTGGTCGACCGTGAGGCGGCGCATCTCACGGAGCTGGACTCGGCGATCGGGGACGCCGACCACGGCAGCAACCTCCAGCGCGGTTTCACGGCGGTCACCGCGACGCTGAACAAGGACGCGCCGCAGACCCCCGGGGCCGTACTGACCCTGGCCGGACGGCAGTTGATCTCCACCGTGGGCGGCGCGTCCGGACCGCTGTACGGGACGCTGCTGCGCCGCACCGGCAAAGCCCTCGGCGACGACGCCGAGGTGACTCCCGCACAGCTGGCCGAGGCACTGCGGGCAGGCGTCGCGGCCGTGGCGCAGCTCGGTGGTGCCAAGGCCGGTGACAAGACGATGCTGGACGCGCTCGAACCGGCGGTCGCGGCGCTCGGCGACACGACCGAGTCCTTCGCCGCGGCCCGCGACGCCGCGCGGGAGGGCGCCCTGGCCACGGTCCCTCTGCAGGCGCGCAAGGGCCGGGCGAGCTATCTGGGTGAGCGCAGCATCGGGCACCAGGATCCGGGAGCGACCTCGTCGGCGCTCCTGCTGGCGGCGCTCGCGGAGGTGGCGGCATGAGCGAGGGGAGCACGGTCGGGATCGTCCTCGTCTCGCACAGCAAGGAGGTGGCGGCGGCCGTCGCCGCCCTGGCCACCGGTCTGGCGGGCGGCCGGGCCGCGCCCGTCGCTCCGGCCGGCGGCACCCCCGACGGCGGTCTCGGCACCAGCTCCGAGCTGATCGCCGAGGCGGCGGCCTCGGTCGACGGAGGTGCCGGGGTGGCTGTACTCGTCGATCTGGGCAGCGCCGTCCTGACGGTCAAGGCCCTGCTCGCCGAGGGCGACGAACTCCCGGAAGCCACGCGGCTGATCGACGCGCCGTTCCTGGAGGGTGCGGTGGCCGCGGTGGTCACCGCGTCGGCGGGCGGCGACCTGGACGCGGTGGAAGCGGCGGCCACGGAGGCCTACGGCTACCGGAAGGTGTGAGCGGCGGCCTCCACGCTCCGGGAGCGTGGGGGCCGTTCGGCCCCCCAGGAGTGGCAGGGGGCGGACGGCGCTCCTAGCGTCGGTCTCGTTGTGGTGCATTTCCTACCAACGGAGACCTGACCATGCGTGCCCTATGTGTCGCGTCCCTGGCCCTCGCCGGCACCGCCGCCGCGCTGGCCCTCGGCGCCCCGGCCGCTCTCGCCGAGGACGAGGGCACCGTCACCTCGTTCGGCTTCACCGTCAGCCCCGAGGACGTCGAGCCCGGCGGCACCGTGACGCTCAACGCCACGGAGTGCGAATCCCCCACCGTCACCGCCTCGTCGGGAGTCTTCGACACCGTGACGCTCTCCGAGGGGCTCCCCGCCACCGCGACCGTCTTCGATGACGCCAAGCCGGGTGCCGAGTACGACGTGACCTTCGACTGCGAGGGCGAGAAGGGCACGACGAAACTCAGCGTCGGCGCAGGCGGGGTCCCTCACACGACTCCTTCCGCCGGGACGCACACCGGCCCCACGGACGACCTGAGCGGGCTGATGAAGCCCGGCGGTGGTGTGCAGGCCGGATCCGGCGGCAGTGTCCCCGGCCTCAGCCCGACGCAGATCGCTCTGGGTTCCCTGCTGGTCGCGGGTGCGGTCGGCGGCGGTGTCGTCCTGCTGCGCCGGCGTACCGGGGACGGCGTCTGAGCGGGGCGTCCGTGCACACCACCGCCCGGCGCAGTTCGTGGTTCACCCTCGTGTGCGTGCTGCTGCTCGGCCTGTTCTTCCTGCGCAACGGGTCGACGGAGACCGCCGGGGGGCCGCCCCGCCCCGTCGCCGCTGCCGCCGCCCCGCACCGTGCCGCAGGACCGCTGCCGCCCGCGCCCGGCCCGCTGCCGCACTCGCCGCCGAAGCGGATCAGCGTGTCCACCCTGCGGCTCGACGCCCCGGTGACCCGCGTCGGGCTAGACGACGACGGCTGGGTGGCGACACCGCCGCTGACGGACAACAACCTGACCGGCTGGTACATGGGCGCCGCCTCCCCCGGCGAGCGCGGCACCTCCGTGATGGTGGGTCATGTCGACAACGCCGCCGGGCCCGCGGTGTTCTATCTGCTGGGCTCGCTGGAGCCGGGCAATCGCGTCGAGGTCGCACGCGAGGACGGACGCACCGCGGTCTTCTCCGTCTACGGCGTCGAGATGTACTCCAAGAAGGACTTCCCCGCCGACCGCGTCTACCGGGACGGCCCGGACCCGGAACTGCGCCTGATCACCTGCGGTGGCGGCTACTCCGCGAAGACGGGGTACGACGCCAACGTGGTCGCCTTCGCCCGCCTGGTCGACGTGCACTGACTCGGATCGGCCCGCGGCCCGCACGGTGGGCCGGTGTGCAGCGCTCGTCGCCGAGCACCCTTGCCACGGCGCGAGCGCCCCGCCCAGGACGACGGTCGCCTCCTCGCCGTGACCGGCGTCGAGCGCGGCCGCCCCGCGCGGCGGACGTCGAAACGGAAAGGGTCGGTGTCGTCCCGGATCGCGGCGGGACGGTCCGTCCATCGCCTGCCGGGCGCGGGGGAGCGGGCGGGCCTGTTACGCCGCACCGGCGGAGCGGACGTCCGGGTACGGTACGCGGGCGCCGCGCGCGGGTCCCGACACCGGCAGGCAGCAAGCGCCCCCGGTCCAGCCTCCTGCCGCGCGCGTCCGGCAAGGTCCCTTGTCCGACCGTGCTGGCAGACTGGACGTATGTCCGCTCCCCGCCGGCTGTGCCCGGTCTGCCGTCGCGAGATCGCCGTCGTCGGTGGCCGTTTCGCCCGCCACGACCCCGCCGCCTCGCGCACCGCCGCCGAGCTGGTCTCCTGCCCCGGCTCGCTGCGGCAGGCGCCGTACGACCCGGCGGTCCAGCCGTCGCTCGACGGCTCCGTGGTGCCCGCCTTCCCCGGCCAGCTGCCACTGTTCTGACCGGGCGCCGCGCCTTCCGCGGCCCCCGTGCCCGCGGTGTTCCGGACCGGCCGTCCCGCGTTCCCCGGAGGTACCGCAGGACTTCGCGCGACAGCACCCCCGCTCACCGGGTAGATTGGTCTACACCAGTGATGTCCTCAGAGACAGGGATCTTCGTGGAAGTTGTCATCGTTCCGGATTCCGCCGCGGGCGGCGAGCTCATCGCCGAAGCCATGGCCGACCTGCTGCGACGCAAGCCCGACGCCCTGCTGGGGGTCGCCACGGGGTCGACCCCGCTACCGGTCTACGAAGCCCTCGCCGCCAAGGTGCGCGCCGGCGAGGTCGGCACCTCGCGGGCTCGGATCTGCCAGCTCGACGAGTACGTGGGCCTGCCGTACGGCCACCCCGAGTCGTACCGGTCGGTGGTTCTGCGCGAGGTCGTCGAACCGCTCGGACTGACCGACGATGCCTTCATGGGCCCCGACGGCACCGCCGAGGACGTCGCCGCCGCCTGCACCGCCTACGACCGGGCGCTCGCCGAGGCCGGCGGGGTCGATCTCCAACTGCTCGGCATCGGCACGGACGGGCACATCGGCTTCAACGAGCCGTGCTCCTCGCTCGCCTCGCGCACGCGGATCAAGACGCTCACGCAGCAGACCCGGCAGGACAACGCCCGGTTCTTCAGCGGTCTCGACGAGGTCCCGCACCATGTGATCACCCAGGGCATCGGCACCATCCTGGAGGCCCGCCACCTGGTCCTGCTGGCCACCGGCGAGGCCAAGGCCGACGCGGTCGCGCTCGCCGTCGAGGGCCCGCTGTCGGCCCTGGTCCCCGCCTCCGCGCTGCAACTGCATCCGCACGCCACGGTGGTGGTCGACGAGGCGGCGGCGTCCCGGCTGAAGCTCGGCGACTACTTCCGCGCGACCTACGCCGCCAAGCCCGCCTGGCAGGGGCTCTAGGGGGACTCGGCGCTCCTGTCGTTCGGATATCGCCCGCAGATCCGAACGTACAGTCGGCCGCTCTGTCCGACGACTCACAATATTGTCCCGTTCAGAACATATTCTGCTCCGAACGGCCCTTATCCGCCCCCGAGTTGATACGGTGCGCTGGCTCGGCACTTGACGCGCGTTCAACTGGCGCACGTACGTGCAGCCCCGGGGGATGTCCATGGACGACGACATATATGACGACATTCATGTGGTCAGCGCCAGTCTGGAGCGGGTCCGACTCCGGTCCGCTCATGTGGTCCGGTACTTCTACGCACATTTGTTCACCCACCATCCCGAGCTGCGCCCGCTGTTCCCCTCGGCCATGGACGACCAGTACGACCGGCTGTTCACCGCCCTCGTCCATGTGGTGGAGCACCTCGGGCACCCGGGACTCCCCGCGCATCTGGAGCTCCTGGGCCGGGACCACCGCAAGTTCGGGATTCTGGACGAGGACTACCGGGCGGTCGGCGAGAGCCTCCTCGCCGCGATCAGCCACCACAGCCCGGATTCGTGGGACCGCCGCACGGAGGCGTCCTGGCAGCGGGTGTACGACTACGCCGCCGGCGCCATGACCGGCGGGGCGCGTCGGTCCTGTGCCACCGGCGAGCCCGCCTGGTGGGAGGCGACCGTCCTGTCGCACCGGCTCCACCGCGATCACACGGCCGTCGTGCGCGCGTCCGTGTCCGAGCCCTATCCCTGGCTCCCCGGCCAGTACGCGACGATCGAACACCCGGAGCTGCTGGGTGTGTGGCGGCCCTACTCGCTCGCCGGGCGCCCGGGCGACAGCCATGTGCTCGAATTCCATGTGGGCCGCGTGCCGCGCGGACAGCTCAGCAATGCGCTGTGCGACCGGACCGAGCCGGGTCAGGTCCTGCGGCTCGGCGCCGCATCGGGTTCCGCGCTCACCCCGCCGCCCGATACCCGCGCCGTCACCCTGATCGCCGCGGGCACGGGCTGGGCCCCGGTCAAGTCCGTCCTCGACGCCTTACTCTCCCGCAGGCCCGCACCCCGTATCCGTATCGACGTCGTGCCCCGCGGCGAGGCGCACTTCTACGACGGCGCCGCACTCGACGACATCCTGCGCAAGCACCCCTATCTGAGCGCCTATTGGTGGCACCAGGAACGCGGCGAGGGCCGGACGCGGGCCGCGGAACGGCTGCACACCCATCTGCGGGAACGCCGGGACTGGCCCGGCGAGACGGTCTACCTCTGCGGGCCGGTGATGTTCGTGCAGGAGACCGCGGAGTTGCTGCACGAATGCGGGCTGCCGCAGGGCGCTCTCATCCGTGATCCGCTGCCCGCGTCGGTCAGACAGCGCGGTCATGTCTCCCACGCGGAGGCCTTTCTCGACCCGCCGCCGGTGAACTGGATCGACCCGGACGCCCGCACCCGCCCGCTCGATCTCCCGCTCCCCCTGTCTCAGAGCACCATCGGTCACTGACCGGCCGGCCCGGAAGGCACTCCCCGGAAAGGCACACCGCGGCGCCGGGTGCGGAATCCGGCGCCGCGGCGGAACCGGGCGGACTCACCTCAGGGGCGCCGCGCCGCTCGCCGTTTCTCGAACTCGCCGACCCAGTACTTCGTACGGTCGAGATAGGCCGTCTCGGCCGCGGCGCCGGTCTTCCCGTAGGCGCCCGAGTACGTCTGATAGCCGTGCCCCGCAGGCGGGTTGGCGGCGGCGGGCTCGATGGAGCTGCCCTCGTGCCACTCGTTGAAGGACGTCACGGAGACCCATGCCGGGGAGCCGCCGATCGCCGGATCCAGCGCGTTGTTCCACTCCTTGTCGTAGGTGGCGCCGTTCGAACGGCCCAGTGTGGGCGTGGTGTTGCCGGGAACGGCGCGGTCGTCGACATAGCCGGGCGCGACCGAGGGGGCCCAGATGAGGTTGTTCGCGCGGGCGTAGTCGCCGGCCTGCTTCCAGCCGGGGGCGGTGGCCCCCGCGATGCCGTCGTAGGTGTAGAGACCGGAGAAGTGGGCGATCTTCGTCGTGTCGGTGGTCTGCGCGAGAACGATGCTGCTCGCCGTGACCTGGTCGAGCGCCGTCCAGTCGGCGATCCGCAGGCTCTCGAAGACGTAGAAGGCCGAGCGGTTGCCGTGGGCGGCGTCCCGGTAGAAGGCGGGGTGGCTGCCGTAGGCCGAGTTCAGATAGCGGATGTCGTCGACGACGGACTGCGCGGTCCGCCCGGCGTACGGCTCGATGTGCCAGGCCACCTTGATCCCGTGGCGATCGGCGGCGTCCATGACCCGACGGGCGATGCCGTCCTCGTAACCGCCGCGGCCCCACCAGCTGTAGACGAGCACCCCCGCGCCCGACTGCACCGCCCATCGCATGTGCTGGTCGACGGCTCCGGCGGTGTCCCCCGAGTCGTACGGCCCGAGGGCCGGGTAGAGGTCGGCGCCGATGTCGGCGGGCGGGGTGCGCCCGCCCTGCTGCCAGTGCCGCCAGCTTCCCTGGCCCGCGGGCGTGCCGTACCAGGGGTAGTAGAAGAGGTGCACGTTCTGCGAGAGGGCCTCGGTCACGGGCGGCGCCGTCGCGAGGGTGAAGGTGTCGATGTCGAAGAGGGCACCCGAGCCGCCGGTGAAGCGGAGGAACAGCGGTCCGCTGCCGGTCGCGGTGAGGGTCGTGGAGACGGTGGTGAAGGTCTCCCAGCCGCCGGTCGGCGCGACGCGCACCGAGCCGAGCAGGGTGCCCGTCGCGGAACCTGCCCGTACCTCGATGGTGCCACCGGCGCCTGCCGAGGAGACCTTCGCGGTGAAGGTCCGGGCGCCGGCCGTGGCGACGGACGCGTAACCCGCCCAGTCACCGTTCTCGATGTACCCGAGGGTCCGGCCGCCGCTCGCGTTGCCGTGGGCCGCGGGCTGCACGCCCGCCCCCGAGGTGTAGGACTCCGCCTCGACGGTCCTCGGCCCGGTGCCGCCACGGGGAGTGCAGTCGGCGGGTGCGGTGCCCGCCGCGTAGCGGATGCCGCCGAGCAGCAGCGAGCGGAACGCGGGATCGGCGTACGACTCGGCGGTGTGCCCGAGCCCCGTGTAGAACGAGCGCCCCGAACCCTGCGGATGGCACCAGGTGATGGGGTGGTCCCCGCCCATCTCGCCGCCGCTGTAGGAGGATTCGTCCAGGCTCTGCAGGACGCGGACCCCGGCCCGGGGATTGGAGCGGTAGTTGTACCACTCGTCGGTCCGGCTCCAGTCGGCTCCGAGGTGGGCGGTCGCCGGGTGCGAGCGGTCCTCGGTCTTCACGGTGGCCCGCTGGATCGCGGGATGGCTCTGGAAGCGGGCGCCGACGAGTTGTTCGTAGTGCGGCCAGCCGTACTCGGTGT
Organism: Streptomyces sp. NPDC058685; assembly: GCF_042714725.1. NCBI lineage: Bacteria > Bacillati > Actinomycetota > Actinomycetes > Kitasatosporales > Streptomycetaceae > Streptomyces > Streptomyces sp. NPDC058685. Next base: position 83,460 of record NZ_JBHXSL010000015.1, read on the forward strand.
CGGCGGCCGCGTGGACGCCGAGGAAGCCGCCGCCTGCGTCGACGTACGACTGGAGCGCGTTCTGCTGCGCGTCGCCGAGCACGTCGCCCGTCGTGTTGAGGAAGACAACGGCCTCGTAGCCCGCGAGACCGGATGCCGTGAAGACGGCGCTGTCCTCGGTGGCGGTGACGGAGAAGTTGTTGGCCGTGCCGAGCGAGCGGATGGCGTCGATCCCGGCGGGGATCGAGTCGTGCCGGAAGCCGGCCGTCCTGGAGAACACGAGTACGTCGTAGTCGGCCGCTGCCGCGGTGGCGGGCACGGTCACTGCCCCGGCGAATCCGAGCGCCAGGGTGGCGAGTAACGCCAGGGAGCGGCGTCCGGGCGTGCGGTGGATGCGTCTCACGATGTCTCCGTCAGCCGAGGGTGAAGGTGTCGATGTCGAGGAGGGAGCCGGATCCGCCGGTGAACCGGAGGAACAGTGGTCCGGAGCCTGTTGCGCTGAGCGTGGTGGAGACGGTGGTGAAGGTCTCCCAGCCGCCGGTCGGCGCGACCGCGACCGTGCCGAGCAGCGTGCCGGTGGCCGATCCGGCGCGGATCTCGACGGTGCCCCCGGCTCCGCCGGACGACACCTTGGCGGAGAACGTCTTCGCGCCGGCCGTGGCGACGGACGCGTAGCCGGCCCAGTCGCCGTTCTCGATGTAGCCGAGCGTCTGCCCACCGCTCGCGTTGCCGTGCGCCGCGGGCTGGACGCCGGAGCCGGAGGTGTATGCCTCGCCCTCGACGGTCCTCGGTCCGGTGGGCGTGCCGGTGACGAAGGTGAACGCGTCGACGTCGAAGAGGTTGCCCTGCCCCGTCACTCCCTTGAAGACGAAGTAGAGCGTGGTGGTGCCGGCCGGGGCGTTCGCCAGGTTCGTCGACACGTCGGTGAAGTTCTCCCAGCCGCCGGTCGGCGCGACGGCCATGCTGCCCAGCAGGGTGCCGGTCGCCGAGCCCGCCCTCACCTCGACGGTTCCGCCGACGCCGCCGGAGGAGACCCGGGCCGTCACACTCCTGGCGTTGGAGAGCGCGTACGGCTGGAAGGAGACCCAGTCCCCGTTGTCGGTGAAGCCGACCGTCTTGGCGCCCTCGGCGGCTCCGTGGTCCGCCGTCTGGATACCGGACTGAGCAGTGAAGTGCTCCGCCTGCCGGTGCCTGGGCTGGAGGATGCGGACGCTGTGGGAGGTCAGTCCGCCGTTGTCGGTGTACTCGGCGTCGAAGACGCCGTAGAGATTGGCGGCACTGTCGTGCTCACCGTCGGCCGGGACGGCGATGGAGCCGGAGCAGCCGTTCTTCGAGGTGATCTGGTGCCGGTGGCTGTCGTGGCCGAGCAGATAGGTGACCTTCACCCTGGCGCAGTCGACCGGCCCGTCGTCGGGGTCGGTGGCGGTGACGGTGAAGGGCACGGTGTCGCCGAAGGAGAACAGCGCTCCGTCCGCGGGAGTCGTCAGGGTGATGGTCGGTGCGGTGTTGCCCGCCGTGACGACCAGGCTCGCGGTGCCGGTCAGGCCCTCGGGGTCGCGTACGGTCAGCGTCGGCCGGTAGGTGCCCGCGGCCGTGTACGTGTGACTGGGATTGGCGGCCGTCGACGTCGTGCCGTCACCGAAGTTCCAGGAGTACGTCAGGGCTTTGCCCTCGGGGTCGGAACTGCCCTGCGAGGAGAAGGCGACCGTGAGCGGAGTGGGCCCGGAGGTCTTGTCGACGGCGGCCTTGGCGATGGGGTTGCGGTTGCTGCCGCCGATGTACTCGATGCGGTACAGCGCCTGGTTGCCGCTGCCTGAGCCGTAGTCGAGGACGTACAGGGCGCCGTCGGGGCCGAAGTCGGAGTCCATGACCTGGGTGCCGGTCCAGGGGAAGTCCTCGATGAGACCGTAGGAGCCGTCGGACCTGACCTCCACGGCCTTGATCCAGCGGCGGCCGTACTCGGTGGCGAAGTAGCGCCCGTCGAGCGACTGCGGGAACTTCACGGAGGAGTTGAGACCGGCGTCGTACCGGTACACCTCGCCACCCATGGGCGACTCGGAACCACCGCCGAACTCGGGCGGGGAGCCCGCGTCGCCGTACTTGATCCAGCTCGGTTTCGCGGCAGGGAGGGTGGCGAGTCCGGTGTTGCGGGAGGAGTTGTTGGCCGGTCCGCCGGCGCAGTTGTACTTGGCGGCGCCGGGTCCGCTCGGGAAGGTGTACTCGTTGTACGTCTCCGAGGCGGTGTTGGTGCCGGTGCAGTACGGCCATCCGTAGTTGCCGGGGCCGGTGATGCGGTCGAACTCCACCTGGCCGCCGGGGCCCCGGTTCGGGTCGGTACCGCCGGCGTCGGGGCCGTAGTCACCGAGGTACACGACTCCGGTGGCACGGTCGACGGACATCCGGAACGGGTTGCGGAATCCCATCGCGTAGATCTCGGGCCGGGTCCTGGCGGTGCCGGGCGCGAAGAGGTTGCCGGCCGGGACGGTGTAACCGCCGTCGGCCTGGGGCTTGATCCGCAGGACCTTGCCGCGCAGGTCGTTGGTGTTCCCGGAGGAGCGCTGGGCGTCGAACTGCGGGTTGCGGTCGGTCCGTTCGTCGATGGGGCTGTAGCCGCTGGACTCGAACGGGTTGGTGTCGTCGCCGGTGGTCAGATAGAGGTTCCCGGCGGCGTCGAAGTCGATGTCACCGCCGACGTGACAGCACTGCCCGCGGTCGTTGGGGACTTCGAGGACGACCTTCTCGCTGGCGGGATCGAGTGTGCCGTCGCTCCTGAGCGTGAACCGGGACAGATTCAGATGTCCCTTCCACCGCTCGAAGTCGGCGGCGGTGCCGGTGACCGGGGCGTCGCCGGCGGGGGTGCTCAGTTTGGGCGAGTAGTAGAGGTAGACATGGCGGTTGGCGGTGAAGCCGGGGTCGGCCGCCACACCCTGGAGACCCTCTTCGTCATGGGTGTAGACGTCCAGCTTGCCGGCGACCTTGGTGTTGCCCGCGGGGTCCGTGTACCGGACCGTGCCGTCGCGCGCGGTGTGCAGGACGGAGCGGTCCGGAAGGACGGCGAGGGACATCGCCTCGCCCAGTTCGGCTGCTCCGTAGGCGAGTTGGACCTGCTGGTAGTCGGAGGGCGGAATGGCGGCCGGCGCCGCGGCGGCCGCGCCGGTCACCGGCGCGCCGGACAGCACCAGCGCGAGGGCGGCGAGGGGTGCCGCCCATGCCGAAAGACGGCGTAAGGACATGGAGGTTCCTTCCTGACCTGGTGGGGGTTTGTCAGGCAAGGCGCGCGACGGCATGCGTCCACCGTCAAGGGGCATACGGCCCTGCGGGGTTCTTGCATGGAACACAAGATTCTTGTCTACGTCGTGCGAGTGTTTTGCATGTTCGCAACGCAATCTTAATTTGTCAAGGCTATGTCAAAATCACCGGTACGGCCCCCACCGTGCGTGTGACGGTGCGCAGTTGGGGCCCCGGGGGAGGCTGCGACTGATCCACCGGGGAGTGCGGGGCAGCCCATAGACTCCCCTCCATGAGGATCACGACTGCCGCCGTCACCGAGGACCTGACCCCGAGTGGCGTGCTGCGGGCCGCCATCAATCTGGGCAACCCGGTACTGGCCCAGGGAACGCCGGATACACCGTCCGGCATCACGGTCGACATCGCGCGCGAGGTCGGCAGGCGGCTGGGCGTCGCGGTGGAACTCCTCTGTTTCGACGCGGCGCGGAAGTCGTACGAGGCGATGACCTCGGGCCGCGCCGACCTCTGCTTCCTCGCCGTCGATCCCGCGCGGGAGGCCGAAGTCGCCTTCACCGCCCCGTACGTCGTGATCGAGGGCGTGTACGCCGTCCCCCGCGACTCCCCCTTCACCTCGCCGGCCGACATCGACCGCGCGGGTGTGCGCATCGGGGTGAAGAAGGGATCGGCCTACGACCTCTTCCTCTCCCGCACGCTCCAGCACGCGACGGTCGTCCGCGGGGACGAGGGGACCGACGCGTTCCGCACCGAGGGGCTGGAGGTCGCGGCGGGCATCAGGCAGCCGATGACCGAGTTCGTCGGCGCGCATCCCGACGTGCGTCTGATCGAGGACCGGTTCATGCAGATCCAGCAGGCCGTGGGCACACCCGCCACCCGGCGGCCCGAGACCGTCGCATTCCTCCGGGAACTCGTCGAGGACCTGAAGGCCGACGGGTTCGTCGCCGCGTCGCTGCGCAGGGCGAACCAGTCGGTCAGCCTGGCCGCCTCTCCCGCCTAGGCACGGCCCCTCCCGCCTAGGCACGGCCCCTCCCGCCTAGGCACGGCCCCTCCCGCCTAGGCACGGCCCCTCCGGCGTAGGCACGGCCCCTCCGGGCAGGTCGCCGCATCCGGGGTTTCACCTGATCGGCCGCGCCTGATGCCGCGCCCCGGGGGCACGCGGGGGATGCACGGCCGGCAGTGACCGCAGCTCGGGGATGAGCGCGCCGTGCACGGCCTCTCGCGAGGGGCTCGTCGGCGGGCGGGGCGACGTTCTGCGTCGGCCCCGCCCGCTCGGTCGGTCGATCGCCCGGTCGATCGCCCGGTCGATCGATCGGTCGGTCGGGGGCACAGCGCCCGCCCTTCCCGCCGATGCGGACAGCGCGGTGGTTCCGTGCGCGGCGGCCTTCACCCCGTCCGTGAGGAACGACGGCCCACCCGGGCGAGCACCCAGAGGGCGAAGGCGCAGATGACCACGAAGCCGATCGTCGCCCCCGTCGTGGCGCGCAAGGTGCCCACCTGCACGGAGGCCACCCCCACCACGACCACCGGCACGGAGAAGCCCGTGTAGGCGGCGGTGAACAGCGCGGCGGTCACGCCGGCGCGAGCTTCCGCGGGGGCGATGCGGTTCACGGTTGCCTGGCCTCCGATGAAGACCAGGCCCACGGCGATGCCGCCCAGCACGGTGCCCACCAGGAAGGCGGGCAGGCTGGCGTGCGCGAAGGCGAGCACGATCACCAGGAGGCCCACCGGCAGCACCAGCAGACCCCGGCCGAGGGCGCGCCGGTCGGGCAGTTCGCGTGCCTGGAGTTCGGCCGCCGTGGCGACGCCGAAGAGCAGGAACACGACGGCTCCGCCGAGCGCATGGCTCGTCCAGTGCAGATCGTTGCCGAGGAAGGAGGGGATCAGCCCGACGAAGAGGCCCAGGACGAAGAAGCCCGAGAACACCCCCATCGCCGCAGGGAGGAACTCCGTGCGGACCGCGGCCGGGAGGCGGATGTCGATACGGGGCACATAGCGCCGCACCCGCCCGGTCACCGTCTCGGGAAGCAGGAGGAGCGCGAGCGCCGCGAGTGCGAGGAGTCCCAGATAGACCGCGTACACCAGGCGGGTGGGAGCCGGGGCGTACTCGCTCAGAAGGCCGGAGAGCAGCGGGCCGAATCCGAGACCCAGCATGCTCGCGCAGGTCGCCGTCAGCGCCGCCCGGCGGGCGTTCCCCGTGGGCTCCAGCTCGCTGAGCCCCGCGGTCGCGGGCGCCACGACGAGGCCGATGGCGAGACCGGAGACCCAGCGCGCCAGACAGAGCATGGCAACGTTCCCGGCCGCCAGGAACACCGCCGCGCTCACCGCCATCAGCACCAGCGCGGCTCCGATCACCGGCCGTCTGCCCAGGTGGTCCGAGGCCCTGCCGAAGAAGAGGAGTGACATCAACACGCCGACGGCGTACACGGCGAAGATCAGTGTCGTGAGGTCGGGCCGGAAGTGGAAGACGGACTCGTAGACCACGTAGAGCGGGGCGGGGATGTTCGCCCCGGTGAGCACGATGACCAGGATTCCGGCGAGCAGCGCGAAGTCCCGGCGTCGGCGCCCGGCCGTCACGACCACGTCGTCCTCCTGGTCCGCCCCTGACGGGATGGCGTCCGCCCGGCACGGGCCGGCCGCTCGAGGCGTCGTGTCCAGCATCATCACGTCGCCCATGTGCCGCAAACGAACCAAGAGGCATGTTCCGGCATGACTTCTTCTCCGGGAGTCGGTCGCGACGGCGGCCCCGCCGGCCGGTCGGCGCGTCGGGCCGCGGGAGACCTGGCTCCAGGTGTGCGGGACGCCCGCGCACCTCACGTCGCCCCGGGTCCACGCGCTGCGCGGACAGTACAGGGTTCCGGCCACCCCCACCCGCGGGGAGACCCGGCACTGTCCACGGTTCGAGATCAAGACCGATATGCGAGACAAGTCACGATTTGGCCAATCCGTCCCACTGCCCGTGTCGAATACAGGTCAAGACGTCCGGCAGTGTCCGGCGTCGAGCCCCAAGGGCACCGGGTCGGGTGAACCGCCGACCGGCTTGCCGTCCGTGCTCGATACGCCACCCGCCGTACGGATCGCACACACCACGCGTCGCGGGGGCGACGCCAGGGCCAGGTACATGAGCCCGCAGCGATCCGGCCGTCACGACCTTCCAAGGAGCTCGCATGGTGGGAAAGCCCGTTGAAACACTGGCCTCCGGCCCGGCACCCGGGATGGAGAAATCCGCCGTGGTCCGGAAGAACGGGTACGACACCTCCACCGCCCCCAGCGAACAGACACCTGCCGTCCCGGCCGAGCAGACACCCACCGCGCCGGCCGAACAGTCCGCCGCCGGAACCGAGCAGATCCTCGCCGAGATGCTGGCCGACGTCGCGGGCGTCCCGGAGGTGTCGGCCGACAGCCACTTCTTCGACGAACTCGGCGCCGACTCCCTGGTGATGGCGCATTTCTGCGCACGCATCAGAAAGCGCGCGGACCTGCCGTCGGTCTCCATGAAGGACGTCTACCGGAATCCGACGATCCACAGCCTCACCGCCGCCCTCATCGACGCACCACAGCCCTCCGCACCCGTCGAGCCACCGCCCGACCCAGTGCCGGCGGCCCGTACGAGCCTGTGGGAGTACGTCCTGTGCGGAGCGCTGCAACTGCTCGCGTTCATCGGCTACTCCTGCGTCATCGCGTACATCACCGCACAGGGCTACGAGTGGATCTCCGCCGGATCGGGTGTGGCCGACGTCTATCTGCGGTCGGTCGTGTTCGGCGCCATCGGCTTCCTGGTGCTGTGCGCCCTTCCGGTCGTGGTGAAGTGGACGGTCATCGGCCGGTGGAAGCCGCGCGAGATCCGTGTCTGGAGCCTGGGATACGTACGGTTCTGGCTCGTCAAGACGCTGGTGCGGGCGAACCCCCTGGTGCTGTTCGTCGGTTCGCCGCTCTACAGCTTCTATCTGCGGCTGCTGGGAGCGAAGATCGGCCGGGGTGTCGTGATCTTCTCCCGCGCCGTGCCGGTGTGCACCGACCTCTTCACGGTCGGCGACGGAACCGTCATCCGCAAGGACTCGTTCTTCGCCTGCTACCGGGCCCACGCGGGCCGGATCCAGACGGGCCCGGTCACGCTCGGGCGGGACGTGACCGTCAGCGAGGCGACCGTGCTCGACATCGGGAGCTCCATGGGGGACGGGGCCCAACTGGCCCATGCCTCCTCGCTGCACGGCGGTCAGACCGTCCCCGCCGGAGAACACTGGCACGGGTCCCCCGCCGTTCCCGCCGACAGCGCGGTGGACTTCCGTGGAGTGGGACCGGCCGGCTGCGGCGGCCTGCGACGGGCCGTGCACAGCGTCCTCCAGCTGCTGACCGCGCTGCTCGTCTACATGCCGCTCGCGGTGGGCGTTGTGGGCCTGATGTTCGCCGAGGTGCCGCAGTTCGCCGCGGCTCTGGAACCCGGGCCCGCGGCGCTGACCAGCTGGACGTTCTACGTCGAGGCGCTGGTCGCCTCTGTCGTGCTCTTCTTCGGTGCCATACCCGTCGGCCTGCTGATCATGACCACACTGCCCCGGCTGTTCCACCGCGCGATGACACCCGGCCGGGTCTATCCCCTGTACGGAATCCACTACGGGATGCACCGGGCGATCGTCCTCATCACCAACAGGAAGTTCATGACCCGGCTGTTCGGCGACAGCTCCGCCATCGTCCACTACCTGCGGACGCTCGGGTACCACCTCTCGCCCGTCGAACAGACCGGATCGAACTTCGGCACGGACGTGAAGCACGAGACGCCGTACCTGAGTTCCGTCGGAACGGGGACGATGATCGCCGACGGCCTGTCCATGGTCAACGCCGACTTCTCGAACACATCCTTCAGCGTCTCCCGCACCTCGATCGGACCGCACAACTTCCTCGGGAACAGGATCGCCTACCCGTCGCGGGGCCGGACCGGCGACAACTGCCTGCTCGCCACGAAGGTGATGGTCCCCATCGACGGAGCGGTGCGCGAAGGCGTCGGCCTGCTGGGCTCACCCAGCTTCGAGATCCCCCGATCCGTCCACCGGGACAGCACGTTCGACCAGCTCAAGAACGAACAGGAGCTGCCCGGCAACCTCGCCGCCAAGAGCAAGCACAACGTCGTCACCATGGCGCTGTATCTGCTGGTGCGGTGGCTCTACTTCACCTGGTTCACACTCCTCGTCGCGGTGACCGCGGAGCTCTACACCTCGCTGGGCGCGATGTCGATCGCGCTGGGCAACGTCCTCGTCCTCCTGTCCGCCGCCGTGTACTACGTCCTGGTCGAGCGGGCCGTCACCGCCCTGCACCCGCTGAGTCCGGTGTTCTGCTCGATCTACGACCGCCGCTTCTGGCGACGTGAGCGGTACTGGAAGGTGCCCAACGAGACCTGGCTGCGCATCTACAACGGCACCCCGTACAAGAACCTGATCTGGCGGCTGCTGGGAGTCCGGCTCGGCCGCAGGGTCTTCGACGACGGCTGCTCGTTCACCGAGCGGCCCCTGGTCGCCGTCGGTGACCACTCCACGCTCAACGCGGGGAGCGTCGTCCAGTGCCACTCGCAGGAGGACGGCACGTTCAAGTCCGACCGCAGCAGCATCGGCGCCGGCTGCACGCTCGGCGTCGGCGCCTTCGTCCACTACGGCGTGACCGTGGGCGACGGCGCAGAGCTGGCCCCCGACTCCTTCCTCATGAAGGGCGAGGCAGTCCCGCAGAACGCCCGGTGGACCGGGAATCCGGCTCGGCCGGTCGGCCGGGACACCGGCGAGCAGTGGAGGGAGGAGTGATGGCAACGTCCACGCAGACCGACGCCGACTTCTGGCGCGGGGTGCTCACCGCCGGCACGTTCACCGCGATCCCCCGGTGGGCGGGCGACCATGTGCCGGGAACCGCCGAGTACAGGGCGGCCGTACCGGACGACCTGCTGGCCTCGCTGCGCCGGTGGGCCGACGAGACGGACGTGCCGCTGAGTTCGGTGCTGCTGGCCGCGCACGCCAAGGTCCTCGCGGCACTGTCCGGCGAGCAGGAGGTCGCGACGTACGTCCGTACGCCGGACGGCACGCCGCTGCCGTGCCGGCTGTCGACCGCGTCGGCTTCGTGGCGTGCGCTGATCGAGGACACCGACCGGACGCACGCGGAGCTGCTGGCCCACCAGGACTTCCCCGTCGACGAGTTCAGGCGCGAGCTGGGTCTGGGGGAACCGCTGCCCGAGACTCTTTTCGATCCGTACGGCGACGGTGACGGCAACAGCGAAGGTGACGGCGAAGGCCCGGCGCGGGACACCGTGCTGCGTGTGGCACTGCCCCACCACGGCACCCGTCGCGTCATGCGGCTGATGTACCGGACCGATGTGCTGGACGCCGAGTGCGCGGCCAGGGTCGCCGGCTATCACCTCACGGCGCTCGCCCTCATCGCCGCGGATCCGGATGCCGATCACGGGCGACAGAGCCTGCTGTCCGCCGGGGAACTCCATCTCCAGCTCGACGGGCTCGCCGGACCCCACCGGGAGCTGCCGGACCGCCGGTTCCACGAACTGTTCGAGGAGCAGGTACGGATCCGTCCGGACGCCGTCGCCGCGGTGCAGGGCGAACGGCAGTGGACGTACGAGGAGCTCAACTCCCGCGCCAACCGGCTGGCGGGCGCCCTCCTGGCGCGCGGACTGCGCCGCCAGGACGTCGTCGCCGTCGTGACCGAGCGCAATCTCGACTGGATGGCCGCGGTGATCGCCGTCTTCAAGGCGGGCGGCGTCTATCTGCCCGTCGAACCGCACTTCCCCGCCGACCGGATCGCCGCCATGCTCGACCGGGCCGCGTGCCGGTTCGTCCTGACCGAACCCGGCAGCACCGCGACGCTCGACGAGGCACTGGAGTCGCGGCGCGGGGAGACGGGAGCCGGGGAGTCGGAGTCGCGGGAGTCGGAGTCCCCGGAGTCGCGGGAGTCGCAGTCGCGCTCCGGAGTGCAGAGGCTCCTCATCGAAGCCGCCTTCGCGGAGGACCAACCGCACACCGACCCCGGTATCCGCGTCGCGCCCGACCAGCTCGCCTACGTCTTCTTCACCTCCGGATCCACCGGTGAACCCAAGGGCGCGATGTGCGAGCACGCCGGCATGCTCAACCACCTCTACGCCAAGATCGACGACCTGGACATCGACGAGGGACATGTCGTCGCCCAGACCGCGCCCCAGTGCTTCGACATCTCCCTGTGGCAGCTGCTGGCCTCCCTGCTGACCGGCGGGCGGACGCTGCTCGTCGGGCAGGAAGCGGTCCTGGACGCCCGGCAGTTCCTCGACACCATCGTCGACGGCCGGGTCGCCGTCCTCCAGGTGGTGCCGTCCTACCTCGACGCCGTGCTCTCGCTCCTGGAGCGCCACCCCCGCGAACTCCCGGACCTGCGACGTGTGTCGGTGACCGGCGAGGCGCTGAAGATGGAACTCGTGCAGCGCTGGTTCGCCGCACAGCCGGACATCCCCCTGGTCAACGCGTACGGACTGACCGAGACCTCCGACGACACCAACCACGAGGTCATGGACCGGGCGCCGGACACCGAGCGCGTACCGCTCGGACGCCCCGTCAACAACGTGCACGTCTACGTCGTCGACGAGCACCTCTCCCCCGTGCCGCTGGGGGCTCCCGGCGCCATCGTCTTCTCCGGCGTCTGCGTCGGCCGGGGCTACATCAACGACCCCGAACGCACCCGGCCCGCCTTCATGGCGGACCCGCACCGTCCCGGTCTGCGGCTGCATCGCGGCGGCGACTACGGCCGCTGGCTGCCGGGCGGAAAGCTGGAGTTCCTCGGCCGCCGGGACAGTCAGGTCAAGATCCGCGGCTTCCGGATCGAGATCGGCGAGATCGAGAACACGCTGCTGCGGGCGCCCGGTGTCCGCGACGGAGCGGTGGTGATCACCCGAGCAGCGGGCCGTGATGCGCACCTGGTGGCGTTCTACTCCGGCCCCGGCCCGCTGGAAGCCGACGACCTGCGGCACCGGCTGGGCCGCTCTCTGCCCCCGTACATGGTTCCGTCGTCCTTCCACTGGCAGGAGAGCCTGCCCCTGACCGCCAACGGCAAGATCGACAAGAAGGCGCTGACGGCCCTCGCCGAACAGCTCGACGCGGCGGGACCGCCCGAGGCGACCGAGCACGGCCGCCGCGCACCGCTGACACCGACCGAACAGCGGCTGGCCGCGGCCTGGGCCCCGGTGCTCGGCGTACCGCAGGACCGCGTCGGCCGGCTCGACCACTTCTTCGACACCGGCGGCACCTCGCTGACGGCGGTCAAGCTCGTGGTGGCCCTGGACCGCGTCGTCTCCCTCAAGGACATCACCCGCCACCCGGTCCTCGCCGACCTGGCCGCCCTCGTCGACGAACGGGCCGCGGCAGCCGAAGCCACCGACGCCCCCGCCCCACGGAACTCGCCACTGCCGAGGCCCGTGCCGGTGCCGGACGGTCCACAGCCGGTCGGTCCACAGGACGGCGCCGTCCCCCGGCACGACCAACACTCCGCCGCATCCGTCCGGCCCCCCGCCTGAAAGGAAGCCCACCATGCCCTCCTCGCTCACCACCGCGCTGCCGGGCCTGGAATCGCGCCCAGGCCGGCCTCCCCTGCTGGAACTTGAACCCGGCACCGACACCATGAGCTGGCCGGTCCAGCAGCGGGACGCACTGCGCGCCGCCGTCGCCGAGCACGGCGCGGTCCTGATCCGCGGCCTCGGGCTGCGCGACGCGGACGACGTCGCCGCGGTGCTCCGGCAGCTCGCGACCGGACCGGCGGCCGACAAGGAGGCCTTCGCGCTGCGGGAGACGTATTCCGACGGCGTCTACTCGTCGACGGCCTGGCCGTCGAACCAGCCGATGTGCATGCACCACGAGCTGAGTTACACACTGGAGTTCCCCGGCCTGATGATGTTCGCGTGCCTGACCGCGCCGACCGAGGGCGGGGCCACCGCGGTCGCCGACTCGGCGGCTGTGCTCGACGACCTGCCCCCCGCCCTGACCGAACGGTTCGAGCGCGAGGGATGGCTGCTCACCCGCAGCTACAACGACGAGATCGGGGCCTCGGTCGCGGAGGCGTTCGGCACCGAGGACCGCGCCGCCGTCGAGAACTACTGCCGTGCGAACGCGATCGAGTTCGCCTGGCAGCCCGACGGCGGACTGCGCACCCGTCAGCTGCGCAGCGCCGTGGTACGCCACCCGGTCACCGGTACGCGCTGCTGGTTCAACCAGATCGCGTTCCTCAACGAGTGGACGACGGCGCCCGAGGTGCGGGAGTACCTGATCGACGAGTACGGCGCCGACGGTCTGCCGTTCAACACCCGCTACGGCAACGGCGATCCCCTCACCGAGGAGACCGTCCAGCTGATCAACGCGGTGTACGAGACCCACACCGCCCGTCAGCCCTGGCTGGCCGGTGACCTGATGCTCGTCGACAACATCCGTACCGCGCACAGCAGAGAGCCCTTCGAAGGACCCCGGGACGTGGTCGTGGCGATGGCCGACCCGGTGCGCCTGGGCGACTGCTCGCCGACCGTCGAAGCGGCTGTCCGATGACCACCACCCCCTCTCCCGCAACGGAGCCCGCCATGCCAGAACCGCTTCCCGCGCCGTCCTTCGCCGTGATCACGGGCGACCAGGTCCAACGCGCCCTGGAAGGACGCGAAAAGGAGATCGTGGAGGTGGTCGAGGGCACGTACCGGCTGCACGGAGCAGGCGAGTCGGTGAACCCGCCGTCGTCCTTCCTCCGCTTCCACGACCGTCCCACCTCTCGGATCATCGCGCTGCCGGCGTCGATCGGCGGCCGGGACCGCGTGGACGGACTGAAGTGGATCTCCAGCTTCCCGCAGAACGTGGCCTCCGGTATCCCCCGGGCCTCGGCGGTCCTGATCCTCAACGACCCGGACACCGGCTATCCGTTCGCCTGTCTGGAGAGCTCGATCATCAGCGCCACCCGCACCGCGGCGTCGGCCGCAGCGGCCGCCGACCGGCTCACCCGTGACCGGCCGCGACCGCTGCGCGTCGGCTTCTTCGGGGCCGGTCTGATCGCCCGGTACATCCACACCTTCCTGGTGGGGACGGGCTGGTCGTTCGACGAGATCGGGGTGCACGACCTGTCGGCCGACAGCGCGGCGGGCTTCCGCGTCTACCTCGAACAGTCGGGCGGCGGCGGACGCATCACCGTGCACAGCAGCGCCGAGGACCTGATCCGGCTGAGCGACCTGGTGGTCTTCGCGACCGTCGCGGGTCAACCGCACGTCGGCGACCTGTCGTGGTTCGAGCACAACCCCGTGGTCCTGCATGTGTCGCTGCGCGACCTCGACCCGGACATCCTGCTCGCGTCGACGAACATCGTCGACGACATCGAGCACTGTCTGCGGGCCGGCACCTCACCTCATCTGACCGAACAGCGCACCGGCAACCGGGACTTCGTGAACGGCACGCTGGACGACGTGATGGCCGGACGGGTCACGGTGCCACCGGACCGGCCCGTGGTGTTCTCCCCGTTCGGCCTCGGCGTGCTCGATCTGGCGGTCGGCAAATACGTCTACGACGAGGTGGCCCGCACCGGAGAACTCCGGGTCGCCGACGGTTTCTTCCACGAACTGCGCCGGTACGGCTGAGCAGCCCGCCCGCGCCCCCACCACACGGAGGCCATCGTGCCTGTCATCTCCGTACCCCAGGCCTTCAACGAGGAGGAGCTCTATGTCGACCTCTCGGCGATCTACGGTCGCTCACTCTTCCTCAAGTGCGAGGGCTTCAACTTCGCCGGTTCGATCAAACTCAAGGCAGCGACCGAGATGGTCGAGGCCGCGGAGCGGGAGGGCATCCTGACGCCGGACTCGATCCTGATCGAGTCCTCGTCCGGCAACCTCGGCGTCGCGCTGAGCATGATCGCCGCCAGCAAGGGCTACCGGTTTCTGTGCGTGACGGACTCCCGCTGCAATCTGGCGACCAGGCTGATGATGGAGGCCCTGGGCAGCCAGGTGCACATCGTCGCCGGCCAGCGGTCCAACGGCGGACTCCTCGGCGCGCGCCTCGACTACGTCCGCGCCATGTGTGCGTCCGACGAACGCTACGTATGGCTGAGCCAGTACACCAATCCGGCCAACTGGAAGGCGCACTATCAGCGGACCGCACCCGCCATCGCCCGCGCCTTCCCGAAGCTCGACGTCCTGTTCGTCGGCGCGGGCACCACGGGAACCCTGATGGGCTGCGCACGCTACTTCCGCGAGTCGCGCCGGCCGGTGCACATCGTCGCCGTGGACAGTGTCGGCTCGGTGAGCTTCGGCGGCGAGCCGGGGCGCCGGATGATCCCCGGCCTCGGCATGAGCGTCCGACCTCCACTGCTGGACGAGTCGTACGTGGACGAGGCGGTCCGCGTCGAGGAGGCCGACACCGTCCGCGCCTGCCGCCGTCTGGCCAGACGCGGGTTCCTGTTCGGCGGCTCGACGGGCACGGTGGTCAGCGGCGCCATGGGCTGGCTGGCCCGGCACGACGCGCGTGACCTCACGGCCGTGGCCGTCGCGCCGGACCTCGGCGAGCGCTACCTCGACACCGTGTATCAGGCCAACTGGGTGCAGGCCCTGTACGGCGCGGAGGTACTGGACCCCGAGGGACAGCCCTCGGGCCCTTCGGAACCTGTGCGATCGCCGGGCCCGAACACGCGCTCCCGGCAGGAGAGGGACGACTCCTGGACACCTGCGTCACCGGACGGGCGGCCGCGCCGCGGGGCGTGGTGAGGAGCTGAGGGGCGAGCGGCCGGGGCGCAGGCGCCTCGGCCGGCGGGCCGGCGGGCCAGCGGGTCGGCGGGTGGGACTGCGGGCAGCGAGCCGCGCGTTGCCGGCTAGGGGCTGCGGGCTCCGGGTTACCAGCGCGTCAACTGACGTGTCCGGTACGGCACTTCGCCGTCACGATCTCCTCGTTACACACACGACCCCTCGGTGCTTTGTAGGTGTGAGCGACATATCCGGTCGGGTGCCGGGCTCCTAATCTCCCGGAATCCACGGACGGGAATCCGCCGTGAGCCGCACCTCACCCGGGAGGGTCCATGAGATCGTCGCCCGCTGCCCGTCTCCTCCGGCCCGCCGCGCTCCTTCTGCTGATGGTCGCGGCGCATGTCTTTCCCACCTCCGCGCCCGCGGCCGCCGCCCAGGCGCCGGTACAGACGCCTGCTCCGCCAGGGGAGCCGGTACCGGGTGAGCTGCGACCGTACGACGTGAGCGACGTCTACAGCGCCGGCATCTCGTCCGGCGGCTACATGGCCACCCAACTGCATGTCGCGTACTCCGGCACGTTCGACGGCTCCGCGGCGTTCGCGTCCGGCCCGAACTTCTG
Source organism: Streptomyces sp. NPDC058685 (assembly GCF_042714725.1). Lineage (NCBI taxonomy): Bacteria > Bacillati > Actinomycetota > Actinomycetes > Kitasatosporales > Streptomycetaceae > Streptomyces > Streptomyces sp. NPDC058685. The sequence continues at coordinate 99,005 of NZ_JBHXSL010000015.1, forward strand.
CGCACAGAACGACCTCAACAAGGCCCTGCTGGCCTGCATGGACACCCTTCAGGACCTCCAGCTCGACAAGCTCGAACAGACCACCCGCGACTGGTCGGCGCAGGGCCTCGTGGACCCGGTGGCCAATCTCGCCGGAGATCCGGTCTACGTCTTCAGCGGATCGGGTGACACCACCGTCAAGCGCCCGGTGGCCGACGCACTGTCCGGCTACTACGGCCGATTGGGCGCACGCGTCCGCTACAACAACAGCACGGCGGCGGGCCACGCGTGGATCAGCCCGCTCGGCCCCAACTCCTGTACGGTCACGGCGAATCCGTGGATCAACAACTGCGGCTTCGACGCGGAACGCGACCTGCTCGGCCATCTCCTCGGCAGCGTCACCGCCCCCGCAGCCGCACCCGGCGGATCCCTGACTCGGTTCGACCAGAACCCGTACGCGCCCGGTGGCCGGGCACGGGCGATCTCGCTGGACGACAACGGCTTCGTCTACGTACCCGACAGTTGCGCGGGCGGCGCCGCCTGCACACTGGTGGTCGCGCTGCACGGGTGCAAGCAGGGCTACTCCTATCAGGGTTTCGGCCGCCAGTTCATCGACAAGGCGTACCTCAACGAGTACGCCGACACCAACGACCTGATCGTGCTGTACCCGCAGGCCGTCCCCACCACCACGCTCGACAACCCCAACGGCTGCTGGAACTGGTGGGGTTACCAGGGAGACTCCGCCTACGCCCGGCACGGCGGCAAGCAGATCGAGACCGTCATGGCGATGGTGAGGGCACTCGGCGGCGAGGGCACACCGCCGCCCGCCGGAAACCGGATGACACTGCCGAGCACGGACGCGCAGGACGGCTACATCAAGGCCGCAGCGGACGGCTCGGGCGCGTCCGTCGGCACGCTGGAGACCACGTACGGCCTCGCTCTGGGCCGCGGAAGCGACGGCAGGTACAACCGGAGCGTGCTGTCCTTCGACACCTCCCGCATCCCGCCCGGCAAACAGCTCACCCGCGCCCATGTGACGCTCACACACAGCAGCGGCTCCGGTTCCCCGTGGACCAGCCCGGCGGGCAACCGCCTGCTGGTCGACGTCCACCACGGCTGCCTGGGCACGTGCCCGGTCGAATCCACGGACTGGTCGGCCACCACGACAGCCCCGGGGTCGGCGGAGGTCACCGCGTTCACCTCGGGCACCAGATCCTCGACGAATTTGTCGACGGCGGGACTTGCGGCAGTGAACCGTACAGGGGTGACACAGCTGCGGCTGCGTTTCGCGGCGAACCAGACGTCGAATGCGTATGTGTTCGTCAACAAGGACACGCGGGCCACACTGACGGTGGAGTACGAGTAGGGGTCACGACGCGCGGAGGCTCTGATGCGGAGGCGTCGGAGCCCCCGCGCACTCCGGGAATCCACGCGGGCCCGCTCGCCGGTACTCTCTCCCTGTTTCGCGAGAGCCTGTTTCCTTGCGCGTACATGGGTGTCCTTCACACCGGCGGATCCGTACGGAGTGGTCTTTCCCCGGCGGGGGAGATTCGCCGTGGTCTTTCCACGGCCGGGGAGATTCGCCCACGGCGGCAGGCGAATGCCCCGGACCTCGAACATTTCTTCATTCGTGGAAACGACGCCTCCCACCTCCTGCGGAACGTATTTCCTCGGCCTGGGGAACGCGCGGGGGATGTGTTGTGACCGCACGGGCGGGTACCCGAGTCGCGGAATGCCCTCGGGCATTTTTCCATTGGCCGTCGATTGAGGAAGAAGGAGTCGGACAGTGAACGGCTCACCCCCGGAAACCGGGCTGATCACCAGTCGGCACAGCAGCGCGGGAGAGCCCGTGCGGACCTGTATGCCGGCGGTGCTCGTCCCGCAGGACAGATCAGGGCCGAAGCAGAGGGACGACAGGGACGAGGAAGAGCGCACCATCGTCGTCGGCGACGACTGAGGCCCCCGGCAGTCGCCAGGGGCCCACGCGGTCCACGGGACGGCACTCAGCGCTGTCCGCGGATCATCGACAGCAGCAGGCCGTGCGTCTCGGCGTCCGAGGCCACCACGAGACCGCGGCCTCCCCGACCGGCCCGTCCGGTCTCTCCGACCGGAACGCCGTCGACTCCGGTGAGGACGCAGCCGGCCGCCCGGCACAGGGCGATACCGGCGGCGAAGTGCACACTCTCGGTCAGGTCACCGCCGTCGGTGACGTACGCGGCCCGCTTGCCGGCCGCGACCCAGGCAAGCGCCAGCGTGCTCGACACCACCCGCGGCCGGAACCCCGCGACGAAATCCGGGTGAGCGAGCAGGTCCACGGCCCTGAAGCCGGGGGCGCTCGGAAAGGGCGGATCGAGGTTCACGTCCACCAACGTGGTGGCGGCCGTGGGAACCAACGGCTCGTCCACCCCGTCGCGCCGCACCCACGCCGTCGTACCGTCCGTGCAGAAGACCTCGCCGCTGAACGGATCCGCGACCGCCGCCGGGCCGTTGCGCAGCGCCACGTTCACCGCGACCAGCATGTTGCCGACCGCGTAGTTGAGCGTCCCGCACAGGGGATCCACCAACCATTCGCGTGTCGCCTCCGCCGGGCCCTGTCGGCCGCCCTCCTCGCCGTGCACCGCGTCGTCGGGACGGGCAGCCCGGATGACGCCGAGGATCGCCTCCTCGGCCGCCAGATCGGCGTCGGTGGCGAAATCCCCGGCGCCTTTGTCGATACGGGAGAGCCGCTGCCCGTATCCGGCGAGCACGACGTCCGCACCGGCACGCGCGGCAGCCGCCGCGACCTCGGCATCGCCCCGGCGCGCGGCCGAGTCGATCACCACGGGTTCGGTCACGACTGACGGCCGAGGAAGCGGGCGGTGGTCGCGACGAAACGATCCGGATCGTCGAGCCACGGGAAGTGACCGGCTCCGGCCTGGACGACGTATGCGGCGTTCGGGAACAGCTCGGCACACTCGGCGGTCGGCCCGGGAGGAGAGTTCAGGTCGAACTCCCCCGCGAGCACCAGTACCGGCCCGGCGAAGCGCGCGAGCGCCGCACGCGTGGCATCGGGATCGAACGCGCCCTCGGCGCCGAACACGGCCGCTGCCTCCTCGTTCTTCTGACCGTCCTTCGCCGCCTGATGGGCGCGGGCCGTGTCGTCCCAACGGCCGTAGAAGAACGGCTCGATGGCCTGCCAACTGTCGTCCGTGGCCTTGCCGGAGGTGATCGCCTCAAGGGCCGCGGAGGCGGTCGGGAACCACGGCTCCCCGCTGCGGAGTTGCGCGGTCTCGCGGCGGGCCTCTCCGGGGACGGTGATGCCGACGGCCACCGCGCTCGGTGTGATCAGCGCGAGCCTGCCGACCCGCTCCGGATGACGGGCCACGTAGAGCGCCGCGAGGTTCGTGCCCGCGGAGTGGGCGAGCAGGTCCATCCGGTCGAGACCGAGATGCTCGCGCAGCGCCTCGACGTCGTCGACCAACCGGTCGCAGCGGTAGGAGTCGGCGCTCTGCGGCACCGCGGACTTCCCGGTCCCGCGGAGGTCCGGCAGGATCAGCCGCCGGTGCGCGGCCAGGCCACCGAGGTCGCCGAGATAGGCCGACGCCTGCATGGGTCCGCCGGGCAGGCAGACGACGGGCGGACCGTCGCCGGCCACGTGGTAGGCCAGTTCGGTGCCGTCGTACGCGGGGAGGGTGGGCATGACGACGACCCTGTCAGCGGCATTCGCTCCCGGCAACTCAATTCCCGGCCCCCTGCCGGGGAGTCGGGTCACCGCGTCCGGTTGTCGAGCGCGGCCGGACAAGCCGGAGCCCTCCGCCGTCATGTGCGGCGGAGGGCTCGGATGGTACGGCTTCAGCGAGCCCTTTCGGCTCCTGCGGGTCTTCGCACCGGCCGCGCGTCAGACACGCCTGCCGGCGAGCTCCTCGGCCATGCGCTGGAACTCGCCCAGGTCGTAGTTGGCGAGCGTCTTGTCGAGGTTGGTGAGCGCGCCGAGGTGTTCGAAGAAGCCGTCGGGCTCGTACTCGACCTGAAGGGTCACGCGGCTGGTCGTGTCGCTGAGGTGGTGGAAGGTGACCACACCGGCGTGGTGCACCCCGGCGACCGTCTTCCACGCGATCCGGTCCTCCGGCACGACTTCGGTGAGCTCCGCGATGAACTGCTTGTCCGCTCCGGGCAGCGAGAGCCACCAGGCGAACCGCCGGTCATCGAGCCGGTCGACCCGCTCGACATGGCTGAGGAAGCGCGGCCATTCGGTCACGTCCTGCCACAGACCCCAGCTCACGGAGACGGGGGCGTTGACGTCCACGGCTTCGATCAGAGATGCCGACATGGAGGGTCCTTTCCTGACGATCCGGTTTTCCGCGTTCGTCCACCGGGTGCCCTCCGATACGCCGCGCACACGATCTGTTCCCGCGCGCCGGACCGGAAGGCGAGCCGACGCCGGTGACGGCACCGGCCCGACTCGCCCTCGGCGCCCACGGGATGGGCCGGGACGAAGGCTCCGGCCCATCCCCTCAGGCGTCGGAAGGCACCCGCAGCGACACGACGAAGCCGCTCCTCGGCCGCGCGGGCACCCGGCGCAGACCGATCGACAGATCCTGTGGCGGGACCAGGTAGTTCATCTCCGCCAGCCGCGTGGACAGGCAGCTCAGCAGGGCGACGGTGATGTCCTCGCCGGGGCACCGGTGGCCCGTCGCCGCGTCCCCTCCGCCCTGCGGGATCAGCTCGTCGCTCGCCACGCTCCGGCCGAGGAAGCGCTCGGGGCGGAAGGTGTACGGGGCGGGCCACAGGTCGGGGTCGTGCTGCTGGCCGTAGACGTCCAGCAGGACGAGGCTGCCTTCGGGAATGACCACGCCCTGCCACCGCAGCTCACCGGCGGCCAGGCCGGCCACGAACGGCACGAAGGGGTAGAAGCGCCGGACCTCGTTCGCGAACGCCTCCGCGTACGCGGGGTCACCCCGGCGCAGCGCGTCCCGGCAGCCCGGCCACCGCTGGAGCGCGTGCGCCGCGAAGGTCACGAACCAGGCGACGGCGGCCGTGGGGCGAATGATGTTGAGGACCTCCACGGCCGCGGTGCGCGAGTCGAGCAGCCGCCCGCTGTCGTCGCGGTGGAGCGCCACGGCCCGCAGAGGTGAGCCGGCGGGGTACTCGGCGCCCCGGTCGGTGCCCGGGTCCGTCCCCGCCTCCGCCCGCGCCGTACGGATCAGGCCCTCCAGCCACACCTCGCGCCGGGCGCGAGCGGCACGGGCCTTGATGTGCCGGGGCCCGATCGCGGCGAAGCCGTCGACCATCGCCACAAGATCATCGGCGAGCTCCGCGGTGTCTGCGGCGCCGAGCGGAATCCCGGCCCAGTCGCACACCGCGCGGGTCAGCACCCGGCTCGACTCGGTGAACAGTTCGACCGCGGGACGCATCGCCCATTCCCGCGCCGCCGCGTCCCACTGCGCTCCGGCCAGCCCCGTCAGACGCGCCACGGCGCCCTGGTTCTTCAGCAGGGACATGAAAAGCGCCTTGCGCGCCAGGTGCCGATGCCCGTCGAGGGTGTGCACCGCGCCCCGGCCGAACAGTGTGTCGAGGACGGGTCCGGGAAGCGCGGATCGGCGACTCACATGCTGGTCGTCGTAGAAGAAGCGCACGGCCTCCCGGCCGTGGACGGCCGTCGTCGGCCGGCCCAGGATCCGGGTCTGCACCGGGAAGCCGCCGCTGCCGCGCATGCGGTCGGGCAACCAGGCGTAGCCCTTGGCCATCAAAGGGATGCTGCTGTCGCGAAGGGAGGCGGCGAGAGTGCTCATAAGGGGCCGAGTGCCCGAAGCGGTCGGCCCCAGACACGCGACGGGCGTCGGCCGGGGGCGTGCCCGCCGAGGGCGGGAGGGGAGGCGGCCCGGGTGCGGGGCCCGCTCGGCATGCCGGCCCGGAGCCGGACCGGTTCGTACGCCGCACCGGTCCACCCCGCGAAGGCGGCCGCCGGGCCGTCCCCGGACTGGCGGCTTCGGGGGTGCCGCGTCGCGGACCCGGCCGTACGCTGACGGTCTCGGGGCTGCACACGGAGGTTCGTCATGCCCCGCCCCGTCTGGTCCGGAGCCATCTCGTTCGGCCTGGTCACCATCCCCATCAAGGTGCTGCCGGCGACCGAGAGCCACAACATCAGCTTCCACCAGTACCACCTGGACGACATGGGACGGATCCGGTACCGGAAGATCTGCGAGCTGGACGGCAAGCAGCTGCGCGACGACGAGATCGGAAAGGCGTTCGAGGTCTCCAAGGACACCTTGATCGAGATCACCGACGAGGACCTGGCGAACATGCCGTTGCCGACGGCGAAGGCGATCGAGATCGTCGCGTTCGTACCGGCGGACAGCATCGACCCGATCCGTATCTCCAACGGCTACTACCTGGCCGCCGGCGGAGCGGTGTCGGCGAAGCCCTACACGCTGCTGCGGAAGGCACTGGAACGGTCCAGCAAGGTGGCGGTGGCGAAGTTCGCGTGGCACGGCCGCGAGCGGCTGGGGCTGCTGCGGGTGAAGGACGACGCGATCGTCCTCCACGCGATGCGTTGGCCGGACGAGATCCGCTCCCCCGAGACGCTCGCCCCCGATCCCGTCGAGGTCGGTGACAGCGAGATCGACGGTGCCGTGGCGCTGATGGAGGCCATGAGCGAGGACGACATCTCCGGCTACCGGGACCACTACCGCGAAGCCCTGGAGGAGGTCATCGCCGCCAAGGCCGAGGGGAAGACGCCGCCGCGGGCCGAGGACGAGACGCGGCCGGCGGGCGAGGTCGTCGACCTGATGGCCGCTCTGAACGCGTCGGTTCAGGCGGCGAAGGAGTCCCGCGGGGAGAGCGGCGAGCACGCCACCGTGCACGACATGCCCACCTCGAAGAAGCGCGCCGCGAAGAAGACGGCGGCCAAGAAGACCGCGGCGAAGAAGACCACCGCGAAGAAGGCCGCTGCCAGGAAGACGAGCGGCCGCAAGCCGCGCAGCGCCTGAGAACAGGCGGCCCGGGTGAGCGCCGTCGGGGCTCCCGCGTGCGTTGCCGGGGATGGGCGGCCACGTGGTGGGTACACGGGTGAAGCGTCGCAGGACGCTGCCCGCTGCCGTCGAAGACTCGGGAGACCTCATGAAGGTCCGTCGCCCGCCGTCCGTGTGGGAATCCGGGCTCACAGCCAACGTGCTGGCCGGCCGCTACCGGATCGATGCCCTCGCGGGACGAGGCGGGGCCGCCGACGTGTACCGGGGACTGGATCTGCGCCTGAGGCGTCCGGTGGCCGTCAAGGTGTTCCGGCCCGGGGCGGATCCGGAGATGGAGGAACGCTTCGCCGACGAAGCCCTGCTGCTGGCCCGCCTCCAGCACCCCGGCCTGATCACGGTCTACGACACCGGGCACCACGAAGGTTCCGACTTCCTGGTCATGGAGCTGGTCCAGGGCGTCACCCTGCGGCGGCGCATCGCCTCCGGCCCGCGTCCCCTCTCCTGGGTGTGCAGGTTCGGAGCGGCGCTCGCGGGAGCGCTGACCCATGTGCACGCCGCCGGGATCGTGCACCGCGACGTCAAGCCCGGCAACATTCTGCTGGACGCCGAGGACAGGCCGCATCTGACGGACTTCGGCATATCCCGGATGGTCGACACTCCCACGCACACCGAGCCGGGCGCTCTGATCGGCACGGCGGCCTATCTCGCACCCGAGCAGGTGCTCGGCAAGGGTGCGGGGACGGCGGCGGACATCTACGCGATGGGCCTGGTGCTGCTGGAGTGCCTCAAGGGCGAACTCGAGTACACGGGGACCCCGTTGGAAGCCGCGATCGCGCGTCTGCACCGGCCTCCCGCCCTGCCTCCTTCCCTCCCCGGCGAGATGGCGTCCCTGTTGACCGCCATGACCTCCGTGGAGGACGCGGATCGACCGGACGCGGACGAGTGCGCGGCGGCGCTGGAGTCACAGCGCCTGGACCCTCCCCAGGTCGCGCCTCCCTCGCCCGCCCCGCGCCGGTTCGCCGTCCGCTCGCTCGGCTCGGGCGCTCACCGCAATGTCCTTCCCCGCCGCCGGGACGGCGCCCCGACCCACCGGATCGACGCCTCCGCCGTACCCGGGCCGACACGGAGCCGGCGCCTGATGATGGCCGGCGCTGCCGCCCTCGCCGCCGTGCTCGGCACCACGCTCACGGCGGCGGACGGCGGTTCGGACGCGGGCCGCAGGCAGACGGCCGTCCCCCAGCCCGATCCCGTCCCGGAGCCCGAGTCCGCGCCCCGGCACGGGCGCCCCGGCACACCCGCGCCCGAGCCCGGAAGTGCGCCGGCGGCAGCGGGGCCGGCCGCCGCGCCCCGCGGTCCGGCCGCTGCCGTCGACCCCGCCCGCAGCGTGGCCCCCGCGGAACAGCTGCCGGTGGTCGGCTCCCGCACCTCGCTCCCGGGCGGACCCGGCGCCGTCCGGCCGCCCGCGTCCTTCGGTACACCGGAGTACGGATCGCCCGGGCCCGGCCCGGAGAAGGATCACCGGTCGAAGGACCGGTCGCACCGCTCGAAGGAGAAGGCGGGCAGGGGCACGAAGGACTGACGCCCGCTCATGTACGTCTGCCGCCGCACGAGACGCCTGCCCAGGTCACGACGTGGGCGCGCGGCCGCAACGACACAGCGGGCCCCGCTCACGTTCCCGAACCGCCGCACGACACAGCGGGCCCGCTCACGTTCCCGAACCGCCGCACGACACAGCGGGCCCGCTCACGTTCCCGAGCCGCCGCACGACACAGCGGCTCGGGTCACCCCACCGGGCGGCCGGGCCACGACGCACCGGTGCCCCGCCCCCGGCAGCCGGGAACGGGGCACCCTCTTGCACCTTCAGGCGACTCAGACGGGGGTGATGTTCTCCGCCTGCGGGCCCTTCTGGCCCTGCGTGATGTCGAAGGAGACCTGCTGGCCCTCCTGCAGCTCACGGAAGCCCGTCGCGTTGATGTTGGAGTAGTGGGCGAAGACGTCCGGACCGCCACCGTCCTGGGCGATGAAGCCGAAGCCCTTCTCCGCGTTGAACCACTTCACCGTACCGCTGGCCATTTGTCCTCCAAGGACTTGACGTCGGCTCCGCACCTTGCGGAAGCCGGAGGTGATCGCCCTGGTCCTCAGGCACTCTGAACAGCAAGACGCCCGTGAACACGGGGCTCACGGACGTTGGATACTTGGAACCACGACAGCTGACGCTGACGCTACACCGCTCCCCACCGGCCTGCCCAGCAACCTGATCAAGTTCGTGCGGCCAAGGCGTGTCTTTTCGGACGGCCGGTGGGGGCGAAGCAGTGTGTACGACTCGCCGTCAGCCGGTGAGCAGCCCGGTACGGAGCTTCGTCAGCGTGCGGGCGAGGAGACGGGAGACGTGCATCTGGGAGATGCCGAGCTCCTCGCCGATGCGTGCCTGGGTGAGCTCCCGGCCGAAACGCATCTCGATGATGGTGCGCTCCCGGTCGTCGAGCTGTTCGAGCAGCGGAGCCAGGGAGTGCAGGTTCTCGAGCAGGTCCATGGCGGGGTCGTCGTCGCCGATGCTGTCGACGACGGTGCGGCCCCCGTCGCTGGACTCCTCGTCACCCGCGGTCGGCGTGTCGATCGAGTCCGCGATGTAGCCGTTGGCGGCGACGAGGCCCTCGATGATCTCGTCCTCGGTGAGATCGAGGTGCTCGGACAGCTCCTTCACGGTGGGGTCGCGATCCAGCCGGTTCGCGAGCTCTTCCTTGGCCTTGGCCAGCTCGACACGGAGCTCCTGAAGCCGGCGCGGCACGTGCACCGCCCAGGTGCTGTCGCGGAAGAAGCGCTTGATCTCGCCCACGATGTAGGGAATGGCGAAGGACGAGAACTCGACCTCGCGGGACAGCTCGAACCGGTCGATCGCCTTGATCAGACCGATGGTGCCGACCTGGGTGATGTCCTCCATCTCGCCGTCACCCCGGTTGCGGAACCGGCGCACCGCGAACTTGACGAGCGAGAGGTTCATCTCGATCAGGGTGTTGCGCGCGTACTGGTACTCGGGGGTTCCCTCCTCGAGCACCTGGAGCTGGTCGAAGAACAGCTTCGACAGCTGCCGGGCATCCTTGGGAGCGATCTTGCCCGCATCCTCGATCCACGGGAGGGCATCGGCTCCGCTGCCGGTCACGTCCGTGGACGCCCCGGCAACGTCGAGCTCCTGGGCCGAAGCGCCGGTCAACTGAGTCGAGAAAGTCACAACTTCACCTCGGAGTGGGGGCCATGTCTGCCGACCGCCTGCCCACTCATCACACATCCACACTGTTGCCGCTCGACAACTTTTCGCTGTAAGCAAATGAGGGTGCTCACCGCGACCTGCCGCGCGCCGTCCAGCCTGTACGGATGAGCCACCTGCCGGGACGACGCGCCTGGTCAGGACGATCCACGCCCGCAACGATCCGCCGGCCGAAGGCAGGTACCACGAGGGCGATCTCCTGTCGGTGGTGATGCGGAAAGACCCGGCCGCCTGGTCACCCGCGACGTCCGGCCGCCGCGAACCGGCCGAGACACCGCGAACCGGCCGTGACACTGCGGATCGGCCGAGAATCGATGGCGCAGCGCCGACCCGCACCAGCTCAGTGCACGCAGAACTCGTTGCCTTCCGGGTCCGTCATGACCACCCACTCCCCCGACGGTTCCTTGATGTGGGTCCGGACCTCGGCGCCGAGAGCCCGCAGGCGTTCTACCTCGCCGTCCCGCCCGCCCGCCGGGCCGTGCAGATCGATGTGGAGACGGTTCTTGGCCGTCTTCTCGGGCTGCGGGACGCGGTTGAAGAGCAGCCGGCGGCCCAGGCCCGCGCCGCTCTCCGGGTCGTGCGGGTCCTCGGGGTGGCGTACGGCCGCCGCGTCACGCCAGCCGTGCCGGTCATGGCGGTCGACCACGATCTCGGCCGGGATGGCGCCGAGGCCGAGGAGCTTGTCGATGAGGACGCTGTGGTCCTCGACCGTGTAGTGCAGCGCGGCCGCCCAGAAATCGGCCTGCGCGTGCGGATCGTCGGCGTCGACGACGAGCTTCCAGTGCATCGGAGTGGGAGTCATGCTCACCACTTATAGGCCCCGGCACCGACATCCGCGAGGAACTCCGGTCCCCCGGCCCCAGGGCCCGGCGGGTGTGACACACCCCGACGGCATGCCGACTCGGCACGGCCGGACCGAACCCACCGGCCGTAGGATGGGGTCCCTCCGCGGAAGTGGGACATGTGAAGGCCGACAGACCCGGCGGGGTGGAGCGCCAGCTCCGCGACGCTGCTCCCCACGCACTGCTCGATGTCACCCGCGCCCTGATCGAGGAGCGCTTCGACGCGGTGACGGTCGAGCTCCTCCTGGCGGACTACGCCATGACCAGACTCCAGCCGGTGGCGGACCCGTCTCGGACCACGACATCCGTGCCCCTGAACTCCAGCGACGCCGGCCGTGCTTTCGGAGCGCAGGAACCGCACCTGGTCGCCGGGACCGGCAACCGCGCTCCGACCGTGACGATCCACCTGCCGATGAGCGTCCGCGGTGACCGCCTGGGCGTGCTGAGCGTGATCCTTCCCGAATCGCACCCACCTCCCGCGACCGTCGAGGCGCTTCAGGAGATCGCCGACGCCCTGGCTCACGAGATCATGGTGGCCGAGCGGGACACGGACCTGTTCCTGCTGGCCCGGCGGGCCGAGCGGCTCACCCTGGCCGCCGAGATGCAGTGGCAGCTGCTCCCGGGCCGCTCCTGCTCCCGCGCCGAGTACAGCATCGGAGCCCAGCTGGAGCCGGCCTATGCCATCTACGGCGACAACTTCGACTGGTCCGCCTCCGCCGACCACCTCACGCTGAGCGCCAACAACGGCATGGGCGAGGGGATCGAGGCCGCGCTGCTCACCAATCTGGCGGTGAACGCCCTGCGCAACGCCCGCCGCGCCGGCCTGAGCCTCGCCGGCCAGGCGGCCCTGGCCGACCAGGCGGTCTACGGCCAGTACGCCGGCCGGCAATACCTGGCCGTGCTGCTGTTCCGCCTCCATCTGCAGACCGGCAGGGCGGAGGTCATCGACGCCGGGTCGCCGCGGGTGTGGCGCATGCGTCAGGGTGTCGTCGAGCCGATGGAACTGGAGGAACAGCTTCCGCTCGGTATGTTCGAGGACACGGTCTACACACCGCAGCACTTTCAGGTCGAGCCGGGCGACCGGCTCCTCTTCGTCAGCGACGGCGTCTACGACGTGCTCTCGCCCGCCGGCGAACGCTACAGCGAGCGCGCCCTCATCAGAGCCGTCCGCGACACCCGGCTGCTGCCCCCGTCCCAGGTACCGGGGGCGGTACTGGAACAGCTCGTCGGCCATCGCGGCACCGGGCCCTCCGAGGACGACGCCATGGTCATCTGCCTCGACTGGCACGGCCGTCCCTGACGGCTGGAAGCAGGTCACGTGGAGGGGGCGGCCGCCCCGCCGGGGGAAGTGACGGGGCGACGGCGTCCACACATCCACTCTCACGGATGCCGGCGCCGGACGGGTCGATGAGCCCGCCGACCATTTTCGGGACAATCGCGGTATGAGGATCACTCCGCGGGAACTCAACCGGTCCACGCTCGCCCGACAGTTGCTTCTGCGGCGGGAGCCGCTGGGTCCCGCCGACGCGATCCGCCGTCTCGTCGCACTCCAGGCGCAGCACGCGGCGTCGCCGTATCTCGCGTTGTGGAACCGGCTCAGTGGTTTCGACCCGGCGGACCTCGATGCCGCCTTCCGTGACCGGGCGATCGTGAAGGCGACGCTGGTACGGATCACGCTGCATGCCGTCCACCGGGACGACTACCGGTCGTTCCGCGAGGCCATGCATCCGACGCTGCGTGCCGCCAGGCTCAACTCCCGCTTCACGGCGAGCGGGTTGTCGCCCGACGACGCGGACGCACTGGTCCCGGAACTGCTGGCGTTCGCGGACCGGCCGCGCACGACCGCCGAGATGGAAGCCTGGCTCGAAGCACGGATCGGTGTGCCGCCGAAGTCCGGCGCGTGGTGGGGACTGCGGTCGTACGCGCCCCTGGTGCACGCCCCCACCGGAGGTCCGTGGTCGTTCGGACTCCGCCCGTCCTACGTCGCGTCGGGGACCCGGCCGGCACTCGACCCGGACACGTCCGCCGCCGCGCTGCGGACGCTGGTCCGCCGCTATCTGGAAGGGTTCGGGCCGGCGACGGTGGCGGACATCGCGCAGTTCGCCACGGTTCAGCGCGCGAGGGCCCGCGCGGCGGTGGGCACTCTCTCCGACTCCCTGGAGCAGTGGGAAGGCCCGGACGGTACGGCCCTGTTCGACCTCCCCGGCGCACCGCACCCGGCGGCCGACACACCGGCACCACCTCGGCTGATGGCCATGTGGGACAGCATCCTGCTGGCGTACGCCGATCGCAGCCGCGTCATCCCGCCGGAATACCGGCCCCTGGTCATCCGGGTGAACGGTGACGTCCTGCCCACCCTGCTGGTCGACGGCTACGTCGCCGGTGTGTGGCGCCCCGTGGAGGGAGGCATCGAGGCGACCGCCTTCCACACCCTGCCGACCGCTGTCTGGGACGAACTCGCCGCGGAGGCAGAGGACTTGGTGGCACTGCTGGCCGACCGCGAGGCTCAGGTGTACCGGCGGTACGCGGGATGGTGGGCCACGTTGCCGAGCGCCGAGGTCCGGGTGCTCCCCGGGTAGCGACGCCGTCCGCGCCGGCGTCCCGAAGGGAGGCGACCTCGCTTCGACGCTGCGGGCGCAGACATCCCGTCCGCTCGGCTACGACGCTGCGGTTGCAGACATCCCGCCCTTTCCGGAGCCACGGGGACGGGAGTAGGAGTTCAGGCGGTCCACCTCCGCGAAACCCACCGACTCGTACAGCGAGATCGCCGCCGTACGGTCCCGTTCGTCCCCGGCCGACGCATCGTCGTCCACGTACAGGACCACCCGGTCGGCTCCGCAGTCGGTCAGCACACCGAGGGCGTTGCCGAGCATCGCGCGGCCCAGCCCTCGGCCGCGCAGGTCGGGCAGGACGCCGAGCCACCGGAGAACTCCGGTCCCGTGCAGGGGAGCACCCACGACGGCTTCGGCCACCACCCGGCGGCCTCGGTGAGCCTCCAGTCGCCACGCCTGCCGGTCCCCCGGCTCATGGCCCACCCGCACGTCCGGCAGGCGCGGCAGGCCCTCGACGGGCAGCGCGGCCAGCATGTACCGCCACAGCCGCTCCCCCGTGAACCCGGCCCGCCCGAGCGCCTCCGCCGTCGCGGGACGGTGCAGCACCGGCAGCGCCTCCACGCCCAGCGAAAGAGCCGACGCGAAGCCGAAGGCATGCGCCTCGCGCGCCCCGAACGCGGCGAGGGCATGGCGGATCAGCGCATCGGCCGTCCGCGCGTCCTCCCGGCAGTGCAGCCACAGCAACTGGCCCGTGTCGTCCTTGAGCCGCAGGGCGTACGAGGCCGCACCCACCACCACGCCGTCCTTGTCCTCGGCCACCACGACGTCCGGAGGTTCCAGCTCCGCCCACCACCCGGCGTCGACGGACGAGCGGCCTCGGAGGGCCTCGCCGAGCATCGCCGGGGTCGGGGCCGGCTGACCGCCCATCCGGTCGTCGTCGACCAGCGCGAGGACGGCATGTTCGTCCGCGTGCGTGTAGGGACGCAGCGTCAGGTCGAGCAGGTGGGGGCTCACAGTGACGACCCTGACCGGGAAGCCCCCTTCTGTCCAGGATCGAGCGCCCCGGGCAGTTCGCGGCCGAACAGCCGTCCTCCACCCCCGTGGAACCGGCAAGGCGGCACCTACGGGATCACCGCGCCCACTGTGGTGTCCACGTCTCACCATGGCGCTGTTCGGACCGGAGGGAGCCGAGGTGGTCGCGGAGTGCGGTGAGGGCGGGATGCGGATTGTCGCCACGCCAGATCAGTGAGTGGGGATAGACCGGCGTGGGCCCGTGCACGAAGACGCGCCGCAGGTCGTCATCGGCCGGCCGGACGAACTCGGTCCGTTCACCCACGAAGGTCGCCAGCACCGAGGAGTCGGCGATCGTGTCCAGGAGCGGCTCGGTGCCGAAATCGGGACCGGTCGCCTCGATGGTGAGCCCGAACGCGGCGGCGAGATCCTCGTAGTAGGCGGCCCACTCGGTACCGGCGACGATGCCGGGCATCCAGATCCTGTGCCCGGCGAGCTGTGCGGGGGCGACCGCGTCGGCGGCGGCCAGCGCGTGGCCCGGCCCGGTGAGGAGGTGCAGAGGCTCGTCGAAGACCCGGACGGTCTCGACGCCTTCGGGAAGCCGGCGAGCGGGCAGGGTGACGGCGCGGAACGACGCGTCGATCGTGCCCGACCGGACGGCGGCGATCGCCGCGCCGGCGTCGAAGAGCGTCACCACGTCGAGCGCGATCCCCGGATGGGCACGGTGGAATCCGCGCATCAGACCTGCCGGCGCGAGCCGCCGGCCGATCACATCGACGCGCAGCGCACGACCGCCGGGCCGTACG
This sequence comes from Streptomyces sp. NPDC058685, assembly GCF_042714725.1. Taxonomy (NCBI): domain Bacteria; kingdom Bacillati; phylum Actinomycetota; class Actinomycetes; order Kitasatosporales; family Streptomycetaceae; genus Streptomyces; species Streptomyces sp. NPDC058685. The sequence continues at coordinate 114,410 of NZ_JBHXSL010000015.1, forward strand.
GAAGCGGCCGCCCGCTCCTCGGCACGGAGCAGCTCGCGGGCGTGCGGCAGGAAGACCTGTCCGTCGAGGGTGAGCCGGGCGCCACGCGGCGTACGCGTGAACAGCCGGACGCCCAGAGCCTTCTCCAGCGCCGCGATGCGCTTGGAGACGGCCTGCTGCGTGATCGACAGATCCACGGCCGCCTCCTGGAACTGCCCCGCGTCGGCGACGGCGACGAACGTCCGTACGGCTTGGAGATCCACGCCGAACATCCTAGGCCGTGTGCTGGGAGTACAACTTCTGGTTGTGGCGCATGCTCCGCGCGGTTGTTTGATGCGCGGACCCGCTGCCGACTTTGATGTCGCCGGTCGGATGAGCGTGACGGGGAGCGGCAGCGAGGGGGGTGCTGGGCATGGGCGCCAGGCGGTCGCTGGGCCGGGAGTTCGCGTGGCTGTGGTCCGCGTACGCGATCAGCACCGCCGGTACACGGCTCGCGTTCGGCGCCTTCCCCCTGATCGCGATCCTCGTGCTGCACGCCGGGGCGGCGGAGGTCGCGGCGCTCGCCGCCGCGGGCCTGGCGGTGGGCGCGGCAGTGGCGGTGCCGCTCGGACCGTGGGTGGACTTCCGCCGCAAGCGGCCCGTCATGATCGCGATGGACCTGGCCCGCTTCGTCGCGTTGATCAGCATTCCCGTCGCGTTCGCGCTCGACCTGCTGACCTTCGGTCAGCTGCTCGTCGTCTCCGTCGTCGTCTCCGCCGCCGAGATCACCTTCGGGGCGGCCAGTGGGGCCTTCCTCAAGTCACTGGTGCCGCCGCAGGACCTCCTGGTCGCCAACGGACGGTTCGAGGCCACGACATGGACCGCCACCATGCTCGGACCGCCCGTCGGCGGAGCCGCCGTCGGCCTGTTCGGTCCCGTGCTGACCGTGCTCGTGGACGCGGTCAGTCACCTGCTGTCCGCAGCGGGGATCCGCGCGATCGGGAGCAAGGAGCCACCTCCCGCGGGCGCCGGCGCGCGAGCCCGCCCACGGGCCGGCGATCTGCTCGACGGATGGCGGCACATCCTGGCCGAACCGACTCTTCGTCCCCTGTTCTTCAACACGGTCCTCGTCAACGGCCTGATCATGGCCACCTCACCCCTGCTCGCCGTCCTGATGCTGGGCCGACTCGGCTTCGCGCCCTGGCAGTACGGCCTCGCCTTCGCCGCACCCTGCGTCGGCGGGCTGGTCGGCTCACGGCTGGCCCGCCGCCTCGTCGCCCGGTACGGGTCACACAGGGTCCTGTGCACCGCCGGCCGGCTGCGGGCGTGCTGGCTGCTCGGGCTGGCCTTCATCGGCCCCGGCGCCGGCGGGCTGCTGCTCGTGATGGCCGTCGAGCTCGGGCTGATCACCTGCATGGGAGTCTTCAACCCGGTGTTCGCCACCTATCGGCTCGACCACATCGCAACGGATCGCATCGCCCGCACGCTGTCCGCCTGGTCGGTCACCAGCAAGGCCACCATCGCGGTCATGACCGCCCTGTGGGGCCTGTTGGCAGACCTCGCAGGGCCGCGCACCGCACTCGCGATCGCGGGCCTCCTCGTGCTGGCCACGCCGCTCCTGCTCCCCCGGCAGAGCCTCACGGCAGACCGGGGACGGTGACCCGGGCGGAACGGGGGCCCCGGCTTCCTTCCAGGGTGCCCGCTATCCGATCCTGAATGAGCAACCCTTCAGGGTCCGTCCGCCGTCGTTGTCCGCGACCGCCTTGCCGTCGACCGTGATGAAGCAGGGTGCCGGTTTCTGCGTACCGTCGACGGACTTGATGGGCCCCGGGACGACCGACACCACATAGCCCGCCTTCCGTTCCGCGGCGGAGAGCCTGACCGTCTCCGTCTTCCGCCACGGCAGCGTCTGCTCGTCGAACCCGCTGGTGTCGGCGCGGTAGGTGATCGGCACCTTGCCCAGCCCCTCGACCGCGAGGGTCACCTCGTGGGACTCACCCGCATCGGCGGAGGACGGCGAGGCACTCCGCGACGTCTCGCTCCTGCCGCGGTTCTCGGTCTTCGTGGTCCCGCCGCCCGAGCACCCCGTCAGTCCTACAGCCACGAGCAGTGCCACAGCGGTCATCGACGTTCGCATACGTCCCGTTCCCGTGCTCTCGGTCCTGCCGTCCCTCAGGCAAGGGATCCGGCATCCGAAGATCCAAGCACGTGCGGCACGGCGCGAACGGTCATGAGCCGCGGTGGCGGGCGCCGTGTTCCCGGCGTCAGTCGTCGGACGAACCGGAGGACGCGCCGCTCTTGCTGCGACGGCTGAAGAGAACCGACAGGACGTCCGCGACAGCGGCGAGGACGATCAGGGTCACGCGACCGGCGTGGCGCATACGCGGAGAGGCCATGCGCCGCATCCTACGGTCCGGCCCCGCGCACTCCGGGAGAGGTGGCAGAGGGGGAGCCGGAGCGGGCGGCCCCTGCGCGCCCCGGACCTGATCCGTGTGCCGCCACGGCTCAACCTCACGCCCGTCATGCGCGTTCTGATCATGTAAGGAGGACAGTCTTGATTTTCGGCAATGTACTGGCGCTGCTCGTCCTGCGGGACAGCGAGCGGCTCACCGCAACCATCCGCGAGGCTCTCGCCTCGGCGCCGCCCGAGGAACGTGCGGGGCTGGAACGCGCCCTGGAGCTCGCCGGGCAGGTGCCCCACGTGACAGAGGCGGACCTGCGAACGGCATGGGTGCGCCGGCAGTTGGCATCGGCGGGCTTCACCGGCCCCCTCGGCTCGGTGGAGAGCGTGAGAGCCCTGCGCGGCACGGAGCCACGGCTCGGCCTGGCGCAGGCGGTCGAGTTGCTGAAGGAGGCCGCCGCCGAGGACTCGGCCGAGGCGGCACGCTGAGCGCGTCGTGCGTTGTGGTTCAGCCCCTTCCCGTTGCCGCCTTCTTGTCGTCACCGGGCGGGGCGAGACGAGGGCCAAGGGGCTTGTTATCGGATCATCCACATGCCTCCAGTCGGCCGTGCCCCTGCCGACGCGCGTATACCGTACGGACAGGGCGTACGAAGGGGGCCGTCGTCGTGAGCAGCGCGCAGCGGATCGAGGTCCGGCGGGAGCAGGTACTCGCCTACCGGGTGGCCGCCCACGGCTTCGACCGGGCCTCGGCCGCACCGGGGGTGCTCGACCTCGGGGTCCAGGACACTCCGTACGGCTCGGCCAGGCTCGCGCTCGCCGCGCGGGGCGCGTCCGCCGAGGCGCTGGAGCTCGTGTGGTCGTTCCGAGGGGCGCCGCATCTGCACAGGCGCGCGAGCCTTCCCGGCCTCGCCGCGGCGCTCTGGCCCGTCGGCGACACGGACGCGACGGCGCGGATCGACACCGCTGTGATCAAGGAAGGGGCGCGGCTCGGGGTCGAGGCCTTCCGGGTCACCGCCGAGGCGTTCCGCGACGCGGTCACCACCCCCATGGCCAAGGGAGAGGTGAGTACGGCGGTCAGCGCCGCCGTGCCCCCGTCGCTGACGTACTGGTGCGACCGGTGCGCCGCCCAGCACATCTCGGGGCTGCTCTTCCAGCAGGCCGGGCTCTTCGGCGCGATCGGGGTGCGTGCGGAAGGGGGCCGGACCGTTCTCGCTCCCCTTGAGCGGGGGTTTGCGGTGCCTGCCGAGGCGTCGGGCACCGCAGGGCTGGTGCGGGCGTACCTCCGCCGCCTCGGTCCCGCGACACCGGCCGAGGTGGCGAAGTACCTCGGTACGAAGCCGGCCGTGGTGAAGGCGCTGTGGCCGGACGATCTGGCCGAGGTGCAGGTCGAGGGACGGCGGTCGTGGCTGCCCGAGCCCGATCTCGACACCCTGGTCTCCGCGGAGTCGGAGTCCGCGGAGAGGCTCCACGGGCTCGTCCGCCTGCTGCCGCCCGGCGATCCGTTCCTCCAGGCGCGGGACCGGAGTCTTCTGGTGCCCGACAAGGACCGCGCGAAGGAGATCTGGCGGGCGATCGGCGGCCCGGGCGTCCTCCTGACCGGCTCGGAGATCGCCGGCACCTGGCGAGCCAAGGCCGCAGGCCGCAGGCTCGACCTCACGGTCACGTCGTTCGGGCCGTTGTCCGCAGCCGTACGCGCGGCCGTGGAAAGAGAGGCGGACACCGTGGCCTCGGCCCGCGGCGCGAGGGACGTCCGGCTGCTTTTCGCATAGAGCGCCGCCGCGCCGGGGAGCGTCCGCTCAGCTGCCCGGCCATCAGCGCGCCATCGCCAGTCCGGACGACGCGGCCGCGGCCGAGTCGTCCGACCGCTCCCGCACCTCCGGCCGGTCGGTCAGGACCCGCCGCGACCACGCCGGATGACCGCGGCCCGATGCATGCCGGAAGGCCGCGCAGACCCCCTCGTCACGGCCCTGGCCGCATCTCCCTCACCGCCCAGCAGGGCGACCGTCCACCACTCGCCCGCGGGCGGACCGCGCCCCGGTCCGGAGCCGGCGGCCCTCGAAGCCGCCCCGGCTCCCCCGGGCGCCCGTCCTGGCACGGCGCGGAAGCCCTGTTGTCGGCACACTGGTGGAGAAGACTCTCGGCGCCTCGACCCGCCTGTCGGGGTACCCGGCGAGACATGGTGTGCGCGGGTGGAAGGCGACCTCGGTGGCGTCAGACCGTTCGGAGGGTGATCAGGCTCCTGGACCGCTCTGGTCGGAGCCCGGGTCGCTTCTTGAACACGTGCCCGTGGCCGTCCTCGGCATCGACGAGGACAACCGCGTCTGCTATTGGGGCCCCGGCGCCGAGGGACTCTTCGGGCATGACGCCGCGGAGGTGCTGGGCAAGGCCGCCGCCGTCCTGTTCGCCGACGGCCCGGACGAGTCCCCCGGCCCGTCGGTCCGGCTGGCCGAACAGGGCCGCGCCCTGGGGTACTGGCGCGGCCGACTGCCGGCCCGGCACCGGAACGGCGAGGTCTTCGACTGCGGTTTCCGGGCCTTCCGCGTGATCGGTACCGACAGCGCGTCGATGGTCCTGGCTCTGGCCAGCCGGAGTGACGACCTCGACCGGGTGAAGACGAACCTGGCGTTCCTCGACTCCCTCTTCGAGACAACCCCCATCGGCCTGGTCATGCTCGACGACCGGCTGCGGTACGTCCACCTCAACCAGGCGCTCGCCGACATGGACGGTGTGTCCATCGAGGAGCACATCGGACGCCCGATGGAGGACACCATGATCACTTCCGACGGCGGCGCCTTCCAGCGGATGCTGCGCTCGGTCGCCGAGGAGGGACGGACCGTTGCCGGTGTTCTCGTGGGGCTGCGCACTCCCGGGCACCCGGATCTGGACCAGGTGCGGTCGGTGAGCCTCTTCCCGCTGAGCGCCGCGGTCGGTACACGGTCCGGGGTGGGTGGCCTGATGGTGGATGTGACCGACCGTGAGCAGGCCATCATGGAGGCCAGTGCCGCTCGCCGGCGCCTGGCTCTGCTGGCCCGGGCCACCGCCCGGATCGGCACCACCCTGGATGTGGAGGTCACCGCCAGGGAGGTGGTCGCCGCCGCGATGCCCGACTTCTGCGACGCCGCCGTGGTCGAAGTCGTGGAGTGGATGGACGAGCGAGCGGTGTTCGACCCCCAGCAGCCGCTCGTCACCCGCAGGATCGCCTCCGGCACGGTCCTTCCCCCACCGGCCGACGAGCTCGTGGGCGGGCTGGACCGGGTGATCTACCCGCCGGATTCGTCCATCCATCGGACGCTGCGGTCGGGCCGCCCCCTCTACGTCCCGGTCGACGACGAGTTCATGACCCGGACCGTCGTTCACCAGGCGCGTGCCAGGCTCCTGAAGGACAGCGGCCTGACCTGCCTCGTCATCGCCCCGCTCATCGCCCGCGGCACCGTCCAGGGCATCATCATGTTCGGGCGCGCCGCGGGCAGGCACGCCTTCGCCGACGAGGACCTCCGGCTGGCCGGCGAGCTGAGCTCCCGTGCCGCCCTCTGCCTGGACAACGCGCGTCTCTACAGCAGGGTGCAGGACATCGCCCTCACCCTCCAGCGCGCCCTTCTCCCCAGCGCGCTGGCGACCAGCCCGCATGTGCAGGTCGCCCACCGGTACGTGCCCGGCAGCCAGGTCACCGAGGTGGGTGGCGACTGGTACGACGTGATCGATCTGCCCGGCGACCGCGTAGCGCTGGTGGTCGGCGACGTGATGGGACACGGGGTCCGGGCCGCCGCGGACATGGGGCGGCTGCGTATCACCGCCAAGGCGCTGGCCAGGCACAACCACGAGCCGGCCGATCTGCTCGCCGAGCTCGACGCCTGCGCCCAGGAGGCGGGCATCGAGCTCGCGACGTGCCTCTACGTCTCGTACGACGCGGCGACCGGGCGAGCCCGCATCGCCAATGCCGGCCACCCTCCACCCCTCGTACGGCACCCCGACGGCAGGGTCGAGACCCTCAGCGAGGTCCTGGGTGTGCCCCTGGGGGTGGGCGGTCACCCGTTCCGGACGATCGAGACCGATCTCCCGGACGGCGCCATTCTCGCCCTGTACACCGACGGCCTCGTCGAGGTCCGCGGCCACGACATCGAAGAGGGCCTGGCCGCGGTACGAACGGAACTGCGGCAGGTGCCGGACCAGCTGGAAACCATGGCGGACCGCATGCTCTCGCGCCTGCTGCCCGACCCGCCGAGTGACGACACCGTGCTCGTCCTCGCCCGCGTGCGCCGGAGCGCCGCACCTGAGCGGTGAGGACCGGCCGCCGGAGCCACCACAGCTGATGGTGAGCGGGCCGCGGAGGCCTCCGGAGCGCCCAGGACGACGGCAGCGGGCCTCCGCGCGAACGGCACGCACCGGAATGAGCCACTGATCCGGTTTGTTCTGCTCCGGCATGGACGACGACACCGGAGCGGCCGCGAGCTCACCCGCACAGCGGAAGGCCGCGGCAGAGCTGATCGACGAAGCCCGCGCCAGTGGTCGGCACCTGATCGACTCCCTGACGCGCCTGTGGAACGGCGTCGTCGAAGCGTCGACCATGACCAACATCGACGACGAGCACGACCCGGAGGGCGCCACGGTCGCCTTCGAGCGCGCCCAGCTGCGGGACATGCTCACCCGGGCACGGGCCGATCTGGACGACCTCGACCGGGCGGCGGAGCGGGTGCGCACGGGCGCCTACTGGATCTGCGAGCGCTGTGGCGGCCCGATCGCCCCGGAGCGGCTCACCGCGCGCCCCACGACCAGGGTGTGTATCACCTGCGCGAACAAATCCACCCGCTGACGCGTATGACTCCGTGAGACGGATGCGGTGGCGCGACGCCGCGACGTGTAGAAAGGTCATGGCCGCCGAAAAGCCTCGAAACGCCCGGTTCGGACGATCATGCCGATGACCGTCCGTACGACTCCTGCAACGCGTGACGGAAGGTGTCCCATGTCGAAGCCACCGCTCCCCGACGAAGCAGTCGCCATGCTGACGAAGGCCAACCCGGCGGTCGTCACGACCCTGCGCTCGGACGGCCAGCCGGTGTCCACGGCCACCTGGTACCTGTGGGACGACGGCCGGGTGCTGATCAACATGGACGAGGGACGCAAGCGCCTGGAACACGTGCGGAACGACCCGCGTATCTCGCTCACCGTGCTCGACGAGGGCAACTGGTACACCCACCTCAGCATCATCGGCCGCGTCGCCGAGCTCGTCGAGGACAAGGAGCTGCTCGACATCGACAGGCTGGCCCAGCAGTACCTCGGCAAGCCGTACCCGCAGCGGGACCGCCGCCGGTTCAGCGCGTGGATCGAGATCGACCGCTGGCACGGGTGGGGCACCCTCAAGGACAACAGCCGGCCCGGGTGAGGCGCGACCGGCCGCGACGGGTGCGATGAGGAGCCTCCGGCGTCCACGTCGAACGCACGATCGCCCGTGCGTGCACACCGAGGGTTCGAACGTCCCTCCGGCAAGGCCGGTTCCGCCTCCCGACAAACCCTCCGGGGACTCTCCTGACCGGCGTGTACTGTGTGCCGCGCCGCCATACCGACGTTCCGGCAATCGTGATGGTTGCGCCGGGAGTTGCGCGGCAGGCTGTCACATTCGCCTCCCGGAGGAGTGTCCGTTCGATGACCCAGAACCGTCCCGATGGGCCCCAGTCCCCCGACGGCGAGAACACGGACGACCGCCGTCGTCCCGGACCGGCCCCCGAGGACGGGGCGGACACCGATAGCACGGAAGGTGACGGCGCCCAGGGAGATGCCGAGAGCGGCGACGGCAAGGCCGACCGCGTCACGGACGCGGGTCCCGCCAAGAAGCGCCTGATCGACTACCCCCGTCGCGGCAAGGCCGGGGTGCGCCGCTGGATACCCTCGTGGCGGCTCGTCGTCGGCACCTCCTTCGCCGTCGTCACCGCGACGGTGGGGGCCGCGACCGTCGCCTACGCGCTGGTGGAGGTCCCTGACCCGACCACGGCGGCCGAGGCGCAGAACAACGTCTACTACTGGGCCGACGGCACGCAGATGGCTGCCACCGGTGGAGAGATCAACCGCCAGATCATCGGCATCGATCAGATCCCGCAGGCCATGCAGAACGCGGTGATCTCGGCGGAGAACAAGACGTTCCGCACCGACGCGGGCGTGGACCCCATGGGGATCGGCCGCGCCGTGGTGAACATGGCCAAGGGCAGTGAGACCCAGGGCGGTTCCACCATCACCCAGCAGTACGTGAAGAACACCCGGCTCGGCGACCAGCCGAAGAGCGTGAGCCGTAAGGTCAAAGAGCTGTTCGTCTCCATCAAGGTCGGCGCCGACATGGACAAGTCGGAGATCATGGCCGGCTATCTCAACTCCGCCTACTACGGGCGGGATTCCTACGGCATCCAAGCCGCGGCCCGTACGTACTACGGCAAGAACGCCAGGGATCTGAACCCCAGCGAGTGCGCCTTCCTCGCCTCGCTGCTCAAGGGCGCGGTGTACTTCGATCCGGCCGGTTCCGTGGACGTCGATCCGGCGGCGACACCGGAGGCCAATCTGGCGCGGGTGACCGACCGCTGGAAGTGGGTCATGAGCGAGATGGTCAAGGACGGGCATCTGAGTGCTGCCGAGCGGGCGGACTACCCCAAGTTCCCGATGCCCCAGTCCATCTCCAAGGGGGCGCAGCTCGGCGGACAGGTCGGCTATCTCGTCGAACTCGCCAAGGCGAACGTCCTCAAGGACCAGACCCTCGGCCTCACCGCGGACGACCTGGCCCGCGGCGGCTACGAGATCCACACCACCTTCGACAAGAAGAAGGTCCAGCAGCTCGAGAAGGCGGTGCGAAAGGTCCACGCGGCCAACATCAAGCCCGGCAAGCGGCCGAAGACGGACACCCACGTCCAGTTCGGCGGTGCGTCGGTCGACCCGCGGACGGGAGCGATCGTCGCCGTCTACGGCGGTGAGGACGCGACCAAGCACTTCACCAACAACGCCGACGCGACGGGCGTCCCGGTCGGATCGACGTTCAAGACCTTCGTCCTGGCGGCCGCGCTGCGCGACGGTGTGCGCGACCCGCGGGGCGGCGCGACCCAAGGGAGTGCCGAGCGTGAGCCCGTCGATCCCGACAGGACCCTCTACAGCGGCCAGGACAAGCTCAGGATCAAGAACTGGGACGGATCGGTGTGGCTGACCGCCGAGGGCAAGGAGTGGCGGCAGACGAACGACGGCAACGAGTCGTACGGAAACGTCTCGCTGCGTGAGGCGATGGTCCGTTCGGCGAACTCACCGTTCGTGCAGCTGGGCATGGACGCCGGCATCCCCTCGGTGCGCAAGGCCGCCGTCGACGCCGGCCTTCTCGAGAACTCGCTCAACACGTCGGACGTCCCCTCGTTCTCCCTCGGCATCTCCTCCCCCAGCGCCATCCGCATGGCCGGGGCCTACGGCACCTTCGCGGCCGAGGGCGAGCAGCGTGAGCCGTACTCCGTCGAGAAGGTGAAGCGGATGGGCCGGGTGGTCTACGCGCACAAGGACGACCCCGAGCGGGCGTTCAGCGCCGCGGTCGCCGGCTCCGTGACCGATGTGCTCAAGGATGTCGTGGAGGACGAGGAGGGCACCGGCAGGAACGCGCGGCTGCCGGGGCGTGAGGTCGCGGGAAAGACGGGTACGACCGACGGCAACAAGTCCGCCTGGTTCGTGGGTTACACCCCGCAGCTGTCGACCGCGATCGACATGTACCGCCGCGACGACAACGAGAAGAACCAGAACGGCACGTTCCTGGAGATGTTCGGCACGGGTGGCCAGGCGAAGATTCACGGCGCCTCGTTCCCGTCGGAGATCTGGCGCACCTACATGACCGAAGCGCTCGAGGGCCAGAAGGTGTTGCGCTTCCCCGCCCCCGAGCAGCCCTGACGGCACGGCCGTTGTCCCTGCCCCACCGAGCCCGGCCGTCCCATCGGCTAACGGCTCGGTGACGGCGGGATTGCGGATCGGACGCGTGCCGGGCCCTTTCGGCCCACCGGGCGGTTGATCCGGCATGAGCGCTTGGGAGAGTGACCCGTCGCCGGTGGCCGGGGTTTCGGTCGTGACCGTCACCCGGCCGCCGGACTCACCGCCGCGCGGTGCCGAGGACGAGGGCGGCGCCGTGCGCACCGCCCCAGGAGACGTCCATGCCGTCCCCGCGTCGGACGCTCGGTTCCGGACGGCCGTGACCGACCTCCTGGTGGCACCCGTCCGGACGGCCTTTCTGTGCGTGGCCGCCGCCACGGTCGTCGCGGCCGTGCTCGTCGTGTGGTTCACCTGATGACGCCGGGAGATCAGCCCTCAGCCTCCGGCCCGTGGACCCGTCAGCGGCCTGCCGGTTCGGCGGGCCGGACGTTCTGGGTGGCGTGGAAGAGGTTGTGCGGATCGTAGGTCCGCTTGATCTCCGCCAGCCGGTCGAAATGGTCCCCGTAGGTGGCCCTGACCCGGTCCTGGCCCTCGTCCTCACCCAGGAAGTTCACATAGGAGCCGCCCATCGAGTACGGGCGGAGCGCCTCCTCGTACGCGGTGCACCACTCCTTGAGCGCCGGGGCGTTGGCGGGATCGGGGTCGATGCCGACGACGACACCGGACCAGAGGGCGTCCCGGTGGCTCCAGGCAGTGTCGTCCCTCCCGACACGGCCGGCGGCGCCGTCGACCGGATACAGGTGCATGGTCGACAGACCGGTGGGGAGGTTCTCTCCGTAGTGGAGGTGGACGTCGAGGGACTCGTCGGCGATGCGGTCGAAGAAGGCGCCGCGCCAGTACCACTGGAGTCCGCTCGGCAGCAGGTCGTCGAACATGCTCTGGAGCGCCGGGTAGGGCATCGGCGTCGTGAAGTGGAAGGCCGGGGTCCCGGCGTCGTTCACGGGCCGGAGCACCTCGTCCAGGCGGTCCGGGTCGCCGGTCCAGCACCACACCACCCCGCACATCTTCCGTCCGTGGATCTCCTCGGGGAACGGCGGGCCGGGCGGTACCGAGAGCAGGGCGAAGAAGCCGTTCAGGTCGTCCGCGGACTGCGGCAGGAACTCGCGGTACCACCGCAGCACCTCACGGGTCCGGTCGACCGGCCACAGGGTGATGGCGACGCCCACGGTGCTGACGGGATGCAGCCGGTAGCGGAACGAGGTGACGATGCCGAAGTTCCCGCCGCCTCCACGCAACGCCCAGAACAGATCGGGGTGCTCGCTCTCGCTCGCGGTGACGAAGCTGCCGTCCGCGAGGACGACGTCGGCGGAGACCAGGTTGTCGATGGTGAGGCCGTATTTGCGGGTGAGGTGGCCGTGGCCGCCGCCCAGGGTGAGTCCGCCGACGCCGGTCGTCGAGTTGATGCCCGAGGGGGTGGCGAGACCGAAGGCGTGGCCGGCGTGGTCGAGGTCGCCGAGCTGGCTGCCGCCGCCGACCAGGGCGGTCCGCGTGCCGGGGTCGATGTGCGTCCACCGTATGGGCGCCAGGTCGATGGTGACGCCTTCGTCCACCAGACACAGTCCGGGACCGCTGTGGCCGCCGCCTCTGACAGCGAGCTCGAGACCGCGGTCGCGTACGAAATCGACGGCGGCCATGGCATCGGCCACATCCGTGCACCGCGCAATGGCCGCGGGCCGACGGTCGATCATCCCGTTGTAGATCTTGCAGGCCTGCCCGTAGTCCAGGTCGTTCGGGCCGATGACCGGACCGCGCAGCGCTGTCCGCATCGCTTCCAGAGTGGTGTCGTCCATGACGATCTCCTACGGCGGGGCACGGACCGTGACCCGCCTGGCCTTCGGCTCTTCGCTCTCTCGGCTCTCCCGGCTGTTCCGCCGTCCGGCCGCAGCTTCCGAACACCCCGCCGTCGTGGTCCCCGCCGACGGGGTCATGGCCCGCAACCGACGTGCGGTCAGGGCATCTCAGATCTCCACATGGCTCGTACGTCCAGGGTCCCGCCGTCCGGGGACCGCCGCAAACCCCGGCGTCCCGCGATGCGCCCGCGCCGCCGGGAAAGAGCACCATGGAGGCATGGACGGACACATCGGCCGGATCAGCGGTCCGGCACGGGTGGCCGAGACCGACGAAGGCATCGGCCTGGAGGAACTGGCACTCGCCGCCCGGAACCACGGGCTGCCGCTGGAAGCCATGCGGGACGACGTGACCCCGCCCGGACTGCACTACGTACTGACCCACTACGACATTCCCGCCGCCGCCGAGGGGTGGGAGCTGAGCGTGCACGGGCTGGTCCGCACCGCGCTGACCCTCGGCATCGACGCCCTGCGGTCCTTCCCGGCCGTCACCCGCCGCGTGACGATGGAGTGCGCCGGCAACGGTCGCGCCCGCCTCTCACCGCGGCCGGTCAGCCAGCCGTGGCTGGTGGAGGCCGTCGGAACCGCCGACTGGACCGGTGTTCCCCTGCGGGTGCTGCTTGCCGAGGCGGAACCGGCGGCGGATGCCGTGGAGGCGGTGTTCACCGGCGCCGATCACGGCATCGAGCGGGGTGTCGAGCAGGACTACCGGCGGAGCCTGCCGCTGCCGGTGGCCATCGGCGACGACCCCGAGGTACTGGTGGCGTACGAGATGAACGGCTCTCCCCTGCCACCGCAGCACGGCCACCCCCTGCGGCTGGTGGTGCCCGGCTGGTACGGCATGGCGCACGTGAAATGGCTGCGCGACATCGACCTCACCGCAACGCCGTTCGAGGGTTTCCAACAGGCGGTGGCCTATCGCTACCGGCAGTCGGCCGACGAGCCCGGCGAGGCGGTCACCCGGATCGCCCCGCGGGCCCTGATGATCCCGCCGGGGTTTCCGGACTTCATGTCCCGCGCCCGCGTGCTGCGGCCCGGCCGCGTCCTCCTGGAGGGCCGGGCGTGGTCCGGCAGGGCACCGGTGACCGCGGTCGAGGTGAGCACCGACGACGGCCGAAGCTGGCGCGCGGCGGAACTGGACCCCCCGGACGGACACGACTGGGCCTGGCGGCGCTGGCGTACCTCATGGAACGCCGCACCCGGCAGGTATGTGCTGAGCGTCCGCGCCGGCGACGCCGAGGGCCACGTCCAGCCGCTGGCTCAGCCATGGAACCGCGGCGGCTTCGGCAACAACGCCGTCCAGCGGATTCCGGTCCTGTGCCTGCCGCCGGACTGATGCCCGCCGACGGGCCCGCCTCGGTGGGCCACCGGCTGCGGGAGGCCCCGCCTGCGCCCGAGGTGCGGTGAGCAGCGGCACTTCTAGAATGAATCTCGTACGCGCACCGTGCGTTGCGCACGCGCACCCTGCGTCCGATGAACCACGGTTGCATCAGGGAGCTGTGATGCCCAATCGTCCCGGTCGGTCAGGATGACCACCCCTGAGGATGAGCCGCGGAGCCCCTGGCCCCCGCCGATCGTGGTTCACCCCGTCATGGAGGGCGACCCGCCGTTCCGCTCCGTCGAGATCCACGGGGAACTGGCCGGTATCGCCCGCGATCTCGTGGAGTTGCTCGACCTCGCGTACAGCGCGGGGCTGAAGCACATCGACCTGGACGACCCCGCCCAGGTGAGATGGATCGGCGGCGCCAAGTACAAGTGGGTCCTCTGAAGCGGGTGCCCCGGCCCCCGGGCGAGCCGCCGCCCGGATGGCGGGCGGCGGCGGCGCGTCACAGGGACCGCGGCGTCAGTCGAGTGCGGCCGTGAGCGTGATCGTGGTGCCGGTGAGGGCCTTGCTCACCGGGCAGTTCACCTTGGCGTCCTCGGCCGCCGCCTTGAAGGCCGCCTCGTCCGTGCCCGCCACCTGACCCGTCACCGTGAGGTGGATGCCGGTGATCCCGGGGCCCGGCTCGAACGTCACCGCGGCCTTCGTCGTGAGCATCGTCGGAGGCGTACCGGCCTTCGTGAGGATGTTCGACAGGGCCATCGAGTAACAGCTGGAGTGGGCGGCGGCGATCAGCTCCTCCGGGCTCGTCCTCCCGTTCGGGTCCTCGGCACGAGAAGCCCAGGTCACGGGGAAGTGGCCGACGCCCGACGAGTCGAACGTGACCTCCCCGAATCCCTTGAGCAGTTCGCCTTCCCACTCGGTGTGCGCGTTGCGTGTGGTGGCCACGAAGAATGCCTCCTGTGTATGGACGACGTCTCCCCGATCGTCCGCCCTGCGGCGGCCGGACCGGGCCATCGACGCGCCGGGGCGCCGCTCTCCCCGAGGCGACGGCTGTGCGCCCGGGCAGGCGGACGCGGGCTGTACGCCGGGCGTCGGTGCGAGGGCTGTACGTGCCGCCAGGGGCCGTGGGCGGCCACCCGGGCCTCATGGGCGGGCGCTGCCGAGGGGGTCGACCGCGGGGGTCCGCCGGCCGGGGCCCCGTCCCACCGGATGCGGTGATCGTCGACTTCGCGCCCGGCGCCCGGCGGCTTAGCCTTGACGTATTGCCACGCCTGCCCCGGCCCCGCGCCGCTGGGCGGCATCCGGCGGCGGCTGAGGCAACCCGCGTCCACCCGCGATCGGCGGGCGGGCGGCAGGCAACGCCGACGAGAGGACTGGCCATGACCCCCTCGACCCCCGACGAGCACGGGCCCCCGACACCCTCCCCCGAGGAGCCGCCGTCCGCGGCGGACATGGCGGACACGCAGGCCGCGCTCATCGATCTCGCGAACAGCGTGGCCCTGCTGCCGCAGGCACCGCCGGTCGAAGGCGAGGAGGAACGCCCCGAGGGCGCCATCGCGCTGCCGGTGATCGAACAGGACGGCACGCGCTACATCCCGGTCTTCACCTCGGAGGACGCGCTGCTGGCGGTCGGCGGAGACCCCGGGAGCGCGGTGCGCATCCCCGTCGTCGACCTGGCCGCGAACTGGCCGGCGGACGATCTGTGGCTCGCGGTCAACCCGTCCTCGGAGGAGGGCCTCACTCTCCCGGCCGACCTCGTCCGCGCGCTCCCCATGGTCACACGGACCAACGGCCGACCCGGCATGCCGGAACAGGGCGGCGCGACGGCGTAGGCAGCGGGCCCGAGGAAGCACGTCGGCGGAACGCACGTCGGCGTCCGCGAGCCCGCACGGCACCCGGCCGTGCGACCGCATGGGAGCATGCCCGGCAGCGCACTGACGAAGAGGGCTTCCGGGAGGCCGCGGGCATGGATGTGACCACATGGGTGTGACCAACTGGGCAGGGAACATCACCTTTTCGACGGCTCGGCTGCACACCCCCGCATCGCTCGACGAACTGCGCACCCTGGTCGCCGGCAGCACGCAGGTGCGGGTCCTCGGCAGCGGACACTCGTTCAACGCGATCGCCGACGTCGACGGCCCGGGAGGGACTCTGCTGTCCCTCGGGCGGCTCCCGTCCTCCGTGGAGGTCGACACGGCGGCCCGTACGGTGCGCGTCGGCGGCGGTGTGCGGTACGCGGAACTGGCACAGGTGGTCCACGGGCACGGCCTGGCGCTGCCCAATCTGGCCTCGCTCCCGCACATCTCGGTGGCGGGCTCGGTCGCCACCGGCACACACGGTTCCGGCAACGCCAACCGTCCGCTGTCATCGGCGGTGAGCGCCGTGGAACTGGTCACCGCCGACGGCTCCTCGCTCGTGATGCGCCGCGACGACGCCGGTTTCGAGGGCGCTGTGGTCTCGCTCGGCGCCCTCGGAGTCGTCACCGCGCTGACGCTCGATCTGGAGCCGGCGTTCGAGGTGAGCCAGCACGTCGTCACCGATCTCCCGCTGGCAGGGCTGGACTTCGAGGCGGTGAGCGCGGCGGCGTACAGCGTGAGTCTCTTCACCGACTGGCGCGATTCCCGCTTCACGCAGGCATGGTTCAAACGGCGCTCCGACGGACCGCCTCTCGACGCATCCGGCGTTCCTCCGGCCGCCGCGGCGACGCAACAACTGCACCCCGTACCCGGCATGCCCGCGGTCAACTGCACGCCGCAGCTGGGGGCACCGGGGCCGTGGCACGAGCGACTGCCGCATTTCCGCGCCGAGTTCACCCCGAGCAGCGGCGCCGAACTCCAGTCGGAGTATCTGCTCCCCCGGTCCGACGCCCTCGCCGCGCTGCGGCAGCTGGACTCCGTACGCACATCGCTGGCCCCGGTCCTCCAGATCTGCGAGGTACGCACGGTCGCCGCGGACACCCAGTGGCTCAGCCCGGCCGAGGGCCGCGACACGGTCGCCTTCCATTTCACCTGGGTCCCGGACGCAGCGGTGGTCCTGCCGGTGGTCGCCCTGGTCGAAGAACGGCTGTCGCCTTTCGCGCCCCGACCGCACTGGGGCAAGGTCTTCGGCGTTCCGCCGGCGGAACTGGCGGCGCGCTACCCCCACTTGGCTGACTTCGCGGCGCTCGCGGCGAGACTGGATCCGGCCGGGACCTTTCGCAACGCGTTCGTACGGGGGTGCCTGGCGGGTCTCGGCTGACCCGGCACTCGGGGCAGCGTGGGCCGGGTGTGCCCCCCGTCCCGCAGAGCAGCACTCCAATGGCCGTACTGCCGTTGCAGCCGTTTCCCCAGCGCCGCACGATGAAAGCGCCATTGTTCCTCGCTCGTGCGAGCAGCCTGTCGGGAGCCTTCGGATGCCCAGTGATGCGCGGACGAAGGCCTGCCCGAGCGCACAACCCGATATGCCGGGAAGCACGGTCCTCGGAATCGTCGAGGGCACTGCGGATGACCCGGAAGTCCGGTATCTGGCAAGCCCGGTGCCGGCTGCCGCCGAGATCACGTCACTGGCGGGTGACCTTCTCCCCACCGAAGTGTTCCGCTTTTCGGCCGATTGTGTGGAGAGCAACTGCCGGCACTTCGACGGTCGGGACTGCTCCCTGGCGAAACGGATCACCGCGGTGCTTCCCCCGGTGATCGATGTGCTGCCACGGTGCCACGCGCGCCCCTCATGTCGCTGGTGGCATCAGGAGGGCGCGGCCGCGTGTTTCCGCTGCCCCCAGGTCGTGACCACGACGGTCTGGCCGACGCCGGAACAGATGACAGTCGCGGAGCCGTCCCAGACAGGAGAGACCCATGCCTCGTAAGAGTGAGCCGGTCGTCGGCGTCGAGGATTTCCTTGCCGCGGTGATGCGGGCCGTGTCCCGCGCCGAGGAGGCCGGAGGGGCGGGTCCGGACGGACCCGTCGACCGTCAGGCCGTCCTCGCGCGCAGACCGATCGTCACGGTCGGTCTGACCTACCAGTCCGCGCACGGGGCCGATGACGTGCTGCTCCGCGATGCCGAGCCGTCCCGGGACGGAACGCTGGACAACGTGCGACTGCACCTCACGCACGAAGACGCCACCCGGGCCGAGCGCATCGCGGCGAGCGTCCAGCAGGTGCCGTTCCAGGAGAACATCGCACAGGTGTGGCTGCGGGAGAAGGGAGCGGCGGACCGGCTCGCCGCAAGCCTCGACGCCCTCGGAGCCGTGGCCGACTCGGAAGTCGAGTTCGCGTCCGGTCTGGTGGGGCAGCTCGATGACTCCGTGCTCGAGAACCTCATGCTCACGGCAGGGGTGGCACCGCACAACATGTCCACGCTCATCGGGGTCGCGACCGACCAGAACCTCGGTCTGGGCGAGCTGCTGACCCGCAACAGCGTGAGGGACGACGGTGTGGGGAACGGCGAAACCGTGCTGGGGACGGCCTTCCAGCGGGGCGCCGGGATGGCCCTGATGGGAGCCGGCCTGCTGGGCGTGGCCGGCGTGACGGGATCCCCCGTGGCTGCGGGAGCCGGCGTGGTGCTCGTGGTCGTCGGTGCGGCGCTGATGCTCCAGTAGGCCAGAGCCGCTGGGACGCCTGCCGGGCGCCCACGCCCGAGGTGTGTCAGCGGGCGCGGCGGATGCGGATCGGGCCGCGGGCCTCTGCCGGTTCGACGGGTCGTCCGGCCTGGGTGATCTCCACCTCGCCGGCCGCGACCAGCCGCCGGGCCGCGTCCCGGGCCGGCTCCATCAGCGCACGCCAGCCGTCGTCGTCCCCTCGGTACACGGCCCGCGCGGCGTCCGAGGGACAGATGCTCGCAGTCGGGCTGCGCTGCTCCAGCAGATCGAGGATGGCGTGCTCCAGACGCCGGTCGATCGGTTGTTCGCTGTCCGTCACAGTGCCAGTGTGGCAGGCTCCCCGTGCCGGGGGCCCTCTCGCGGGGCCGTGGTCCCCGCGGCTGGCCATCGGCAGTTTCGCGCCGAAAGGTCGGCTCGGGAGCCGCATGGGACACCGGTTCGCTCACCCCGCGCGCCCCGGCTGACACGAGCGCGTCAGGCTTCCTTGCCGTAGTCAGGCCTGGCCACGACGAGATGGTCGGCCACGGACTCCAGCCAGCGGCCCACGGAGAGTGGAGCCGGTGGCTCGACCTCCATACCGAGTTCGGCCACACCCACCGCGTACTCGTGCTCCTCGAGATCCAGAGCCAGCAGTTCATGGATCTCGCCGCCCAGCCGCGCGGTCAGGTGCGGATCGGTCGACGCCTTGTAGTCGCGTACGGCGGCATCGTGATCGCTGAACTCGTCCGGCCTCAATCAATTGTGAAGCCCCAGAAGATGCCGACTTCCTCTGCGGAAACGGCGATGACGCCACAGTCCATCACGTGCTCGGTAAAGCCTTCGCAGGAGCCCTCTCGGTGGAACATGTCCGCATGGGGATTGTCTCGCGCTGCCGACATATTAGTGAAGTACAGAGCGTCCCGCCCGAACCTTTCCAGGACTACGCCGGCATGCGACATCAGCTGATGCTCCCGCGCAGCGATCTCGGGAATCTCCTCCACTTGGAACCAGTCACCCATGAGAGAAACCATGAGTTGCTCGGCTCCCTTCCTGGAAACAGGAAAGGCAGAGTTGTAATCGGCCGGCATGACAGCAACAAACGGATTCGTCAGGCCGGTGCCGTATTGACCGCCCCCCGGCGCCATGATCATCCTCGGCCAACCGCGCGGGTCGTCCGTCTTCAACTGCATGACATCGAGGGCGTCCAGTCGCCAGTCCTCGTGCCGCCGCGCCCCCACGGCCGCGAACATACCCACCCCGAACAGGGCACGCAGGGAGTCGCTCCACGACGCTTTCTCCACCTGGGTCACATCCTTCTCTCGCCCCTCGCTACACGTTGAACGCACTAGGGGTGCTGGGTCTTGTCCGTGGGCATAGAAGTGAGAACGACGAACGGCGGATGGCTGCCTGGGTTGGGCCTCAACACGACCCACACATTCGTGACATCACGCGCGGCGGCGTCGCCTCGGTTCCACGGGCGTCCAACGACGTGGATGGCCCAACGGCCGACCACCGGGCCGGCGTCGAGCACCGTCGAACCCCCCTCAGACCGACTTCACCCCCGACACCCGCGCCCCGTGAATCGCCCCCGCCGTCCGGGCCAGCGGTGTGCCCGTACCGCCCCAGCGCAGGGCCACGATCTCCGCCGCCACCGAGACCGCCACCTCCTCCGGTGTGCGGGCGCCGAGGTCGAGGCCGATCGGTGAGTGGAGGCGGGCCAGTTCGTCCTCCGTCAGGCCCCGCTCCCGCAGGCGGGCCATGCGGTCCTCGTGGGTGCGCCGGCTGCCCATGACGCCGATGTACGAGGCCGGTGAGCGCAGGGCCACCTCCAGGAGCGGTACGTCGAACTTGGGGTCGTGGGTGAGCACGCACAGCACCGTACGGTCGTCCGTTCCGGTCGTGCGCAGATAGCGGTGCGGCCAGTCGACAACGACCTCGACGCCGTCGGGGAAACGTCGTGGGTCCGCGAAGACCGGGCGGGCGTCGCACACCGTGACCCGGTAGCCGAGGAAGGCGCCGATGCCCGCGACCGCGGCCGCGAAGTCGATCGCGCCGAAGACCAGCATCCGCGGTGGCGGGGCGAAGGAGTGCAGGAAGACCGTGACGTCGTCCACGCGCCGTTCGCCGTGCGGGCCGTAGTGGCGCCGCCCGGTCGCGCCCTGGGCCAGTTCGCCGCGGGCGTCGTCGGTGACCGCCGCGTCGAGTCCCGTGGCGCCCAGCGAGCCCGACACGCCGTCCGGCCACACGGCGAGGGTTGCGCCACGTGCGGCGGGGCCGTCGACGACGGTGGCGACCACCACGGGGCGGTGGCCGGCGACCGACGCCGCGACCTCGCCGAAGGACGGGTCGGTGGCCGCCGACACCGGGCGTACGAGGACGGTGATCTCACCCCCGCAGGTGAGGCCCACGGCGAACGCGTCCTCGTCGCTGTATCCGAAGGTCTCCAGCCGGGCCCGGCCGCTCTCGGCGACTTCCTTGGCGAGTTCGAAGACCGCGCCCTCGACGCATCCCCCGGAGACACTGCCGACGACCTGGTCGTCCGGTCCCACCGCCATCGAGGCACCGGGACCCCGGGGGGCGCTGCGGCTGACGGCGACGACGGTGGCGAGACCGAAGGTGGCGCCGGCCTCGTACCACTGACGGAGCGTCGGGAGGATCTCACGCATGGGCCGCACCTCTCACCACGGCCGCCGGTCGTTCCGGCGCGGCCGTCCCGGCGCCGCTCGATGCCGCGACGGGACCCGCGGTGCCGGGCAACCCGGCGGCGGGGGCAGCAGAGAGCAGCCGTTCCGCTCTCACAGACGCCACCTTAGGACCGGCCGCGAGGGCGCGCGAGCCGTTGCTCAGCGGTGATCCACCAGGCGCCCCGGCTCCGTTACGCCCTGGGCTGATCCCTCTCCCGCTTCCCGAGGTGTGGATGTAATCTGAATTACATGATCACTCAAGAGCAGGAACAGGTGCTGCGGGGCTGGTTCGCCGGGCGACTGCCCGACGGGCTCTTCACCGAGCTCCTGGAAGTGACGGTGGACCGCGAGGAGATCACCGTCGTCGGCCGGATACCCGAGCCGGAGCTCGCCGACGACGTCTCACCCGCGGAACGGGAAGCGGCGCGGGAAGGCCGTGCCGCGGAGTTCAGGGAGCGCACCCGCGACGACCGGGTGCAGGTCGCACGGCAGGCGGAGCGGAAGTTCGGGCGCAAGGTCTCGTGGGGCGTCGAGTGCGGCGGCCTGCGGACCATGTTCACGACCGTCTCCGCGCCGACGATGACCCGGCTGCGCCAGCCGGAGCGGCAGCTCCTGGACACACTGATCGCCGCGGGTGTGGCCCGCAGCCGCAGCGATGCCCTCGCCTGGTGCGTCCGTCTGGTCCAGCGCAACGCGGACACCTGGCTGACCGATCTGCGCGACTCGCTCAGGCATGTCGAGGAGGTACGGGAACAGGGGCCCGACCGCGCCTGAGGGCTGTCCGACCGCGCCTGGGGTCCGCCGGGGGTGGGGTCGCGCGACGGGCCCGACGCGGCCGAGACTGTTCGCGTCAGGCGAGACCGTTCTCGTCAGGACAGGTGCGACGCGGACGCCGGAGCCGGCCGATCCCCCGGGCCGCTCCGGTGTCCGCCGCGCCGCGCAGGCGGACCAGCTCTCCCCCGGAGGACCTGATGCACGACGGCGCGATCGTTCTTCGGCGCCGACGCGGTACGCATCGCGCTGCCCATGGCCTCGGCCATCGCCGCCGTCCAACAGGCTCTGCGCGACGGGCTGGACCCGGAGTCCGATCCCGCCCGGTCCGTGGTCCCCGTCGAGCACGGACAGCTGTTGCTGATGCCGTCGCAGACCGGCCGCTATGCGGGCGTCAAGATCGCCTCCGTCGCGCCGGCCAACCCGGACCGCGGACTCCCCCGCATCCAGGGCAGCTACCTGCTGCTGGACGCCGGGACACTCGCTCCGGTCGCCGTGCTCGACGGGATCGCCCTGACCGCCGTACGCACCGCGGCGGTGTCCGCCGCCGCGGCGGACCTGCTCGCCGCGCCCGACGCGGAACGCCTGGTCGTCTTCGGTACCGGCCCCCAGGCCCACAGTCATGTCGAGGCCCTGCGGGCGATCCGGCCGCTGCGGCACATCACGGTCGTCGGCCGCGACCCGCAGCGACTGGCGCGCTTCCTGGGACAGTACGAGGCAGCAGCGGACGTGGTCGTCGAGGCGGGGACCGCGGACGCGGTGGCGGGCGCGGACCTGGTGGCCTGCTGCACCACGGCCCGTGCTCCCTTGTTCGACGGGTCGGCACTGCCCGCGCGGGCGACGGTCGTCGCCGTCGGTTCCCATGAGCTCGACGCACGCGAGGTGGACGACGAGACCGTGCGCCGCTCGACCGTGGTGGTGGAGGCGCGGACCGCCGCGCTCCGCGAGGCCGGTGATGTCGTGCTCGCGGTCGAGTCGGGGGCGCTGCATGCGGACGAGCTCGTGACCTTCGCCGGGCTCGCGCGGGGTGAGGCACGGGTCGACGGCTCCCGGCCGCGGCTGTTCAAGAGCGTCGGGATGGCATGGGAGGACCTGGTCCTGGCGGGCGTGGCGTACGAGGCTCTGCGCAACTGACCGCGCGGTCAACGGCGTTGGCCGACTCGGCCGCCGGGCCGCCGGCCCGTCCCGGACGTGCGCACCGGCGTCTGCCGCCCCGGCACATCGCCGACGCGCCCGAGCGTTCCGCGCATCACGGGCGCCGCCGCCGAAACCGTCGGACAACCGGGCCTCCCGACCGGGCAGTTGAGGGCCTCACCGCACCGGCGGCGTCTGTTCCCACGGTTTCGGTTTCTTTTATTGACAGCGGAAATTAACTCACCTACGTTTCCCGCCATGCCGTCGACGTACCGTGTGGAGACGTTCCCGGTGGCCACCCCGGCCGCCTCCGCCGTCTTCATCACCGTGCTCTCCCAGGGCCCGCTCACCCGGGTCGAACTCGCCCGCCGCACCGGGCTCTCCTCCGCCGCCGTGACCAAGGCGGTCCGCCCGCTGATGGAGGCGGGCTACGTGATCGAGACCGAGGACGACGGGGTGCGCGCATCGGTCGGGCGTCCCGCCAATCCCGTGCAGGTCGACGGCGGCCGGGCCCTGTTCATCGGCGTCAAGGTGACCGGCGACGAGGTCATCGCCGTCCTGACGGATCTGTGCTGCCGCATCAGGACCGCGCGCCACGCACCGATCACCACGCAGCGGCCGACCGATGTCATCGGGCTCATCACCGCGCTGACCGAGGAGTTGGTCGCCGAGGCGCAGGGCTACGGCGTCGCGGTGCAGGGGGTCGGCGTCGCCGTGTCCGGGGATGTCGACCGCTCCGCCGGGATCGTGCACTACTCCCCCTTCCTCGGCTGGCGCGACATCGCGCTGGCCGAACTGATGTCGGCGGCGACAGGGCTCCCGGTCACCGTCGACAACGATGTCCGTGCCCTGACGATCGCCGAGCAATGGTTCGGCGGAGGCGTCGGATGCGCGAACTTCGCCGTCGTCACGGTCGGCGCCGGTATCGGCTGCGGACTCGTGGTCGGCGGCCGTGTGGTCTCCGGTTCGCACGGGGTGGCCGGTGAGATCGGCCATCTCCCGATCGACCCTCGGGGGCCGGTCTGTCACTGCGGCAACACCGGCTGCGTCGAGGCGATCGCCTCGGACTCCGCGATTCTGCGCCGCATCCGGGAGGACACCGGCCGGCCCGTGGCCGACTCCGCCGAAGCCCTGGAACTGGCCCGTGCGGGTGCCGCGGGCGCCCGGGAGGCGTACGCCCGGGCCGGTGAGGCGATCGGGCGGGCGATCGGGGCCGTGGTCAATCTGCTCGGACCCGAGCGCGTGATCATCTCGGGCGAGGGACTCGCGGCGTACGACCTGTTCGCCGAGCACATTCGTGACGCCTTCGGGGCGGCGGCCTTCGGGGCCGCCGCCCGGTGCGAGGTGACGACCCGTCCGCTGCCCTTCGAGGAATGGGCCCGGGGGGCCGCGGCCGCCGCGATTCAGACGTTCATCGGATCCGAACCCCGATAGGAGCCCCATGCTGTCCCCCGCAGCGTTCACCTCAGGAGCCGTGGCACTCGCCGTCGCCACGGCCCTCACCTCGGCCGCGCCCCCCACCGGAACCACGGCGTCGGCACCGAGACCGGCCGCCGCCGTCCCCGCCGCGCCCGTGTCCCAGCCGCAGGAAGCCCCCGCACAGGACGCCCTCGCGCAGAAGCCGTACATGGGATGGACCAGTTGGTCCATGCAGTCCAGCAAGTACCCCGGTCTCAACCCGCGGGGTGACTACAGCTATCTGACCGAGGCCAACGTCATCAAGCAGGCGGACGCCATGGCCGCCAAGCTGAAGCCCTACGGCTACGAGTACGTCAACATCGACGCCGGCTGGTGGCGCGACTGGCAGTGGAAGCCGCACTTCGACGCGTACGGGCGGCAGCAGGCCGACCCGGAGCGCTTCCCGAGCGGGATGAAGGCGGTGGCCGACCGTCTGCACCGCAAGGGCCTCAAGGCGGGCATCTATCTGCCGGTCGGCCTGGAGAAGGAGGCGTACGGCGAGGGCAGAGTGCCCATCTGGAACGCCCCCGGCTGCACCACCGGCGACATCGTCCACGGCGATCTGCGCACCACCAACGGCTGGGACAGCGCCTACAAGATCGACTTCTCGCAGGCGTGCGCCCAGAAGTACATCGACTCCCAGGCGCAGTTGTTCGCCGACTGGGGCTACGACTTCCTGAAGATCGACGGCGTCGGCCCCGGCTCCTTCAAGAGCGGGGACAACTACGACAACCGCGCGGACATCGCCGCGTGGAAGCAGGCCGTCGCCACCGCCGGACGCCCCATCCATCTCGAACTCTCGTGGTCGCTGGATGTCGACTACATAGCCGACTGGAAGAAGTCCTCCAACGGCTGGCGTATCGACACGGATGTCGAGTGCTACTGCAACACGCTGGTGACGTGGGACAACTCCGTCGAGGACCGGTGGCGCGACACTCCGGCGTGGACCCGGCACGGGGGCCCCGGCGGTTTCAACGACCTGGACTCCCTGAACGTCGGCAACGGTGCGATGGACGGGCTGACCAAGGCCGAGCGCCAGAGCTACATGACCCTGTGGGCGATCTCCAAGTCCCCGCTGTACACCGGGGACGACATCACCCGGCTGGACTCCTACGGCCTCTCCCTCCTCACCAACCGCGAGGTGCTGAAGCTCAATCAGCAGCCCTCCCCGGCGGCCCGGCCGGTGACCGCCGGCGACAGCCAGGTGTGGGGCGCGAAGAACCCGGACGGGACGTACACGGTCGCCCTGTTCAACCTGGGTGACACCCCGGCGGCGGTCACGGCCGACTGGTCGAGCCTCGGCTTCGGCGGCCGGGCCTCCGTACGGGACGTGTGGAACAAGGAGAACCTCGGCCGGTACAACGGCGGGATCACCCAGGCCGTACCGGCCCACGGCTCACGGCTGTTCGTCGTCCAGCCGGGCGGTCCGGCCCCGGCGATGACGGCCTACGAGGCGGAGGACCCGGCCAACACGCTCGCCGGCAGCGCGTCCGTCGCCGGCTGCGACGAGTGCTCGGGCGGCAAGAAGGTCGGCAACCTGTACGTCGGCGGCTCGCTCCGCTTCAACGAGGTCGTCGTCAAGAAGGCCGGAACCTATGTCCTCAACGTCGCCTACACCTCCGGAGACCCGCGGCAGATCCGGGTCGGCGCGAACGGCGCGCCGGGTGCCGCCTGGGACTTCCCGTCCAGCGGCGGCTGGGGCGCGGCCGAGAGGATCAGCGTGCCCGTGACGCTGAAAGCCGGCAGCAACACGATCACGTTCGACAGCGGTTCCGGCTACTCGCCCGACATCGACCGGATCGACGTCCCGCAGCAGCAGCGGTCCTGAACCGGCGGCCGGGGGCGGCTGGCCCCCCCCGCCCCCCCCGCCGCCCCCGCCGCCACCCCCCCCCCCCCCCCCCCCC
>NZ_JBHXSL010000016.1:0-140224 GCF_042714725.1 Streptomyces sp. NPDC058685
GCCGCCCCCCCCTCTCGGCCCCCGCCCCCCCCGCCCCCGCCCCCCCCGCCGGCCGGGGGGGGGGCGCCCCCCCCCCCCCCCCCCCGGCGCCGACGCGTGTCGTCCCAGGGCCCCTGGGGACCGGCCCGTCAGGACTCCGTGAGACCCGCGACCAGTTCGTCCGCCGCCGTGTACGGGTCCAGTTCACCCGCCACGATGCGCTCCGCCAGCGCACCCAGCCGGCGGTCACCGTGCAGATCACCGATCCGCTCGCGCAGGCGGGTGACCGCGATCGTCTCGACCTCGCCCGCCGCACGGCGGGCCCTGCGCTCGGTCAGGACCCCGTGCTCCTCCATCCAGGCGCGGTGCTTCTCCAGCGCCTCGACGACCTCGTCCATGCCCTCACCCCGGGCCGCGACCGTCTTCACGATCGGCGGGCGCCAGTCGCCCGGCCCCCGCGCCTCACCGAGGCCCAGCATGTGGTTGAGCTCGCGGGCCGTCGCGTCCGCGCCGTCCCGGTCCGCCTTGTTGACGACGTAGACGTCGCCGATCTCCAGGATGCCCGCCTTCGCCGCCTGGATGCCGTCGCCCATCCCGGGCGCGAGCAGCACCACCGATGTGTCGGCCTGCGAGGCGATCTCGACCTCGGACTGGCCCACACCGACCGTCTCCACCAGGATCACGTCGCACCCCGCGGCATCCAGCACCCGGATCGCCTGCGGCGCCGCCCAGGCCAGCCCGCCGAGGTGGCCGCGGGTGGCCATCGAGCGGATGTAGACACCGGGGTCGGAGGCGTGGTCCGACATCCGGACCCGGTCGCCGAGCAGCGCACCGCCGGAGAAGGGCGAGGAGGGGTCGACCGCCAGCACGCCGACCCGCTTCCCCGCCCGCCGGTAGGCGGTCACCAGCGCGGAGGTGGAGGTGGACTTGCCGACACCGGGCGAGCCCGTCAGGCCGACGACGTACGCACCGCCGGCCAGCGGTGCCAGCGCCGCCATCACCTCGCGCAACTGCGGGGACGCCCCCTCCACCAGCGAGATCAGCCGGGCCACCGCCCTCGGCCGGCCCTCCCTCGCCTGGGCGACGAGCTGGGGGACGTCCACCATTGCCGTGCTCCTTCTCTCGACTTGCCCGGCCTACTTCGACGGCACGCGGACGATCAGCGCGTCACCCTGGCCGCCGCCGCCGCACAGCGCGGCCGCACCCACGCCGCCGCCCCGCCGCCGCAGCTCCAGCGCCAGGTGGAGCACCACGCGCGCGCCGGACATGCCGATGGGGTGGCCGAGGGCGATCGCACCGCCGTTGACGTTCACCTTTTCCGGGGATACCCCAAGATCCTTCATTGACTGCACGGCGACCGCGGCGAACGCCTCGTTGATCTCGATGAGGTCCAGGTCGGAGACCTCGAGACCGTCCTTCTTCAGGGCGTGCGCGATCGCGTTGGCGGGCTGCGACTGGAGGGAGTTGTCCGGCCCGGCCACGTTGCCGTGGGCGCCGATCTCCGCGATCCACTCCAGGCCGAGCTCCTCGGCCTTGGCCTTGCTCATCACGACGACCGCCGCCGCACCGTCGGAGATCTGCGAGGAGGTGCCGGCCGTGATCGTGCCGTCCTTGGCGAAGGCGGGACGCAGCTTGCTCAGCGACTCCACCGTCGTCTCGCCGCGGATGCCCTCGTCCTTGGCGAAGACGACGGGCTCGCCCTTGCGCTGCGGGATCTCTACGGGCGTGATCTCCGCCTCGAAGATGCCGTTCTTCTGCGCGGCGGCGGCACGCTGGTGGGACAGCGCCGCGATCTCGTCCTGCGCCGGGCGCTCGATGCCGAGGCGGGTGTTGTGCTTCTCGGTGGACTCACCCATGGCGACGTTCTCGAAGGAGTCGGTCAGACCGTCGTACGCCATGGCGTCGAGCATCTCGACGGCGCCGTACTTGTAGCCCTCGCGGGACTTCGGCAGCAGATGCGGCGCGTTGGTCATGGACTCCTGGCCGCCGGCGACGACGACGTCGAACTCGCCGGCGCGGATCAGCTGGTCCGCCAGCGCGATGGCGTCGAGGCCGGAGAGACAGACCTTGTTGATGGTGAGCGCGGGAACGCTCATCGGGATGCCGGCCTTGACCGCGGCCTGGCGTGCCGGGATCTGCCCCGCGCCGGCCTGCAGCACCTGGCCCATGATCACGTACTGCACCTGGTCACCGCCGATGCCCGCGCGGTCCAGCGCCGC
Source organism: Streptomyces sp. NPDC058685 (assembly GCF_042714725.1). Classification (NCBI taxonomy): domain Bacteria; kingdom Bacillati; phylum Actinomycetota; class Actinomycetes; order Kitasatosporales; family Streptomycetaceae; genus Streptomyces; species Streptomyces sp. NPDC058685. The sequence goes on from NZ_JBHXSL010000016.1 coordinate 2,199, forward strand.
CTTGATGGCGAAGCCGCCGAGGTCGGCACCGGAGAAGGACTTGAGTGAGCCGAGCAGACGCCCCATGGGCGTACGGGCGCCCGCGACGATCACCGAGGTGGTACCGGTCGTTCCAGACATGAGACAGGATCCCCTTTCAGCACGGGGCTGAGGAGTGAACGAGGGTTTACCTCAATGTACTGAGCGGTACTGCTCCGGGTCATCGGCCGACCGGTGTGATCGCGCGCACGTTGCGTAACCACCGCACGTGGCGCTGCACTGGGGGAATGCTGACGCGAATCGACCACATCGGGATTGCCTGCTTCGACCTCGACAAGACCGTCGAGTTCTACCGGGCCACCTACGGCTTCGAGGTCTTCCACACGGAGGTCAACGAGGAGCAGGGCGTGCGGGAAGCCATGCTCAAGATCAACGAGACGTCCGACGGCGGCGCCTCCTACCTGCAGCTCCTGGAGCCCACCCGGGAGGACTCCGCGGTGGGAAAGTGGCTGGCCAAGAACGGTGAGGGGGTGCACCACATCGCCTTCGGCACCGCGGACGTCGACGGGGACGCCCAGGCCGTCCGCGACAAGGGTGTGCGTGTTCTCTACGACGAGCCGCGTATCGGCTCGATGGGCTCCCGTATCACTTTTCTCCACCCCAAGGACTGCCACGGCGTGCTGACCGAACTCGTCACCTCTGCAACGGAGCACTGACCGCTGGATTCCCGGCCCGGTAGAGTGGGCGATTCCGGGCCGGGGCCGGGTCGGGGCCGCGCCGCGTTCCCTCCGTTGATCTGTCACCATTCCCCGGGGGGCCGTTCGCCGGCGAACGGTGCTCGTTTGGAGAGAGTTGCGACCAGGGGACGGATGGGACCGCGCAGTGCGGGGCTACGAACGCCAGGAGAGCCACCGAGCTGACGACGACCACCTCTCGCGGTTCGAAGCCGAGATGGACCGGCTGAAGACCGAGCGGGAGAAGGCCGTCCAGCACGCCGAAGACCTCGGCTACCAGGTCGAGGTGTTGCGCGCCAAGCTCCACGAGGCGCGACGCAGTCTCGCCTCCCGTCCGGCGTACGACAATGCGGACATCGGCTACCAGGCCGAGCAGTTGCTCCGGAACGCGCAGATCCAGGCGGATCAGCTCAGGACGGACGCCGAGCGCGAACTGCGCGACGTCCGCGCCCAGACGCAGCGCATCCTCCAGGAGCACGCCGAGCACCAGGCCCGTCTCCAGGCCGAGCTGCACACCGAGGCGAACCAGCGCCGGCAGCGCCTGGACCAGGAGCTGGCCGAGCGCCGCCAGACCGTCGAGGCGCACGTCAACGAGAACGTCGCCTGGGCCGAGCAGCTGCGCGCCCGTACCGAGGCCCAGGCCCGCCGGCTCCTCGAGGAGTCCCGTGCCGAGGCCGAGCAGTCGTTGGCCGCCGCCCGCGCGGAGGCCGCCCGGGTGGCCGAGGAGGCCGGCCGGCGTCTCGGATCCGAGGCCGAGTCGGCCCGCTCGGAGGCCGAGGCCATCCTGCTGCGCGCCCGCAAGGACGCCGAACGGCTGCTGAACGCCGCGTCCAACCAGGCGCAGGAGGCCACCAGCCACGCCGAGCAGCTGCGGACCTCCACCACCGCCGAGTCCGACCAGGCCCGCCAGCAGGCCGCTGAGCTGAGCCGTTCGGCCGAACAGCGGATACAGGAGGCCGAGGAGAAGCTGCGCGAGTCCCGCGCGGAGGCCGAGAAGCTGGTCGCCGAGGCCAAGGACGCGGCGGCGAAGCAGCTGGCGTCCGCCGATTCGGTCAACGAGCAGCGCACCCGTACGGCGAAGGCCGAGATCGCCCGGCTGGTCGCCGAGGCCACCACCGAGTCCGAGGCGCTCAAGGCGGACGCCGAGCAGGCACTCGCCGACGCCCGCGCGGAGGCCGAGAAGGTCGTCGCCGCCGCCGCGGAGAAGGCCCGCACGTCCGTGGCGGAGGACTCCGCCGCCCAGCTGGCGAAGGCGGCGCGTACCGCCGAGGAGGTCCTGACCAAGGCCTCCGACGACGCCCGGGAGACCACCCGCAAGGCGGGCGAGGAGGCCGAGCGGATCCGCCGCGAGGCCGAGTCCGAGGCGGACCGGCTGCGCGGCGAGGCCGCCGAGCAGGCAGACCAGCTCAAGGGCGCGGCCAAGGACGACACCAAGGAGTACCGCGCCAAGACCGTCGAGCTTCAGGAGGAGGCGCGCCGGCTGCGCGGTGAGGCCGAGCAGCTGCGCGCCGAGGCCGTCGCCGAGGGCGAGCGCATCCGCGGCGAGGCTCGCAGGGAGGCCGTCCAGCAGATCGAGGAGGCGGCCAGCACCGCCGAGGATCTGCTCACCAAGGCCCGCGCGGACGCCGACGAACTGCGCTCCGGCGCCAGCAGCGACAGCGAGCGCGTACGCACCGAGGCCATCGAGCGCGCCACGACGCTGCGCCGGCAGGCCGAGGAGACCCTGGAGCGCACCCGCGCCGAGGCCGAGCGACTGCGGTTGGAGGCGGAGGAGCAGGCGGACTCCGTCCGGGCCGCGGCCGAGCAGGCCGCCGAGACGGTGCGCGAGGAGACCGAGCGCGGGGTGGCGGCCCGTCAGGAGGAGGCCGCCGACGAGCTGCGGCGTCTGCACACCGAGGCCGAGTCGCGTCTCGCGTCCGCCGAGCAGAATCTGACCGACTCGCGTGCCGAGGGCGAGCGCATCCGCCGCGAGGCCGCCGAGGAGACCGAGCGGCTGCGCACCGAGGCGGCCGAGCGGATCCGTACCCTCCAGGCCCAGGCCGAGCAGGAGGCCGAGCGGCTGCGCACCGAGGCCGCGGCCGACGCCTCCACGACCCGTGCCGAGGCCGAGAACATCGCGGTACGGCTGCGCAGCGACGCCGCGAGCGAGGCCGAGCGGCTCAAGAACGAGGCGCAGGACACCGCCGACCGGCTGCGTGCCGAGGCGGCCGCCGCCGCCGACCGGGTGGGCGCCGAGGCCGCCGAGGCACTCGGTGCGGCTCAGGAGGAGGCCGTACGCCGTCGTCGTGAGGCCGAGGAGATCCTCGAGTCCGCGCGCGGCGAGGCGGACCAGGAGCGCGAGCGCGCCCGCGAGCAGAGCGAGGAGCTCCTCGCGTCGGCCCGCAACCGCGTCGAGGAGGCGCAGACCGAGGCGCACCGGCTCGTCGAGGAGGCCGACCGCCGTGCGACCGAGATGGTCGCCGCGGCCGAGCAGACCGCCAAGCAGGTACGCGACTCCGTCCAGGGGCTGCACGAGCAGGCCGAGCAGGAGATCACCGGTCTGCGGTCCGCCGCCGAGCACGCGGCGGAGCGCACCAGGTCCGAGGCGCAGGACGAGGCGGACCGTGTCCGCACCGACGCGCACGCCGAGCGCGAGCGCGCGGCCGAGGACGCGGCCCGGCTGCGGACGCGGGCCCAGGAGGAGACGGACGCGGCGAACTCGCTCGCCGAACGGACCGTCACCGAAGCGATCACCGAGTCGGACCGGCTGCGGGCCGACACCCAGGAGTACGTCCAGCGGATGCGGACGGAGGCGTCGGACGCCGTCGCCTCCGCCGAGCAGGACGCGGCCCGCGCCCGCGCCGAGGCGCGCGAGGACGCCAACCGCATCCGTTCCGAGGCGGCCGCCCAGGCGGACCGTCTGATCGGCGAGGCGACGAGCGAGTCGGAGCGGGTACGTTCCGAGAGCGACGGGATCCTCGACGAGGCACGGCAGGCCGCCGACAAGCGCCGGGCGGACGCCGCCGAGCAGGCCGACCAGCTCATCAACGAGGCGGCCGGCGAGGCGGAGCGGCTGCGCGCCGAGGCGGCGGAGACGGTGGGCTCGGCCCAGCAGGCCGCCGAGCGCATCCGGGCAGAGGCGCAGAACCTCAAGGCGGAGGCCGAGGCCGAGGCCGAGCGGATGCGCGGCGAGGCCCGCGACGAGGCCGACCGAACGGTCGACGAGGCACGCGAGGCTTCGGCGAAGCGCCGGGCGGACGCCGCGGAGCAGGCCGACCAGCTCATCAACAAGGCCCAGGAAGAGGCGCTGCGCGCCGCGCTGGAGGCCGAGGAGCAGGCCGACACGATGGTCGGCGCGGCCCGCACCGAGGCCGACCGGCTGGTCGCCGAGGCGACCGTCGAGGGCAACTCCCGGGTGGAGAAGGCCCGGACGGACGCCGACGAGCTGCTCGTCGGCGCACGCCGGGACGCCGCCGCCATAAGGGAGCGCGCCGAGGAGCTGCGCACCCGTATCGAGGCCGAGATCGACGAGCTGCACGAGCGGGCCCGGCGGGAGACGTCGGAGCAGATGAAGACGGCGGGCGAGCGCGTCGACCAGCTGGTGAAGGCGGCCACGGAGCAGCAGGCCGAGGCCGAGGCGAAGGCCAAGGAGCTGGTGTCCGAGGCCAATTCGGAGGCCGGCAAGGTCCGTATCGCCGCGGTGAAGAAGGCCGAGGGCCTCCTCAAGGAGGCCGAGCAGAAGAAGGCCGAACTGACCCGCGAGGCGGAGCGGATCAAGGCGGACGCGGAGGCCGAGGCCGAGCGTCTGGTCGGCGAGGGCCAGCGTGAGCTCGATGTGCTGGTGCGCCGGCGCGAGGACATTCAGGCCGAGATTTCCCGTGTCCAGGACGTACTCGAGGCGTTGGAGTCTTTCGAGGCGCCCGGCGGGGGCAAGGACGGGGGCGTCAAGGCGGGTGCGACAGCGGGGGTTACACGTTCGAGTGGCAAGTCCCACGAGAGCTAGCCACTCAAAAGGCTGGACATTCTCCAGATCAAACGGGCATCCACTCGATGACACGCCGCCTCGGCCCCTAGGATTCCCCCTATCACCTCACCGGTCTCATTCGACAGGAACCCCATGAGCGACACTTCCTCCCCCTTCGGCTTCGAGCTCGTGCGGCGTGGTTACGACCGCGGTCAGGTGGATGACCGCATTACCAAGCTCGTCGCCGACCGTGATAGTGCTCTGGCCCGAATCACCTCTCTGGAAAAGCGCATCGAGGAGCTCCACCTCGAGACGCAGAACGCCCAGGCCCAGGTCAGCGACGCAGAGCCGTCGTACGCCGGTCTCGGTGCGCGCGTCGAGAAGATCCTCCGCCTCGCCGAGGAGGAGGCGAAGGACCTGCGCGAGGAGGCCCGTCGGGCGTCCGAGCAGCACCGTGAGCTGGCCGAGTCCGCCGCGCAGCAGGTGCGCAACGACGCCGAGTCGTTCGCCTCCGAGCGCAAGGCCAAGGCCGAGGACGAGGGCGTCCGGATCGTCGAGAAGGCGAAGGGCGACGCCTCCACGCTGCGCAGCGAGGCGCAGAAGGACGCGCAGTCCAAGCGCGAGGAGGCCGACGCGCTCTTCGAGGAGACGCGCGCCAAGGCCGCCCAGGCCGCCGCGGACTTCGAGACGAACCTGGCCAAGCGCCGCGAGCAGTCCGAGCGCGACCTGGCCTCGCGTCAGGCGAAGGCCGAGAAGCGTCTGGCGGAGATCGAGCACCGCGCCGAGCAGCTGCGCCTGGAGGCCGAGAAGCTGCGTACGGACGCGGAGCGCCGCGCCCGTCAGACGGTGGAGACGGCGCAGCGCCAGGCCGAGGACATCGTGGCCGACGCCAACGCCAAGGCCGACCGGATCCGCAGCGAATCGGAGCGCGAGCTGGCGGCGCTCACCAACCGCCGCGACTCGATCAACGCGCAGCTGACCAACGTCCGCGAGATGCTGGCCACGCTGACCGGTGCCGCCGTGGCCGCGGCCGGCACCCCCGCCGACGACGAGCCGATCTCCCGCGGCGTCCCGGCGCAGCAGTCCCGCTAGCACGCCCGTTTCCTGAGCCCCGCTCAGGGACGTACGCCGTATCGCCGAGTGCCCGGCACCCTGATGGGTGCCGGGCACTCGCGTGTTCGCCCGTCGTGTGCTCGACGGCCGTGAGAAAGTCCCTTCCGCCCGGTGGCGCACGCCATCCACGGCCCTTAGCGTGGCCGCATGATCGAGCTTGAGGGCCTCACCAAGCGCTTCGGCAGCAAGGTCGCCGTCGACCATCTTTCGTTTCAGGTCAGGCCGGGGATGGTGACCGGGTTCCTCGGTCCCAACGGGGCGGGCAAGTCGACGACGATGCGGATGATGCTCGACCTCGACAACCCGACGAGCGGCACCGTACGGATCGACGGCAAGCACTACCGGGATCTCGACGAGCCCCTGAAGTACATCGGCGCGCTGCTGGACGCCAAGGCCATGCACGGCGGCCGGACCGCGTACAACAACCTGCTGTGCCTGGCCCAGGCGAACCGCATCCCGGCCGCACGTGTCTCGCAGGTCCTCGATGTCGTCGGGCTGAGCGCGGTGGCGAGGAAGAAGTCGAAGGGCTTCTCGCTCGGTATGGGCCAGCGGCTGGGAATCGCTTCGGCCCTGCTGGGTGATCCGGAGATCCTGATGTTCGACGAACCGGTCAATGGTCTGGACCCCGAGGGAATTCACTGGATCCGCAATCTGATGAAGACTCTTGCATCGGAAGGTCGCACGATCTTCGTCTCCTCGCATCTGATGAGCGAAATGGCCCTCACCGCCGATCACTTGATCGTGATCGGGCAGGGCAAGCTGCTGGCCGACACATCGATGGCGGCTTTCATCCAGGAGAACTCCCGGAGTTATGTGCGGATGCGCTCGCCGCAACAGGAGCGACTTCGCGATGTGCTCCATGAATCGGGTTTCGTCGCCGTCGAATCGGGAAACGGCACGCTGGAGATCGACGGCACCGGTCCCGAGGAGCTCGGTGAACTGGCCGCCCGGCATCAGATCGTTCTGCATGAACTGAGCTCCCAGCGCGCGTCGCTGGAGGAAGCCTTCATGCAGATGACCGCGGGCGCGGTGGAGTACCACGCACACGGCACGTCCGAGGGCTCGCAGCCGCCCGCCGCCCCACCGGGCCCCCAGTGGGGCCAGAGCTACCAGAGCAGCAAGGGAGCCTGACCCATGGCCTCGGTGCCCGCGGTCCTGCAGTCCGAGTGGACCAAGATCCGTACGGTGTCGTCGACGACCTGGACGCTGGTGTGCGCGTTCGTGGTCACCGTCGCGATGGGAGCCGCGCTCAGCGCGCTGCTGGCCTCGACGTTCGACGATCTGTCGCCCGAGGAGCAGCTCACGTTCGACCCGACGTTCATCAGCTTCTCCGGGATGATCCTGGGTCAGCTGGCGATGGTGGTCTTCGGCGTGCTGGTGGTCGGCACGGAGTACAGCTCCGGCATGATCCGCACCTCGCTCGCCGCCGTACCGCAGCGTGCGACGTTCCTCTTCAGCAAGCTCGCGGTGGCCACGGTGCTGGCGCTGGTCGTGGGCCTCGCGACGAGCTTCGTGGCCTTCTTCCTCGGCCAGGCCCTGCTGGGCGAGCACCGCACGACGCTCGGCGCGGACAACGTCCTGCGCGCGGTCGTCGGCGGCGGTCTCTACATGGGCCTCATCGCGCTGTTCTCGATGGCCGTGGCGACGATGCTGCGCAGCTCGATGCTCTCGCTGGGCATCCTGATGCCGTTCTTCTTCCTGGTCTCGCAGATCCTCGCGTCGGTGCCCAAGGCCAAGGACGTCGCCCGCTACTTCCCCGACCAGGCCGGCTCCAAGATCATGCAGGTGGTCCCGGAGGCGATGGGCAGCGACAAGGCTCCCTACGGCCCGTGGGCGGGGCTCGGCATCATGGTGCTCTGGGTGGTGGCGGCGCTGATCGGCGGCTATCTGGTACTGAAGAAGAGGGACGCCTAGCGGGCGGATCGTCCCCCTCGGGCAGCAGCCGGTCGAAGTCGCGCCAGCCGCGCCAGGTCCAGACGTCCTTCTCGAGGTTCGGTTCCAGCGGCACGAAGCGGCCGGTCTCGAAGTCGTCGCCGTCGAGGTCGAACCAGCGCTCGTCGACGACTTCGGTGCCCATGCCGACGGTCCTGGCGGTCAGCCGCACCAGGAGTTTCGCCCCGTGGGACCGGGAGAGGTCCTTGCCCTGGATCTCGGAGACGGGCAGCTGCGGCACGGGAGCGTCGACCGGGATCCAGACCGTGAACGGCGCTCCGCGCTCCACCGCGAGCCAGGAGCGCTCGTCGGCCGGCTCCCCCTTCTCGTCCAGCACCCGGAGCCACTTCTTGTAGATCACCAGACTGCCGTCGTGCGGCGAGCGCTCCAGATAGCGCAGATGGACCCGGGCCTTCAGGTCGACGACCGAGAGGTTGTCGAGATGGTTGTAGAAGCGGACCGCGATGATGGCGTCCTCGCTCTCCGCGTGCATCCGCGCGTACCCGGGGAAGTCCGCGGCCCAGGCGTGCGAGACGCTCGCACGCCGCCGCCAGACGAACGGCCGCAGGGCGAACAGCTTGATCAGCACGATACCGAGCACCACCGCGGGCGCCAGCGCCCCGGTCAGGGAGGCGAGCGTCGCCAGCAACTGGTGTGCCGAGCTGTCGTGTTCGGGGCTGAGACTGTCCGTCCCCACGCAGGCCCGCAGCGCCTCCAGCGCGAGATTCAGCAGCCCTTCCCCGTCGCTCAGCCGCTCGGAGACGCTGCGGGGCGACTTCTCGGTCAGTGTCCACACGACCGCGATGGCGGCGGCGAGCAGTGTCAGGGCGCCCAGCGTCATCAGGAACAGCGCGTGGACGGTGCGCCCGGCGATCCACCAGCGAACCGACGTCCGATACCGCGGATGCGGTCGGCGGCTCCTCGGCCACACCCGCAACATGTTCAACTCACGTCCCCCGGTGTTGAGTTCAGCAGAAGGCAAAGCTATCTGCCCGCTTCAGCATCGGGTCAACCGTGGCACGACGGGGCGTCCCGTAGGCTCGGCCGGGGTAGATGTGCCATGGAAGGCTCTGCTCCGTACACGTGATCAATCGCGAAGGGCGTCTCCCGTGAAGGACCGAAGCCTCGAAGCGCTGGGCCTGGACGGCGTGCCGGCCAGGGAACCGCTGACGTACCCGGGCCGCCCCACCCCCGAACCGTCCCTGCTCACCGGCGACAGACTGCTCCAGCTGGACGTCCGGCCGCTGCGGCTCGGTGAGTGGTACGTGGAGGAGCAGGCGGAGCAGCACCGTCTCGACCAGGCGCTGTCCGACCTCGGGCAGGTGGTGACCGGCCGCCGTCACCCGGTGATCGCGGTGGGGTCGAACGCCTCCCCGGGGCAGGTCAGTCACAAGCTCACCCGGCTCGGCATCCCCGCGACGGTGCCCATGGTGCCGGTGCGGGTCGGCGGCATCGGGGTCGGCTGCTCGGGGCACATCAGTCCGGCCGGTTATGTGGCGGGCACGCCGTACGTCGCCCGCGACGCCTCCGCCGTCCTCGTCGTCGCCTGGCTGGATTCCACCCAGCTGAAGGCCGTCGACGACACGGAGTTCCCCGACTACCGGCGGGCCATACTGCCCGGCGACGAGTTCCCGATGACCATGCCGTCCGGCGAGCGCCTCAGCGGCGCCTACATCTACTTCAGCGCCCACGGCGTCCTCGCGGGGCCCGACGGCACTCCCCGGCCCGGTGGGGGCGACCAGTCCGAGCTGCTCGCCGCGCTCCTCGCGCAGTCGCCCCGGCTGCGGGAGCTGCTCGGTCCCGACCCGGAGACCTGGGTGAAGAAGGCCGGCGCGGACCGGGCGCTGCGCGAGGAAGGGACGGAGATCTTCGGATCCGAGGGCTGGGTGCTGCCGCAGACCGACTTCCTGCCCTACCTCGACGACTCCGCCGAGCTGCGGCTCTACGACGATCTGCCACCGCTCGGCGACTCCCTGCCGACGTAGCCGGAGCGTTACGACTTGGCCGGAACCGTCAAGGCACGGATATCCTCCTAACTCTTACGGGGGCGTGCGGCCTGGCGGCCTATGCCCGACGACCGAAAGTCGATGGGGCTGGAGAATGATCGAGGCAGTCGGCCTGACAAAGCGCTACGGCGCCAAGACGGCCGTGTACAACCTTTCCTTCCAGGTGCGGCCCGGCGCCGTCACCGGGTTCCTCGGGCCCAACGGTGCCGGCAAGTCGACGACGATGCGGATGATCCTCGGGCTCGACAACCCGACGGCCGGCACCGTCACGGTCTGCGGCGCGCCCTTCCGGCAGGTGCCGAACGCGCCCCGGCAGGTCGGTGCCCTGCTGGACGCCAAGGCCGTGCACGGCGGGCGCAGCGCGCGCAATCACCTGCTGTCGCTGGCCCAGCTGTCCGGCATCCCGGCCCGCCGCGTGGACGAGGTCCTCGGCGTCGTCGGCCTCCAGGAGGTCGCCAAGCGGCGCTCCAAGGGCTTCTCGCTCGGCATGGGGCAGCGCCTCGGCATCGCGGCCGCGCTGCTCGGCGACCCCCAGGTGCTGCTCTTCGACGAGCCGGTCAACGGTCTCGACCCCGAGGGCATCCTCTGGGTCCGCAACCTGATGAAGCAGCTCGCCGCCGAGGGCCGTACGGTCTTCGTCTCCTCGCACCTGATGAGTGAGATGGCGGTGACCGCCGACCACCTGATCGTGATCGGGCGGGGCCAGCTGCTCTCGGACATGAGCGTCAAGGACTTCATCTCGGCGAACTCCGCGGACTTCGCGCGGGTGCGCACCCCGCACACCGAGCCGCAGCAGCGCGAGAAGCTGTCGGCCGCGCTCACCGAGGCCGGCGGCAGCGTCCTCTCGGAGCCCGACGGGGCGCTGCGGGTCACCGGGCTCCCGCTCCCGCAGATCAGTGATCTGGCGCACGCCTCGGACGTCCGGCTGTGGGAGCTCTCGCCGCACCAGGCCTCGCTGGAAGAGGCGTACATGCGGATGACGCAGGGCGCGGTGGACTACCGGTCGACGGACGACCAGAAGGCCGGCCTCATGCAGCCGCAGCAGTTCGGGTACGCCCCGCCGCCGCAGCAGGTCCCGGACGTGCCGCAGCAGGGCTGGTACGCCCCGCCGCCGCCCGGCGTCCAGCCGGCCGGCCCCGTGAGCGACAACCCCTACGCGGCCGCGGCGCCCGGCGCCCCCGCGCAGCCCGCTCCCGCCGCGCCGCCCGTCGCTCCCCCGGCCGCCGCTCCCGCCGACCTGACCAAGCCCGAGGACGCCCGATGACCACGCCCTACCAGCAGCAGGCCCCGTACGCGTCGAGTTCGTACGTCTCGCCGATCCCCGTGCGCAAGGCCCACCTCGGCGACGCGCTGGCCTCCGAGTGGACGAAGATCCGCTCCGTGCGCTCCACCCTGTGGACGCTGGGCGTGATGATCCTGCTGATGCTCGGCATCGGCCTCGGCATCGCCGCGATCGTCTCCGCCAACGAGGTCGATCTCGAGGACCAGTCGGCGCTCGGGTTCGGCTTCTTCGGGGTGCTGCTCAGCACGATCTGCGTCATGACGCTGGGTGTGCTGACCATCGCCTCCGAGTACGGCACCGGCATGATCCGTACGACGCTGACGGCCTGCCCCAGCCGGGGCAGGGTGCTCGCCGCGAAGGCGATCGTGTTCTTCCTGCTCGTCTTCACCCTGACGACCGTCCTCGCCACGCTCGTCGCGGCGATCCAGACGTCGATGATCGAGTCGGTCGAGGCGAGCGGCGCGGAGTGGCTCCGCGCCACCGTCGGCGTGGGCCTGTTCGTCGCCCTGCTCGGCCTGCTGTCGCTGGCCGTCGGCGGCATGATCCGGCACTCCGCGGGCGCGATCACCATCATGATCGGCGTGATGCTGCTGCCGCTGGTCGCCGCCATGTTCATGTTCTCGCCGTCGCTCAGCGACGTGCAGGACTTCCTGCTCCAGTACGCGATCCCGAGCCAGCTCATCGGCATCTACGGCGAGGCAGCCTCGGGCAACGGCGACGGACCGACCGGCTGGCAGCCGGTGTGGATCATGCTCGGTCTGACCACCGCCGCGATGGCCGGCGCGTTCACCGTGCTGCGCAGCCGCGACGTGTAACCGGCTCAGTATCTCGGCGCGTTACGGGACCGCTGCACCCGCGAGGTGCGGCGGTCCTTCGCGTTCCAGCAGGCCTTGTGCCAGTGGCGCCGGTCCTCCACACCGCCGTGCTCCGGCCAGGCGACCACGTGCGGCAGGGCGGAGGGGATCTCCTGGTCGCAGCCCGGGCACCGGTACCGCTTGCCCGCGGCACTTGCGCCGGCGACGTGGCGGACCGACCAGTCCTCGCCCTGCCATTCCTCGCTGCGACCGAAGCCGCCGTACCTCTCACCCGGCTCACCGGGCGGCGCGGACGGGTTCTCGCCGCCCTTGGGGCGGTTGCGGCGCGGGGACACGTGACACCTCACGGGGCAAGTCCGGACAGTTCCCCTCCAGCCTACGGCCCGAAGTCCGGGGTACTCGTCCCGGCGGCGTGAGACGGTGACAGCCACCGGAGGGCAGTTACCGGACAATCGCAACAACTTCGCTCCTGGCCGTGCCCATGGCACGTGTCAGACGTTATTGCCATTGGGGGGAGTGACGCGTCGGCCGCAAGGAGGCACAAGGCGATGCGCGTGGGAACTTTTCTTCTGGCGGCCCAATTCCCGGGCCAGGGACAGGGGGAGGCACTGCACCGTGCGGTGCGGTCCGCCGAGGTCGCGGAGGAGTCCGGGCTGGACTCCGTCTGGCTGGCCGAGCACCACTTCGTGCCGTACGGAGTGTGCCCCTCGGCCGTGACGCTCGCCGCGCTGCTGCTCGGTCGTACGGAGAGAATCCGTGTGGGCACGGCGGTCACCGTGCTCCCCAGCGTGCACCCCGTGGCGCTCGGCGAGCAGGCCGCGCTCCTGCATCTGACCAGCGGCGGCCGCTTCTCCCTCGGGGTGGGTCGCGGTGGGCCGTGGATCGACCTGGAGGTCTTCGGATCGGGCCTCGAGGCATACGAGAGGGACTTCCCCGAATCGCTGGATCTGCTGATGCGTTGGCTGCGCGAGCCCGAAGTCGGCACCCGCGGCGACCGGTTCAGTTTCCGCGAGGTGCCGGTGGTGCCCCGGCCCGACGAGCTGTTCGGCGGACCGCCGAAGGGTCCCGAAGTGATCGTCGCCTGTACGTCCCCGAGGAGCGTCACCCTCGCCGCCGAGCGCGGCCTGCCGATGCTGCTCGGAATGCACTGCGGGGACGAGGAGAAGGCGGACATGGTCGCCATGTGGCGCCGGCTGGCCCTCGCGGCGGGCCACGCGCCCGAGGAGGTCGCTCAGGCCGGTCATGTGTCCGCGGGCGTGGCGCAGATCGCGGACCGCGGACCCGAGGCCCGGGAGACGCTGCTCAAGGCGATGCCGGGCTGGCTCAAGCAGGGCCTGGAGGCTCATGTCACGGTCGACGGCAGGCACCGCTCGATGCGGGACCCCGTCGCGTACACGGAACTGCTGTGCGGGCTGCACCCGGTGGGCCCGCCCCGGTTCGCCGCGGACCGGCTCGCGGCCACCGCCGAACGCACCGGAATCCGGCGGTTCGCCCTGCTCGTCGAGGGCTCGGGCGATCTGGCGGCCACGGAGGAGAACGTACGACGGCTGGGCGAGGAAGTCCTGCCCCTGCTGTCGTGAGCCGGGACGCGCCGAGCGTCCCGGGCGAGCTGCCGCTCCGGCACCAGTTGCACCTCCTGCGATGCGGAGCGGCAGCAAAGGAGATCAGCAGTCGCGCAGTTCGGGCGACTGGTTGAGCAACTGGCCCCGTATGGAAGTGAAGCGGGCGAGCCGCTCGTCCACCGATGAATCCAGCGGGAACACCGCAACGCGGTGGCAGTTCTGGAATGCCAGACGCACTCCGAAGTGCCGCTGCAGCGCACCGCGAATGGCATCACTCGCGAGTGCACGCAGCAGCTGACCACGTGCCTGCTCGTCCGGCGGAGGCGTCTGGTTGTCGGCGAAGTCCCCGCCGTCGACCTTCAGCTGTGCCACCAGCGAACTGATCATCTCCCATGCGAAGGGCAGGGAGGTCCGGACGCAGTCGACGAATGCTGCTTCATCGACCTCGCCTCGCTCGGCCTGTTCCAAAAGCGCCGGTGAGACGTCGAGCGACATGGGTTCTCCTCTCGCGACCCCGGGTCGACGGGGCCTTACGGGCAGGGAAGGAGGCTGCCGGACACGACGACATGAGCCACGCATGACGACGCAGAGTGCACAACCGACAACCTCCTGCATCCACGGTAAGTGCGCAGTCCAGACGACACCAGGAGATTGGGAGCACAACCGGCCATTAACGAACGGGGCTTGTAGGGCGAATCGCGCGCGACCACGTGCGTCGAGTAGCGTTGCCGACCATGCGTCTTGTCATCGCCCGCTGCTCCGTGGACTACGCGGGCCGGCTCACCGCCCACCTGCCCTCTGCACCCCGTCTGATCCTGGTCAAGGCGGACGGCAGCGTCTCGATCCACGCTGACGACAGGGCCTACAAACCACTGAACTGGATGTCCCCTCCCTGCACGCTCAAGGAAGGCTCCGACGAAAACGACAGTGTGTGGACGGTCATCAACAAAGCGGGCGAGAAACTGATCATCACGATGGAGGAAATCCTCCACGACTCCTCGCACGAGCTCGGCGTGGACCCCGGCCTGATCAAGGACGGTGTGGAGGCGCATCTGCAGGAGCTCCTCGCGGACCGCATCGAGACGCTGGGCGAGGGCTACAGCCTGATCCGCCGCGAATACCCCACGGCCATCGGCCCGGTGGACATCCTGTGCCGTGACGCGGACGGCGCGACGGTCGCGGTGGAGATCAAGCGCCGCGGCGAGATCGACGGCGTGGAACAGCTGACGCGCTACCTGGAACTGCTGAACAGGGACCCGCATCTGGCCCCGGTGAAGGGCGTGTTCGCGGCCCAGGAGATCAAACCGCAGGCCCGGGTGCTGGCGACGGACCGGGGCATCGGGTGTGTGGTGCTGGACTACAACGCGATGCGGGGCATCGAGGACGACAAGCTGCGGCTGTTCTGAGCGGGGGCGAGTGATGCTCGGGGGCGCGGCCCCCGAGTGCCCCTGGTCCTCGCCGGACGGGCTGGATCTCCACAGCCCGCACGTCACTCCGCCGGGCGGTGTCCTCAAACGCCGGACGGGCTGGAACTCCACAGCCCGCACATCACGGCAGCGGCCCGCACCAAGCCCCGCCGGCGATCGAGGCGCGGGCCCGGAGCAGCGCCCCGCAACGACCCGCACCTCACTCCGCGGGGCAGCACCGCCCTCCAGGCGGCGTCTCAAACGCCGGACGGGCTGGAACTCCACAGCCCGCACATCACGGCAGCGGCCCGCATCAAGCCCCGCCGGCGATCGAGGCGCGGGGCCCGGGGCAGCGCCCCGCAACGACCCGCACCTCACTCCGCGGGGCAGCACCGCCCTCCGGGCGGCGTCTCGAACGCCGGACGGGCTGGAACTCAAGCCCCGCCGGCGATTGAGGCGCAGGGTCCGGGGCAGCGCCCCGCAATTACCCGCGTCCGTCAGATGACCGGCTCCCCCGCCGGCTCGGACACCGGCGCACTGCTCGTCATCGGCGCACCCGACGTCCCGGTGGGCCCGCCCGCCGACGTGCCCTCGTCCGGCGTGTCCGGCGATGTGGGTCCACCGGACGGCGTGCTCGGAGTCTCGCTGGGCGTGTCGGACGGCGTGTCCGACGGCGTCTCCGACGGAGTGGGCTTCCCCGACGTCGTCGGCGGCTTCGGCGTCGACTTCGTCGGCTTCGGCTTCCCCGACGACGACTCACCCCCCGGCTCCGACCTGCTCGGCGAAACCCCGCCGTCCGGCCCCTCCGCCCCGTCCGTCGACGCACTCGACCCGGGCGTCACCGCCCCGGACGGGTCCGGGACATCGGACGGGTCGCTCGGGCCGTCGTCCGAGCCGTTCTCGGGCTCGTCCGCTGTGAGGCCGTCCTGGCCGTCGTCCTGGTTCGCCGACTGGCCGTTGCCGACCTTGTCGCTCGGCGGGTCCTGGTTGTCCGAGGTCGCGCCCAGTGTCACCACCGTGCCGAGCACGACCGCGAGCAGCGCGCCCGCACCCGCGGCGACGAGGTTGCGGCCGCTGCCGAGCACCGCGGGGCGCCTGCGCTTCGTCGTGCTGCCGTCGGCCGGCGTGCGGCTCGCGACCAGCGTCTCCGGCGTCGTGCCGGTCGTGGAAGACGCGGAAGACGTGGAAGACACAGCCCGCGACGCCCCGAGGCCCGCGAGCGGCACGGGCAGGTTCGCCGGCGCGCCCTTCGCGGGCGAGGACGGCTGCTTCTGGCGCGCCGGGGCCACTTCCTGCCCCGCCGGGACGGCAGTGGCGGGAACGCTCGGCACGAGCCCGTTCTCGCGGTCCGTGACGAGCGCGAGTGCCCGGCGTCCGGAGACGGTTCCGTTCTTGTCGGCGAGTGCGCCGCGCAGGGCGATCGACGCCTCCAGCTCGGCGCGCGCCCGGTCCAGGCTGTCCGTGCAGAGCGCCAGGATGCCCAATTCATGGTGGAAGTAGGCTTCTTCGGCCACTTCGCCCGCTATTCGCGCGGCTTCGGATCCCACGCGCAGGACACGTTCCCACGCGCCCCAGTGCATCCCGGCCGCAAAGGCCGGCGCCGCGCTGCGGGCGAGCAGGACGGCCGCGCTGGGGTGGCCCGCCTCCGTGCCCGGCACCAGCGCGGTGAGCGCGGCCAGCAGGGCGTCGGACTCGGCCACGGCGCGCTCGGGGGTGACGGACGGGTGTCCGGCCCACCAGGCGTAGTGCTGGGCCGCCGTGTGGGCGTGGGCCGCCGCGTCCTCGGCGTACCCCTTCTCCGTGAGCTGGGCCGGCACACCGGCGGCCAGCCGGTAGCGTCCGCCGACCGATGAGAGCAGGCCGCAGCTCATCAGTTCGCCGAGTGCCGCGTCCGCGTGGGTGTCCCCCACGAGCGCGGGGAGGTGTGCCTGGTGCGGCACCTCGCCGCCGAGTGCGACCGCGAAGCGCAGGGTCTCCCGGGCGGAGTCGCTCAGCCGGGAGGCGAGCAGCGCGGCGGGCGCCGCGCCCTCCCCCAGGCTGGGCAGCGGTACGTCGTTGCCCTCGGCCGCGTCGTACGGCGCGTACGCCTCGAAGGCCTCCGGGTCGGCGCGCAGTTCGTCGCACTGCCGCAACAGCGCGCCCGCCTGCACGAAACGCAGCGGAAGGCCCTCGGACTCGAACCAGAGGTCGCCCGCCCAGTTCGTCTCGTCCTCGGTCAGCGGCCGTTCGACGGTGCGCTCGAGGAGGTCCAGGGAGGCGGCTCGGCCGAGGCCCGTGAGGCCGACCTCTTCGAGGTGGGCGTCGGCGCCGGGCGCCGGGACGTCGGGGGTGGCGGCGAGGAGGAAGGCGCACTCGGGTGCCGCGTCGAGCAGTTCGGCGAGCGACGCGCCGCCGAACTCGAGATCGTCGAGGACGACGATCGCGCCTATCTCCCGGATGTGCGTCAGCAGGCTCGTACGGTCGGGCCTGCGTTGCGGCGCCTTGTACACGGCCGCAAACAGTTCGTGCAGCAGATCCGTCGGGGTGCGGTGCAGTCCGTTCAGGCGCACGACGCCGTCGGGTGCGAGCGTGGCGCAGTCCTCGGCGACGGTGTCGAGCAGGGCGCTGCGCCCGGAGCCGGCGGGTCCCGACAGCCGTACGGAGCGTCCTCGGCCCAGCAGCCCCACCAGCCGCTCGCGTTCTTCGTCGCGCTCCAGCAGCGGGAGCCTCGGCGCGAGCGGGCCGGGCGGCACGGGCGGCTGCGCGGTGCGCTGGAGCTCGGCCCGTTCCTCGGCGGTGTGGCGGACCGGCGCGGCCGGCGCCTCTCCCGGCGGGCAGGGTTCTATCTCGCTGCCGTCGACGGGATTGACGGTGAGCAGGAAGTCGCCCGCGACGATCCGAACGGTGCGCGCGAGCGCGGGCACATGCTGTCCGAAGTCGGGCGTGCCGGGGTCGCGCGGCGGGCGCGGCTGGCCCGCGCCCTCGCCGAAACTGTCCTTGTCCATGGTTCAAGCCCCCCAGATGCGGCTTCGCATAGGTTCGTCCCCGCCAAGATTCTGTTGACTCTGTGGCGGAGCCACGTGCCGATGTCCCTCCCGGCCACTCTGCACGCCCCGCTGTCGCTTCGGGTCCGGTGCCCGCCGCGTGGGTTCGTCAAAACGGCGGGCGACCGAACCCTAGACCGTTGCAGGGTAACGCCGAACCAGGGGGGTGCCGCCCCGCCCGGGACGTCACATTCTCATGAGGATTGCGAGGTGTCGCACGGCGGGCACCCGGGGGACCCTCACCCTCGGAAGGAGTGATTCCGCCCCAACTCGGGCAACTCCGCCCGGAGCGTCAGACCCGAGGGAGCGACTCGGCGGCGAGGCCGCCCTCGATCGCCAGGATGCGGTGCAGTCGGGTGGCCACCAGAAGACGCTGCATCTGCGGCGGCACTCCGCGCAGAACCAGTCTTCGCCCGCAGCGGCCGGCGCGCCGGTGGGCGCCCATGATGACCCCGAGCCCGGTGGCGTCCCAGGAGTCGAGGTCGGTCAGGTCGAGCACCAGGTCGCCGACTCCGCCGTCGACGGCCGAATGCAGGACCGTACGGGCGTCCGCCGCGCTGCGGACGTCGAGGCGGCCCCCGACGACCAGCTCGGCGTGGTCGCCCCTGATGTGCATATGCGCTCCCCGAGAGTGCTTCAGTGCCTGTGACTGACTCTGTCTGCTCTGGCTGCTCTTCTGTCTTGCAACAACTGACTGCCGGGTGGGCCGCCTGGTTGCTGTTTGTAAGCGAACCGATACCGAATTCACCCCATGGGGTGATGCCGCACAGGTTCCGGATGATCAGTGCTTGTAGAAGCCCTGCCCGCTCTTGCGGCCGATGTCACCGGCGTCCACCATCCGGCGCATCAGCTCCGGCGGCGCGAACTTCTCGTCCTGGGACTCGGTGTAGATGTTGCTCGTCGCGTGCAGCAGGATGTCCACGCCCGTCAGGTCGGCGGTCGCGAGCGGCCCCATGGCGTGGCCGAAGCCCAGCTTGCAGGCGATGTCGATGTCCTCCGCGGAGGCGACGCCCGACTCGTAGAGCTTCGCGGCCTCGACGACGAGCGCCGAGATGAGACGGGTGGTCACGAAACCGGCGACGTCACGGTTGACGACGATGCAGGTCTTCCCGACGGACTCGGCGAACTCCCGTGTGGTGGCGAGGGTTTCGTCGCTGGTCTTGTAGCCGCGCACGAGTTCGCACAGCTGCATCATCGGGACGGGCGAGAAGAAGTGTGCGCCCACGACGCGCTCCGGACGCTCCGTCACGGCCGCGATCTTGGTGATCGGGATGGCGGACGTGTTGGACGCCAGCACGGCGTCGTCGCGTACGAGCTTGTCCAGCGCACGGAAGATCTCGTGCTTGACCTCGAGCTTCTCGAAGACCGCCTCCACGACGATGTCCGCGTCGGCGACGGCGTCCAGGTCGGTCGTGGTGGTGATGCGCGCCAACGCGGCTTCCGCGTCGGACGCTTCGAGCTTGCCCTTGGAGACGAACTTCTCGTACGAGGCCTTGATGCCGTCCTTGCCGCGGGTCAGCGCCTCGTCGGTGACATCACGCAGAACCACGTCCCAGCCCGCCTGGGCAGAGACCTGCGCGATACCGGACCCCATGAGTCCGGCCCCGATGACGGCGAGCTTCCTGGCCACTGCGACACCCCTTAACACCTGTTTACATTTCGCCTCTCCGGCGGAGGTTAGCGCTCGTGAGGTGCCGTGTGGCGGCGAAGAGATGCGCGTCACGTCTCAGATGACGGACATCACACTGGTACGCGTCATTCCGCGGTGCGGACCGCGTAGCGAAGGACCCGCTCACCCAGCAGCTCCTCCATCTCGTCCAGGAGGACGAGGGCTTCACGGGAAACCTCGGCGGCGGACCGCCGCTTGACCATCTCCGTACCGATCCAGCCGAGCACCGTGCTGTGCAGCCAGGAGAGCTGACCGGCGACCAGGGAAGGCAGCAGGTCGCCGTCCGCGGGGTCCGCCTCCTGCCGCATCGTGGCCTCCAGATCGAGGAGGCTCTCCTGCTGAATGGCCCACAGCCGCGAACGCAGGGTGTGCGCCCCGGTGATGACGTTCAGGAAGTCCGCATACCCGTCGAAAAGTCCGACGGTGGGCGAAACACCCTCGACGGCCTCGCGCAGTTCGCGCAGGACGGCGTCGGCCGCCGACTCGCCGGCGCGTCTGCCGCGCACCCACCGGGAGAGCCGGTCGACGACGCCGCGGCTGCGGTCGAGGAAGAGCTCCTCCTTGGCCGGGAAGTAGTTGTAGACCGTGTTGACCGACACATCGGCGGCCTCGGCGATCTCGGCAATGGTCACCGCGTCGAAGCCGCGCCGGAGGAACAGACCGGTCGCGACGTCCGAGATGTGCTGTCTGGTCTGCCGCTTCTTGCGCTCTCTCAGTCCCTCGGCCATGGCGTCATCGTAGCTTTCTTGGCCGGAATGAAAACTTGGCGTCATTGCAAAATTTAAGTGACTCTGTTTTTCTGAGGCCATGGCAATCATCAGTACGGCCGGGCTCTCCCGGACCTTCCGCACGAAGAACGGACCCGTGGAGGCGGTGCGCGGCATCGATCTCACCGTCCCGAGCGGCGAGATCCTCGGCTTCCTCGGCCCGAACGGCGCGGGCAAGACCACCACCCTGCGGATGCTCACCACGCTGCTCCCGCCCACCGGCGGAGCGGCCACCGTCGCCGGCTGCGACCTGGTCCGCGATCCGGCGGGCGTCCGCCGCAAGGCCGGATACGTCGCCCAGTCCGGCGGCCTCGACCCCCAGGTCGGCGTCCGGGAGGAGCTGATCACCCAGGGACGGCTGTACCGGCTGTCCAAGGAGGCGGCCGCCGCGCGGGCGGAGGAACTGGCGGACGAGCTCGGCTTCCGCGGACTCCTCGACCGCCGGACCGCCGCCCTGTCCGGCGGCCAGCGCCGCCGGCTCGACATCGCGATGGGCCTCGTGCACCGGCCCGCGGTGCTGTTCCTGGACGAGCCGACCACCGGACTCGACCCCGGCAGCCGCAACGACCTGTGGGATCTCGTACGCCGGCTGCGCGACGACCACGGCACGACGGTCGTCCTGACGACCCACTACCTCGACGAGGCCGACGCGCTCGCGGACCGGATCGTCGTCGTCGACCACGGCGTCGTCGCCGCCGAGGGCACCCCGTCGGCGCTGAAGGCGCGGTACGCGGGCTCGCCCGATGCCACGCTCCAGGACGCCTTCCTCGCGATCACCGGGCGCGGACCCGCCCCCGTCCACGCCACCCCCCTAGCTGTCTGAACTCCCCTTCAGGACTCCTCATGTCTGCACTCGTCTCCGACACCGCGCTGATCTTCGGGCGGTACGCCCGGCAGACCCTGCGCTCCCCCTTCCAGATCCTCTTCGGCGTACTGATGCCGCTGCTCTACCTGCTCTTCTTCGGCCCCCTGCTCACCGGCGTGCCCCTGTCCTCGGCCGGCAGTTCCTGGCAGGTCCTGGTGCCGGGCCTGCTGCTCCAACTCGGCCTGTTCGGCGCCTCGTTCGCCGGGTTCGCGGTCATCATCGAGAAGAACCACGGCGTGGTGGAGCGGATGCGCGTCACTCCCGTCAGCCGGCTGGCGCTGCTGCTCGGCCGGGTCCTGCGCGACGCCGCGCTCTTCGTCTTCCAGGGCGTTCTGCTGGTGCTCGCCGCTCTGCTCATGGGACTGCGTGTGCCGTTCGTCGGAGCTCTGATCGGCTTCGTGTTCGTCGGCCTGCTGACGCTCTCGCTCGCCGCGCTGTCGTACGCGCTGGCGCTGAAGGTCCGTACCCCGCAGGAGTTCGGTCCGGTGATCAACGCGCTCGCCATGCCGTCGATGCTGCTGTCCGGGCTGATGCTGCCGATGACCCTGGCGCCGGGATGGCTGGACGTGCTCTCGCATCTGATGCCGTTCCGCTATCTGGTGGACGCGATGCGGGACGCGTACGTCGGCCAGTACGCGACGGCCTCCATGCTCTACGGAGCGCTGGTCGCCCTCGGACTCACCGGTGCCGCCGTGACGGTCGGCACACGCGTCTTCCGCCGGGCCGGTGGGTAACTAGGCTGGTCACATGGTCAATCTGACGCGCATCTACACCCGTACCGGCGACCAGGGCACGACGGCTCTCGGCGACATGAGCAGGACCGCCAAGACCGATCTGCGGATCTCGGCGTACGCCGACGCCAACGAGGCCAACGCCGTTCTCGGCACCGCGGTCGCGCTGGGGCAGCTTCCGGACGAGGTCGTCGCGGTCCTGGTCCGGGTCCAGAACGATCTCTTCGACGTGGGCGCGGACCTGTCGACCCCGGTGGTGGCCGACCCCGAGTACCCGCCGCTGCGGGTCGAGCAGTTCTACATCGACCGTCTCGAGGCCGACTGCGACCGGTTCAACGACGAGCTGGAGAAGCTGCGCAGCTTCATCCTGCCGGGCGGGACGCCGGGGGCCGCCCTGCTGCACCACGCCTGCACGGTCGTCCGGCGTGCGGAGCGCTCGACGTGGGCGGCGCTGGAGGCGCACGGCGAGACCATGAACCCGCTCACCGCCACCTACCTCAACCGCCTCTCCGATCTGCTGTTCATCCTCGCGAGGACGGCGAACAAGGAGACCGGCGACGTGCTGTGGGTCCCGGGCGGGGAGCGCTGACCCGCTCCCCCCGCCGGGGCCGGCTCCCCGAAGCCGTCACTGACGCTCCACCCTGACCGGTTCACGGTCGGACGTCGCCTCTGCCGCCGGGGCCTTCTTGGGCCAGATCGCGTACGTGAGAGCGATCAGGCCGTGGATGCCCGCGGTGCGCCAGGCGACGTACATCCAGCTCTGCAGCGGACCGGTCCGGCTGGGGTCGTCCACGTACCAGACGGCGAGCTGGAGGAGCCCGGTGGCGACGGCGGCCGCGATCAGCGTCCCGGTCCACACCTTGCCCTCGTGCTTCGCCCGCGCCATGCCGTGGCGCGGCGGCTTCACCGGCGGCGGGGCGCCGCCGAATCGGTGGGCGGCGTGGCCGTCGAGCCAGGTGATGGTGCGGTGGCCGTGTCCCACCGTGTAGCCGATGTAAAGGGCGGCCAGTCCGTGCTTCCAGCTCGGCTCTCCCCCGTTCTTCAGGTCGAGTGCGGTCACGACCAGCAGGACGACCTCCAGCAGCGGTTCGCACAGCAGCAGGGCCATACCCACACGCGGCATCTTCAGCAGATAGCGCGTGGCGAGCCCCGCGGCCAGCAGTACCCAGAAGCCGACCTCGCAGATCACGATCAGCGTGACGATCACGGCACTCTCCCTTCGTTGCCTCCAGCGTCCCGGCCGCCGGGCCGCCGGGCGTCGTCGCCGATGACGAAGTGGCGCTGCATCCTTCGATGTAGCCGCGGCTCACCCCGCACGGGGAGGCGGCGAGTGTCCGCCGCCGTGTTTCATGGGGTGGTGACCTTCCCCCGCCCGCACCGCGACGATGTGCTCCTGGCCGTGGCCATGCTCTTCGGCGGTGTCGTGCTGTGGTCGTTCGGGCTGCACATCACGGAGAACCGGGACCTCCTGCCCCCGTGGGCGGCCCTGGTGCCGCTCGGATCGACGGCGTTCCTGGAGCTGCTGCGCAGAACGATGCCGCGGACGTGCCTGCTGGCCGGGACGGTGGCGGTGGTGGCCGACCAGTTCACGGTCGGGAACCTCTTCA
The DNA here is from genome assembly GCF_042714725.1 of Streptomyces sp. NPDC058685. Taxonomy (NCBI): domain Bacteria; kingdom Bacillati; phylum Actinomycetota; class Actinomycetes; order Kitasatosporales; family Streptomycetaceae; genus Streptomyces; species Streptomyces sp. NPDC058685. Next base: position 25,633 of record NZ_JBHXSL010000016.1, read on the forward strand.
CCGTGCTGATGTTCACGGACCTCGTCTACGCGTCGGTGGTGTACGGATCACCCGGCACGGCCCGCCGGGTCCCGGTGATCACCGGACTGATCACGGTCGCCTCGACCATCACCTTCCTCGCCTGGTTCCGCGACCCGGCCGGGCTGCTGCTGGGCGTGGTCACCGGTCTCGTCAGCTTCGCCCCGGCCACCACCGGCGCGATCATCCGCAATCACCGCGAGGCCGCCGAGGCGGCGAAGCTGCGGGCCGAGCAGACCGCGCTGCTCGCCGAGATGGACCGGGTCCAGGCCGTGACCGCGGAGCGCGCCCGGATGGCGCGCGAGCTGCACGACATGGTCGCCAACCACCTCTCCGCCATCGCCATCCACTCCACCGCCGCACTCTCGCTCGACGATCCGAGGACCACCCAGGGCGCGCTGGAGGTGATCCGCGAGAACAGCGTTCAGGGGCTCGCGGAGATGCGCCGGCTGATCGGTCTGCTGCGGGACAGCAGCGACGACAAGGAGCCGGCCGCCGCGCCGACGCTCGACGGGCTGGAGTCGCTCGTCGAGCAGGCGCGTACGAACGGCTCGGGCAGCGGGCTCGACTTCGCGCTCGACGACCGGCGCGAGAACGGCCTCAGGCTGCCCGCGCCGGTGGAACTGGCGGCGTACCGGATCGTGCAGGAGTCGCTGACGAACGCCCTCAAGCACGCGGAGTCGGGACAGGTCCGTATCGCGCTCGCCCATGCGACGGGCCGGGCCCTCACCGTCACGGTGACCAGCCCCTTCGGCCGCCGGCCCGGTCCGCGCGCGCCCGGTTCGGGAGCGGGCCTGGTCGGTATGCGGGAGCGGGTGGCGCTGCTGGACGGGGAGTTCGAGGCGGGACCCACCGAGGGGCCGCCGCAGGGTCCGGAGAAGATCTGGTGCGTACGGGCGGTGCTGCCCGTACGGGACAAAGGAGAGCCGTCGGCATGACGCAGGGAGCAGGGCGCGTACGCGTGCTCGTCGCGGAGGACCAGAGCGCGGTACGGGCGGGGCTGGTGCTCATCCTCGGCAGCGCGCCGGACATCGAGGTCGTCGGTGAGGCGGCGGACGGCGAGGAGGCGGTGCGTCTCGCCCGCGAACTGCGGCCCGATCTGGTGCTGATGGATGTGCAGATGCCGCGGCTCGACGGTGTTTCGGCGACGCGTCAGGTCGTCGAGGAGAAGCTCGCGGACGTGCTGGTGCTGACGACCTTCGATCTGGACGAGTACGTCTTCGGGGCCCTGCGGGCCGGGGCGGCGGGGTTTCTGCTGAAGAACACGGACGCCCACGATCTGCTGGAGGCGGTGCGCACCGTGGCCCGCGGCGAGGGGCTCATCGCGCCGGCCGTCACCCGCCGGCTGATCGCGGAGTTCGCCACCCCGCGGCCCGTACGCTCCCCCGACGCGCCCGACCCGGCCATCCTCGACGTGCTCACCCGCAGGGAGCGTGAGGTACTCGGCTGTCTGGGTGAGGGGCTGTCGAACGCCGAGATCGCGGCTCGCCTTCTGATGGCTGAGGCGACGGTGAAGACCCATGTCAGCAGGCTGCTCGGGAAGCTGGAGCTGCGCAGCCGGGTCCAAGCCGCGGTTCTCGCACAGGAGTTGGGGGTCTGAGCGGGGATCCACCCGCAGTTGACCCGCCTTTGGTCTGGACCTATTGACGATTGGTCCAGACCTTCCTACTCTCACCGCACAGCACGCTGCGGTGAGCCCCGCTCGCGTGCCTGCTCGGACCGACCCGTCCTGTCCGTCCGCAACTCGAGGAGCACCCCTTGAGAACGAGCACCTCCCGCACCAGCGGAAGATTCAGATCCAGAGCGACGGCGGGTCTCACCGCCCTCCTGCTCCCCCTGGCCGCCATGGTCGGCCTCGCCTCCCCTGCCGAGGCCGCTCCGTCGGCGACCGCCACCTACGCCAAGACCTCCGACTGGGGCTCCGGGTTCGAGGGCAAGTGGACGGTGAAGAACACCGGCACCACCTCGCTGAGCTCGTGGACCGTCGAGTGGGACTTCCCCGCCGGCACCGCGGTCACCTCCGCCTGGGACGCGGACGTCACCAGCTCCGGCACCCACTGGACCGCCAAGAACAAGGCGTGGAACGGCTCCCTCGCCCCCGGCGCCTCCGTCTCCTTCGGCTTCAACGGCACCGGCAGCGGCTCCCCTTCCGGCTGCAAGCTCAACGGCGCCTCCTGCGACGGCGGCAGCCTCCCGGGCGACAACCCGCCCTCCGCGCCCGGCACCCCCTCCGCCTCCAACATCACCAACACCGCGGTGACCCTCGGCTGGACCGCGGCGACCGACGACAGGGGCATCAAGAACTACGACGTGCTGCGCGACGGAACGCGGGTCGCGACGGTCACCGGACTCACGTACACCAACACCGGACTCACCGCGGGCACGAACTACTCGTACACGATCCAGGCACGCGACACCGCCGACCAGACGGGGCCGGTCAGCGGCTCCCGCGCGGTGCGGACGACCGGCGGCGGCACCGACCCCGGACCGGGCGACAAGGTCAAGCTGGGCTACTTCACCAACTGGGGCGTCTACCAGCGCAACTACCACGTGAAGAACCTGGTGACCTCCGGCACCGCGGCCAAGATCACCCACATCAACTACGCCTTCGGCAACGTCCAGGGCGGCCGCTGCACCATCGGTGACGCCTTCGCGGACTACGACAAGGCCTACACCGCCGACCAGAGCGTCGACGGCAAGGCCGACACCTGGGACCAGCCGCTGCGCGGCAACTTCAACCAGCTGCGCAAGCTGAAGGCCCAGTACCCGAACATCAAGATCCTGTGGTCCTTCGGCGGCTGGACCTGGTCCGGCGGCTTCGGCCAGGCCGCGGCCAACCCGGCCGCGTTCGCCGAGTCCTGCTACCAGCTGGTGGAGGACCCGCGCTGGGCCGATGTCTTCGACGGGATCGACCTGGACTGGGAGTACCCGAACGCCTGCGGTCTCACCTGCGACACCTCCGGCCCCGCCTCGCTCAGGAACGTGATGCAGGCCATGCGCGCCAGGTTCGGCTCGGGCAACCTCGTCACCGCCGCCATCTCCGCCGACGGCACCAACGGCGGCAAGCTGGACGCGGCCGACTACGCGGGCGCCGCCCAGTACGTCGATTTCTACAACGTCATGACGTACGACTTCTTCGGCACCTGGGCGGCCCAGGGTCCGACGGCCCCGCACTCCCCGCTCACCTCGTACGCGGGCATCCCGCAGGAGGGCTTCACCTCCGAGGCCGCCATCACCAAACTCAAGGGCAAGGGCATCAGCGGCAGCAAGCTGAACCTCGGCATCGGCTTCTACGGCCGCGGCTGGACCGGCGTCACCCAGGCCACCCCCGGCGGCACCGCCACCGGCCCGGCCCCCGGCACCTACGAGCCGGGCAACGAGGACTACAAGGTCCTCAAGGTGACCTGCCCGTCCACCGGCACCGTCGCCGGCACCGCCTACGCCAAGTGCGGAAGCAACTGGTGGAGCTACGACACCCCCGCCACGATCGGCACCAAGATGTCCTGGGCGAAGAGCCAGGGCCTCAAGGGCGCCTTCTACTGGGAGTTCAGCGGCGACACCGCCAACGGTGAACTCGCCAACGCGGTCCACACGGGACTGCAGTAGACAGACCGAAGCCGGGGTGGAACGGGTCCGTCCCCGTCCACCCCGGCTTCTTCATGTCCCACGCACGCCCGGTGCCCTGCGTGACGTTCACCCTCCCCCAGACCGCGTCCGGGGGCGAGAGGGCCTACTCAGGCCACATTGACTCGTTGGCCGGGAGGCGCCGCCTCCAGCCAGGCGAGGAACCCGGTCAGCGCGTCCTCGCTCATCGCGAGCTCCAGACGCGTACCCCGGTGGACACAGCCGAGCACGATCGCGTCGGACAGCAGCGCCAGCTCCTCCTCGCCCTCCGGAGTGCGGCGGGCCACGACCTCGATGGCCGAGCGCTCCAGGACCCGGCGGGGACGCGGAGAGTAGGAGAAGACGCGGAACCACATGATCCGGTCGCCGCTGTAGCGGGCGACGCCGTACACCCAGCCCTTGCCGGAGACATCCGTCTCGTCCAGGACGTTCCAGCGCAGGCTGCAGTCGAAGGTGCCGCCGGAACGCTGGATCAGGCGACGGCGCAGACCGAAGACGAACAGTCCGACCCCCACCAGCACAACGAAAACCAGACCGCTCACAAGCAGAGCGAGGAACATCTCCACCGACCTCCTCGCATCGATCTCGTCATGGTCCGCACCGGTGTTCCCATGTGCGCCTGCATTGCCTCAGCCGCGACACGGTCTGGAGGTGTCCAGTCCGGGCCGCGGCTGAGGGCGACAACTGTCGGCGGGGTGCTCAGCGCACCGCCACCGCACGCAGTCGGACGTCGGCACGGCGCTCCGCGACGGCGTCGTCGTCGGACTTCGCGCGCTCCAGCGCACGCTCGGCGCGCTGTGCATCGATCTCGTCCGCCAGCTCGGCAATCTCCGCCAGCAGCGAGAGCTTGTTGTCGGCGAAGGAGATGAAACCGCCGTGCACCGCGGCGACGACAGTCCCGGCTCCGCCTTCAGAGCTTGTACGGATGGTCACCGGGCCCGATTCCAGCACACCGAGCAGCGGCTGGTGACCGGGCATGACGCCGATGTCGCCGGACGTGGTGCGCGCGACGACCAGGGTGGCCTCGCCGGACCATACCTGCCGGTCAGCGGCGACCAGCTCGACGTGCAGCTCAGCAGCCAAGGGTGGCTCCTCGGGTCACCACCCGGCGGTTCTGCCGGGTGTTGGGTCAATTCTACGGGGCGTACGAAAGGGGGCGGGACGGACCCCGCCCCCTTTCACGAGTCACGGGACTCAGGAGACGCCGAGCTCCTTGGCGTTGGCCTTGAGGTCCTCAATGCCACCGCACATGAAGAACGCCTGCTCGGGGAAGTGGTCGTACTCTCCGTCACAGATCGCGTTGAACGCGGTGATCGACTCGTCGAGCGGCACGTCCGAGCCGTCCACGCCGGTGAACTGCTTGGCGACGTGGGTGTTCTGGGACAGGAAGCGCTCCACGCGACGGGCACGGTGGACAACGAGCTTGTCCTCCTCGCCCAGCTCGTCGATACCGAGAATCGCGATGATGTCCTGGAGGTCCTTGTACTTCTGCAGGACACCCTTGACACGGGTCGCCGTGTCGTAGTGCTCCTGCGTGATGTAGCGCGGGTCCAGGATGCGGGACGTGGAGTCCAGCGGGTCCACGGCCGGGTAGATGCCCTTCTCGGAGATCGGACGGGAGAGAACCGTCGTCGCGTCGAGGTGGGCGAAGGTGGTGGCCGGGGCCGGGTCGGTCAGGTCGTCCGCGGGGACGTAGATCGCCTGCATCGAGGTGATCGAGTGACCACGCGTCGAGGTGATCCGCTCCTGCAGCAGACCCATCTCGTCGGCCAGGTTCGGCTGGTAACCCACCGCGGACGGCATACGGCCGAGCAGGGTGGACACCTCGGAGCCGGCCTGGGTGTACCGGAAGATGTTGTCGATGAAGAAGAGCACGTCCTGCTTCTGCACATCGCGGAAGTACTCCGCCATGGTCAGACCGGCCAGCGCGACGCGAAGACGGGTGCCCGGGGGCTCGTCCATCTGACCGAAGACAAGCGCCGTCTTGTCGATGACGCCGGACTCGGTCATCTCCTCGATGAGGTCGTTGCCCTCACGGGTACGCTCACCGACGCCCGCGAACACCGACACACCGTCGTGGTTGTTGGCGACGCGGTAGATCATTTCCTGGATCAGAACGGTCTTGCCGACACCGGCACCACCGAACAGACCGATCTTTCCACCCTTGACGTACGGGGTGAGAAGGTCGATGACCTTGATGCCCGTCTCGAACATCTCGGTCTTGGACTCGAGCTGGTCGAAGCTGGGCGCCTTGCGATGGATCGGCCAGCGCTCGGTGGTCTCGCTGTTCGCCTCGGGGACGTTCAGCACCTCACCGAGGGTGTTGAACACCTTGCCCTTGGTGAAGTCGCCGACCGGAACGGTGATGCCCGCGCCGGTGTTCGTCACCGTGGCCTGGCGGACCAGACCGTCGGTGGGCTGCATCGAGATGGCGCGGACCAGGCCCTCGCCGAGGTGCTGGGCGACCTCGAGGGTCAGCGTCTTGAGCTTGCCGTCCTCGGCCGGGTCGGCCACCTCGACGGTGAGCGCGTTGTAGATCTCCGGCATCGCGTCGACGGGGAACTCCACGTCGACGACCGGGCCGATGACCCGGGCGACGCGGCCCGTGGCAACGGCCGTCTCAACTGTCGTCGTCATTACTTGTCACTCCCCGCGGTCGCGTCGGCCAGGGCGCTGGCGCCACCGACGATCTCGCTGATTTCCTGGGTGATTTCGGCCTGGCGGGCCGCGTTGGCAAGCCGGGAGAGGCTCTTGATGAGCTCCCCGGCGTTGTCGGTCGCCGACTTCATCGCGCGGCGGGTGGCAGCGTGCTTGGAAGCAGCGGCCTGGAGCAGCGCGTTGTAGATCCGGCTCTCGACGTAGCGCGGCAGCAGGGCGTCGAGGACGTCCTCCGCCGACGGCTCGAAGTCGAACAGGGGCAGAATCTCGCCCTTGGTGCCGCTCTCCTCCGCCGCCTGCTCGATGCTGAGCGGCAGCAGCCGGTTCTGCACCGGCGTCTGCGTCAGCATCGAGACGAACTCGGTGAAGACGATGTGGAGCTCGTCCACGCCGCCCTCGGCCGTGTCCTGCTGGACCGCCTCGATCAGCGGCGCGGCGACCTTCTTGGCGTCCGCGTACGTCGGGTTGTCGGTGAACCCGGTCCACGACTCCGTGACCGTGCGCTCACGGAAGCCGTAGTACGAGACACCCTTGCGGCCGACGATGTAGCTGACGACCTCCTTGCCCTCGCCCTGGAGCCGCTCGGTGAGCTGGTCCGCCGCCTTGATGGCGTTGGCGGAGTAGCCGCCGGCCAGACCGCGGTCGCTCGTGATGAGCAGAACCGCGGCGCGGACCGGGGACTCCACCTCGGTGGTGAGGGGGTGCTGGGTGTTCGACCCCGTGGCCACCGCGGTCACCGCGCGGGTGAGCTCGGTCGCGTACGGGGTGGAGGCCGACACCTGGCGCTGCGCCTTGACGATGCGCGAGGCGGCGATCATCTCCATCGCCTTGGTGATCTTCTTGGTCGCGGTGACGGATTTGATGCGACGCTTGTAGACCCGGAGCTGGGCTCCCATGAGTCAGGTCCCTTCCGTCGTCACTTGCTCGTGCTGACCGGAGCGTCGTCGCCCAGAAGCTGGCCGTCCGCGGTCTCGAACTGACGCTTGAAGGCCGTGATCGCGTCGGCGATGGACTGCAGGGTGTCGTCCGACATCTTGCCGCCCTCGGCGATGCTGGTCAGCAGCTCCTTGCGCTCGCGGCGCAGGTACTCGAGCAGCTCGGCCTCGAAGCGCCGGATGTCCTGGACCGGGACGTCGTCCATCTTGCCGGTGGTACCGGCCCAGACGGAGACGACCTGCTCCTCGACGGGCATCGGCTGGTACTGGCCCTGCTTCAGCAGCTCGACCATGCGCTTGCCGCGCTCCATCTGCGCCTTGGAGGCCGCGTCCAGGTCGGAACCGAAGGCGGCGAACGCCTCCAGCTCGCGGTACTGGGCGAGGTCCACGCGAAGACGGCCGGAGACCTGCTTCATGGCCTTGTGCTGGGCGGAGCCACCGACACGGGAGACCGAGATACCGACGTTCAGCGCCGGGCGCTGGCCCGCGTTGAACAGGTCGGACTCCAGGAAGCACTGGCCGTCGGTGATGGAGATGACGTTGGTCGGGATGAACGCCGACACGTCGTTCGCCTTGGTCTCGACGATCGGCAGACCGGTCATCGAACCGGCGCCCATGTCGTCGGAGAGCTTGGCGCAGCGCTCCAGCAGACGCGAGTGCAGGTAGAAGACGTCACCGGGGTACGCCTCACGGCCCGGCGGACGGCGCAGCAGCAGCGACACGGCGCGGTAGGCGTCGGCCTGCTTCGACAGGTCGTCGAAGATGATCAGGACGTGCTTGCCGGCGTACATCCAGTGCTGGCCGATGGCCGATCCGGTGTACGGCGCCAGGTACTTGAAGCCGGCCGGGTCGGACGCCGGGGCGGCGACGATGGTCGTGTACTCCAGGGCGCCGGCCTCCTCCAGGGCACCGCGCACGGACGCGATGGTGGAGCCCTTCTGGCCGATGGCGACGTAGATGCAGCGCACCTGCTTGTTCACGTCGCCCGAGCGCCAGTTGTCGCGCTGGTTGATGATCGTGTCGACGGCCAGAGCGGTCTTGCCGGTCTGACGGTCACCAATGATCAGCTGACGCTGACCGCGGCCGATCGGCACCATGGCGTCGACGGCCTTGTAGCCGGTCTGCATCGGCTCGTGCACCGACTTACGGATCATGACGCCAGGGGCCTGCAGCTCCAGGGCGCGGCGTCCGTCGGTCTCGATCTCGCCGAGGCCGTCGATCGGGTTGCCGAGCGGGTCGACGACACGGCCGAGGTAGCCCTCGCCGACGCCGACGGAGAGGACCTCTCCGGTGCGGCGCACCGGCTGTCCCTCCTCGATACCGCTGAACTCGCCGAGGACGACCGCACCGATCTCGCGCTCCTCGAGGTTGAGGGCGAGACCGAGGGTTCCGTCCTCGAACTTCAGCAGCTCGTTCGCCATGGCCGAGGGCAGACCCTCGACCTTCGCGATGCCGTCGCCGGCAACGCTGACCGTCCCGACCTCCTCGCGCGAGGCCGCGTCCGGCTTGTACGACTGGACAAAGTTCTCCAGCGCGTCCCGGATCTCCTCCGGCCGGATCGTGAGCTCCGCCATCTGGGTTCCCTGCTCTCCTTGTTGGGCCCGAAGTTTCTTAGGGGGTCTGGGGGCCGACCCCCAGGAATCTTCTGCAATCTCTGCACGGCCCAACCGGGCCGCTGGTACTGCTCGTCTGTCGTGTTCAGTTAGTGGCGGCCGGGTCAGCCGGCCATACGACGGGCCACCTCGTCGAGGCGGTCCGCGATGGTGCCGTTGATGACCTCGTCGCCGACCCGCACCGAGATCCCGCCGAGGACCTCGGGGTCCACGTCCAGGTTCAGGTGCATGTCGCGGCCGTACAGCTTCGCCAGAGCGGCACCGAGGCGCTGCTTCTGCCGGTCGGTGAGCGGGACCGCCGAGGTGACGACCGCGACCGTCCGCTCCCTGCGCCCGGCAGCGAGCTTGGACAGGGAGTCGAGTCCCTGCTCCAGGCTACGTCCCCGGGGCGCGGTCACAAGACTCACGACCAGTCGCTCGGTGGCCGGATCCGCCTTGCCGCCCAGCAGGCTGCGCAGCAGCTCCGCCTTGCGGGACGGCGACACCGACTTGTCGGTCAGCGCGGCCCGGAGCTCGGTGTTGGACGCGACGATCCGGCTGAACCGGAACAGCTCGTCCTCGACGTTGTCGAGCACGCCCCTGCGCTGCGCGGCGATGAGCTCGGCGGTGGCCGCCAGCTCCTCGATCGCGTCGACCAGGTCGCGCGACCTCGACCAGCGGGAGCGGACCATGCCGGAGACCAGATCAGCGGTCTCGCCACCGACCTGACCGCTCAGCAGGCGCGCCGCCAGCTCGGCCTTCGCCTCGCCGGCCTGCGCCGGGTCGGTCAGGACCCGACGCAGCGACACCTCGCGGTCGAGCAGCGCGGTGACGGCGGCCAGCTCCTCGGCGAGCTTCGCCGCGTCGACGGAGGTGTTGTCCGTCAGCGCGTCGAGGGACTCGCGTGCGGTAGCCAGTGCCTCGCGGCTCGCTCCGTGCAGCGTTTTCATCGACCTGCCTCGGCCTTCTCCTCGAGGTCGTCGAGGAAGCGGTCGATGGTCCGGCTCTGCCGTGCGACGTCCTCGAGGGACTCACCCACGAGCTTGCCGGCCAGCTCGGTCGCGAGCGTGCCCACGTCCTGACGCAGCGCGGCAGCCGCAGCCTTGCGGTCGGCCTCGATCTGGGCGTGGCCGGCCGCGATGATCTCCTCACGCTGCCGCTGGCCTTCCGCCTTCATCTCCTGGATGATCGCGGTGCCCTGCTCGTTCGCCTCCTGGCGCATACGAGCGGCTTCGTGCCGGGCCTCGGCAAGCTGAGCCTTGTACTGCTCAAGGACGCTCTCGGCCTCGACCTTGGCCGCATCCGCCTTCTCCATGCCGCCTTCGATGGCCTCGCGACGCTCTTCCAGAACCTTGTTGATGTTCGGAAGAAGCTTCTTCGCGAAGAAGAAGAAGACGATGGCGAAGGCGATCAGGCCGACGAGCAGCTCGGGGCCCGGAGGAATGAGCGGGCTCTGCTCCTCCTCGGCCGCCAGCTGAACGATGTTGGCGATCACATCAATGCCTTTCGTCGAAATGTGTCAGTAGCCGTGAATTAGCGACCGAACACGAACGGCATAACGATGCCGATCAGGGCGAGCGCCTCACAGAAGGCGAAACCCAGGATCTGGTTGGCACGGATCAGGCCGGCAGCCTCGGGCTGACGGGCAAGAGCCTGGGTGCCGTTACCGAAGACAATGCCGACGCCGATGCCGGGGCCGATCGCGGCGAGGCCGTAGCCGATGGAGCCGAGCGAACCGGTGACGGCGGCGAGGGTCTCAGTGGCAGCCATGCTGATTCTTCCTTTTCATTAACGGACCGGTGGGGTTGGCACCGGACGCTTCGGGGTGGTGCGGGAGGGTGGCTCAGTGGTGCTCGGCGAGAGCGCCCTGAATGTAGGAGCAGGCCAGGAGGACGAAGACGTACGCCTGGACGGCCTGCACGAAGAGTTCGAAGAGGATCATGACCATGGTCATGACGAACGAGACGCCCGCGGCCGGGATCAGCCAGCTGTTCAGCAGGTACCAGGAGGCGACGGTGAACATCACCAGCATCAGGTGTCCGGCGAACATGTTGGCGAAGAGTCGCACCGCGTGCGTGAACGGCCGGACCAGCAGGTTCGAGAAGAGCTCGATGAACGAGACCAGCCACTTGATCGGGCCGAGCGAGTTGTCGTAGCCGGTGATGTTCTTCCAGCCGCCGACGAAGCCGTGGCGCTTGAACGTCACGGACACCCAGATCACGTAGACGATCACTGCGAGTACGACGGGGTACGCGATGATCGATGACACGGGGAACTGTGCCAGCGGGATCACGGACCAGATGTTCATGATCCAGACGAAGAAGAAGATGGAGACCATCAGCGGGACGTACTTCTCGCCCTCCCGCTTGCCGAGGGTCTCGTAGACGATGCCGCGGCGTACGAAGTCGTAGCCGGCCTCACCGATCATCTGGAGCTTGCCGGGGACGACCTTTGCCTTCCCGAAAGCCAGCGTGAAGAAGGTGACGACGACCAACGTGGTGAGCAGCGCGAGCAGCATCACCTTGTTGAACTCGAAGCCTCCGACGGTGAAGATCGGCTGGAAAAGGAAGGAGTGCAGGCCCGGTGCCGGAAAGCCACAGCCGTTGTCGGCCATGATGCGGCAGCTCCAGTCAAAGGCGAGCGTGGTCTGTTCAGCACTCACCGCGGGCTCCTTCGGCGTGACGCATGGGTTCGGCAACCTCGTTGTGTCGGAGCGGCGCGCAGCCGCGAGTCGGCACCGGAGTGGTGTTTCGGATGTGGGGGCGGCGGTCAGGCGTCAAAGCCTCGCGTCGAGCAGGCGTCAGCTCGGATGCCCGCGCCCGCAGTGCCGCAGTTGGCACCGGACGATAGCAGGGTCTCGAACGGGCATTTATACCGGCCCTACCTGTCACGTCGCGGACCCCGTCGTTTCGCCCTGACGGGGAGCAGACGGTTCCGGCTCGACGTAGAGCATCTTGGCCTTCATATGGGCACGGGCCTGCGCAGACACCCAGACAAGCGTGGCGGCGACCAACGTCGCGGCGAACGCCTTGGGGTTGAACAGCGTCGTGTCCTTGAACGCCGCGACAAAGATGAAGAGCACCAGCAGCTGCGTCGTGTACAGCATCAGGCCCATGGCCTGGAAGAGCTGCGGGAACTGCTTGGCGGTCCGCTGGAGGACCACGATGCCGATCCCCATGAAGACGATGACCACCAGTGCGCCGACCGCCGCGCCGAGCGCCCCTTTTCCACCGGCGACCACTCCACTGATCACAGCGGCGATCGCGCCGGCCGCGGCGGTGGGGACGGCGGTGAGAAGAAGTGAGCGTGCGTCGTTGGACGGCATGGCGGCAGCTCCGCTTGCTGGTGGGGGCAGTGGTGTCGTCATGGACGAGCGTAGTCCCGGTCCGAGATGGGTCTCGGGGCCAACCAACCGTCGCACTACGGTCCTTCGGCTCTGTCTCCGGGTCTCGTGAACGGTATCACAAACTATTTGATGAGGTCTTTACCCGAAGGTGTGCCAACTCTCACACATGAGAGTGAAGCCGCGCGTGTGTGCACGACAAGCCGTCGCTATATCTGGTAATAGGCGACATGCCGGACAGTGTCAGCCGCGTGTGCCGGCCTTCCGCCGGTCGGGGAGGTGCGAACGAGCGCCGATCGCTGTCGCTCCGTTGACGCCCGCCGGAATCGGCGTCCGCTCCTCGGACTCCGCGGCCGCTTCGAAGTCCGCGCCACCGGACACGGCCGGCCCGTCCTGCGCGTCGTGACCCGGCGAGGACTCCGCGAGGTGCGGCTGCACCGCACGACGGCGGTAGCGGGGCGGGACGAACGCCTCGGCCCAGCGCGGTGCCCGCGGGGTGAAGCGCGGCAGCAACAGAAGGACCAGACCGACGGCGCTCAGCGCGACGACGAGCATCACGATCCACATGGACGCCGAGTGCACGGAGTACGCGACCACGCCGAACGCGATCAGCGCCGACCAGAAGTACATGATCAGAACCGCGCGGCTGTGCGAATGTCCGATCTCCAGCAGCCGGTGGTGGAGGTGCCCGCGGTCGGCGGCGAACGGCGACTGGCCGTTCCAGGTACGGCGGACGATCGCCAGCACCAGGTCCGCGACCGGGATCGCGATGATCGTCAGCGGCAGCAGCAGCGGGATGAAGACCGGCAGTGCCGCGTGCGTGGCCTCGCGGGTGCTGCCCTCGAAGATCTTGAGGGCGTCCGGGTCCACCTGGCCGGTCACCGAGATCGCGGCCGCCGCCAGCACCAGGCCGATCAGCATCGACCCCGAGTCGCCCATGAAGATGCGCGCCGGATGCATGTTGTGCGGCAGGAAGCCGAGGCACATGCCCATCAGGATGGCGGTGAACAGGCTGGCGGGGGCCGCTGCCTCGATCCCGTAGCTGAACCAGATGCGGTAGGCGTAGAGGAAGAAGGCCGCGGCGGCGATGCACACCATGCCGGCGGCCAGTCCGTCCAGGCCGTCGACGAAGTTCACCGCGTTGATCGTGATGACGACGAGCGCCACGGTCAGCAGGGTGCCCTGCCAGGAGGTCAGCGAGACCGTTCCCACACCGGGTACCGGGATCCACAGGATCGTCAGACCCTGCATCACCATCACACCCGCGGCGATCATCTGTCCGCCGAGCTTGATCAGGGCGTCGATCTCGAACTTGTCGTCCAGGACGCCGATGATCCAGATCAGGGCGGCACCGGAGAGCAGCGCACGCGGTTCGTTGGACAGCTCGAACACGCTGTTCAGGTTCTGCAGATGGTCGGCGACCAGCAGACCGGCGCACAGGCCGAAGAACATGGCGATGCCGCCGAGTCTCGGCGTCGGCTCCCGGTGAACGTCACGGGCACGGATCTCCGGCATCGCGCCGGTCGCGATGGCGAACTTCCGCACCGGACCGGTCAGCAGATAGGTCACCGCAGCCGTGACACAGAGCGTCAGCAGGTAATCACGCACGGGCTGCCCCACAGGAATCGCTGGCCATCTCAGCCCCACACCCTAGCTCTGGTCGCCCCATGGTTGAGGACATACAGGCGCCGGAGATGGTTGCAGATGCTTCCGGCTACCTCTGGTAGGGCGGAAATCTACCGGCCATCTCGCGCACGTCCGTACGGATCTTCCTCGCCTCCTCGCCCTCTTCACGAATCGCCGCGGTGAACAACGACGCGATCCGGCTCATCTCGGTCTCCCCCATGCCCTGAGTGGTGACCGCCGCGGTCCCGAGCCGGATGCCGCGACCGTCCCCGTACGGCAGCGCACAGGTGTCGAGAACCAGTCCGGCGGCGGCCAGACGACCGCGCGCGATCCTGCCGTCCACCCCGAGGGGCGCGGGATCCGCGCTGATCAGATGGGTGTCGGTGCCGCCGGTGAGGACCGCGAAGCCCTCGTCCGCGAGCTCCTCGGCCAGCACGCGCGCGTTGGCGACCACCCGATGTGCGTAGGTCGTGAACGCCGGCGTCGCCGCCTCCCCGAAGGCCACCGCCTTGGCGGCGATCGTGTGCATCTGGGCGCCGCCCTGGGTGAAGGGGAACACCGCCCGGTCGATGCGCTCGGCGAGCTCCGAACCGCACAGGATCATGCCGCCGCGCGGTCCGCGCAGCACCTTGTGCGTGGTGGCGCACACCACATCGGCGTACGGGACGGGGTTGGGCGCCGCGCCGCCGGCGATCAGCCCCATCGGATGGGCGGCGTCCGCGATCAGATAGGCGCCGACCTCGTCCGCGATCTCACGGAACAGCGCGTAGTCGGGGTGGCGCGGATAGGAGATGGAGCCGCAGACCACGGCTTTGGGCCGGTGCTCCCGGGCCAGCGCGCGGACCTGGTCGTAGTCGATGACGCCGGTCTCCGCCTCGACGCCGTAGCCGACGAAGTCGAACCAGCGGCCCGAGAAGTTCGCGGGCGAGCCGTGGGTGAGGTGGCCGCCGTACGGCAGTCCCATGGCGAGCACGGTGTCGCCGGGCCGCAGCAGCGCCGCGTAGGCCGCGAGGACCGCGGAGGAACCGGAGTGGGACTGCACATTGGCGTGCTCGGCGCCGAACAGGGCGGTGGCGCGCTGGACGGCGATCCGCTCGGCGGTGTCCACGAGTTCGCAGCCGCCGTGGTGACGGGCGCCGGGATAGCCCTCGGCGTACTTGTTGGCCAGCGGAGAGCCGAGGGCGGCGAGGACGGCGGGCGAGGTGAAGTTCTCCGCCGCGATGAGCTGGAGGCTGTCGCTCTGCCGTTGCTCCTCCCCCAGGATCACCTCGGCGATCTCGGGGTCCTGACGGCGCAGGGCGTCGAAGTCCCCACCGTGGTGGCTGATGCGGGCGGTGTCAGGCGCTGCGGTTACCGGCATCTGTGGCTCCAGGCGTGGGCTGGCCGTGAAGTCCAATGTAGGCCGGTGGGCCGCGCGGTGCGCGGCGATCGCTCCGTCCGGGTGGCCGGTGGCGGTCCGTGCCGTCAGCGCCGGGCGGGAATGCCCGTCAGCGCGGTGACGACCGGGTCCAGGGCCTGATTGATCTCGTCGCCGATCGAACGGAAGAACGTGATGGGTGCGCCGTAGGGGTCGTACACCTCGTCCGCGTCGGGGCTCGGCGCCAGCAGCCAGCCGCGCAGCGCGGCCGCCGCCCTGACCAGGGCCCTCGCCCGCTCGACGACGCCCTCGTCCCGGGTGTCCGGCAGCGTGGCCGGGTCTATCGCCCGTACGAGCCGGGTGAACTCCTTCAGCGTGAACGTCCGCAGGCCCGCCGAGTGACCCATCGAGATGACCTGCGCCCGGTGGTCGCGGGTCGCCGTGAGGACCAGGTCCGCGCGGATGACGTGTTCGTCCAGCAGTTCGCGTCCCACGAACCCGGTCGCGTCCGCGCCGAAGTCGGCGAGGACCACCTCGGCGTTGGCCTCCATCGGAGCGCCCTCGTGGCCCCAGGTGCCGGCGCTCTCCACGATCAGCCCGCGCGTCAGGGGATCGCCGAGGCGCGCGCTGAGGGCATGCCGCGTCAGCCGCTCGGTGATCGGCGAGCGGCACACGTTGCCGGTGCTGACGTGGAGGATTCTGAAGGTGTCGACAGCGGTCGCCGCACCTATGCCACGCCCCTCAGGGGCGGTCAATTGGCCACCTCGAGGTCGGGTACGACTTTGCGGAGCTCGTCCGCGTCGAGCGCCCCCGCCCGCAGCAGAACCGGCACCTTGCCCGTGACGTCGACGATCGAGGACGGCACGATGCCCGGCGTCGGACCGCCGTCGAGGTAGACGGAGACGGAGTCGCCGAGCATGTCCTGCGCCGCGTCGCAGTCCTCGGGCGAGGGGTGCCCCGTGAGGTTGGCGGACGACACGGCCATCGGGCCGACCTCGGTGAGGAGTTCGATGGCGACGGGGTGCAGCGGCATCCGGATCGCGACGGTGCCCCGGGTGTCCCCGAGGTCCCACTGGAGCGACGGCTGGTGCTTGGCGACGAGGGTGAGCGCTCCGGGCCAGAAGGCGTCGACGAGCTCCCATGCCTGCTCGGAGAAGTCGGTGACCAGGCCGTGGAGGGTGTTCGGGGACCCGATGAGGACAGGGGTGGGCATGTTGCGGCCGCGCCCCTTCGCCGCGAGGAGGTCCGCGACGCCCTCGGAGCTGAAGGCGTCGGCGCCGATCCCGTACACGGTGTCGGTAGGCAGCACGACGAGCTCACCGCGGCGGACGGCGGACGCGGCCTCGCGCAGGCCGGTCGTGCGGTCGGTCGCGTCGTTGCAGTCGTATCGCCGTGCCATCAGTGGGCCTCCTCGTACACGTACAAGATCTTCGTCGTCTGTGTCGTCTGTGTCGTCTGCTCTGTCGTCGCGCGGCTGATCACGGCATCGCCTTGCGGGCCGTGGCGAAGCGCGGCCGCTTGTTCAGGTCGGGGTGGTCGGCCGCGTCCGCCCAGCCGGACTCCTCGTTGAAGATCCACGGCACCTGGCCGCCCTGGGTGTCCGCGTGCTCGATGACCACGAGTCCGCCGGGACGCAGCAGACGGTGCGCGGTGCGCTCGATGCCGCGGATGGTGTCCAGGCCGTCCTCGCCGGAGAACAGGGCCATCTCCGGGTCGTGGTCGCGGGCCTCGGGGGCGACGTACTCCCACTCGGTGAGCGGGATGTACGGCGGGTTGGAGATGACGAGGTCGACCTGGCCGTCCAGTTCGGGCAGCGCGGTGAGCGCGTTGCCCTGGTGGATGGTGACGCGGGAGCCCTCGGCGTTCTTCCGGGCCCAGTTGAGGGCGTCGTCGGAGAGCTCGACCGCGTGCACACGCGAGCGCGGGACCTCCTGTGCCATCGCGAGCGCGATGGCGCCCGATCCGGTGCACAGGTCGACGATCAGCGGCTCGACGACGTCCATGGCCCGTACGGCGTCTATGGCCCAGCCGACGACGGACTCGGTCTCGGGGCGCGGCACGAAGACTCCGGGGCCGACCTGGAGCTCCAGATAGCGGAAGAAGGCCCGTCCGGTGATGTGCTGGAGCGGTTCCCGGGCCTCGCGGCGGGCGACGGCCTCCCAGTAACGGGCGTCGAAGTCCGCGTCCTTGACGTTGTGCAGCTCTCCCCGCTTCACACCGTGGACGAAGGCGGCGAGCTCCTCCGCGTCGAAGCGCGGCGAGGGCACGCCGGCGTCGGCCAGCCGCTGGGTGGCCTGGGCCACCTCGGCGAGCAGCAGGTTCACTGGTCCTCCACCCGTTCCGTACGAGGTGTTACTGGGCGGCCGCGAGCTTTGCGGCGGAGTCGGCGTCGACACAGGCCTGGATGACTGCGTCCAGGTCGCCGTCGAGCACCTGGTCCAAGTTGTACGCCTTGAAGCCGACACGGTGGTCCGAGATGCGGTTCTCGGGGAAGTTGTACGTGCGGATCTTCTCGGAGCGGTCCACCGTGCGGACCTGGCTGCGGCGCGCGTCCGCGGCCTCCTTCTCGGCCTCCTCCTGCGCCGCGGCCAGCAGCCTGGAGCGCAGGATACGCATCGCCTGCTCCTTGTTCTGGAGCTGGCTCTTCTCGTTCTGGCAGGAGGCGACGATGCCGGTCGGCAGGTGCGTGATGCGGACCGCGGAGTCGGTGGTGTTGACGGACTGGCCGCCGGGGCCCGACGAGCGGTAGACGTCGATGCGCAGGTCGTTGGCGTGGACCTCGACGTCGATCTCCTCCGCCTCGGGCGTGACCAGCACACCGGCCGCGGAGGTGTGGATGCGGCCCTGGGACTCGGTGGCGGGCACACGCTGCACGCGGTGCACCCCGCCCTCGTACTTCAGCCGCGCCCAGACGCCCTGTCCGGGCTCGGTGGCACCCTGGCCGCCCTTGGTCTTCACCGCGACCTGGACGTCCTTGTAGCCGCCCAGCTCGGACTCGGTGGCGTCGATGATCTCGGTCTTCCAGCCGACGCGCTCGGCGTAGCGCAGATACATCCGCAGCAGGTCGCCGGCGAACAGGGCGGACTCGTCGCCGCCCGCGCCGGCCTTGACCTCGAGCAGGACGTCCTTGTCGTCGCTGGGGTCGCGCGGCACCAGGAGCAGCCGCAGCTTCTCGGTGAGGTCCTCGCGCTGCTGCTCCAGCTCCTTGACCTCGGCGATGAAGTCCGGGTCGTCGGCGGCCAGTTCGCGCGCGGTCAGGATGTCGTCCCCGGTCTGCTTCCAGGAGCGGTACGTGCCGACAATCGGCGTCAGCTCGGCATAACGCTTGCCCAGCTTGCGCGCGTTCGCCTGGTCGGCGTGGACCGAAGGGTCGGCGAGCTTCTTCTCCAGATCGGCGTGCTCGCCGATCAGTTCCTCGACCGCCTCGAACATTCGGGGGCTCCTGGGGGGTGACGATTACTGAACGAGACCTACGGGACGGCAAAGCGCCGGTCCCAGCCGCCCCGCGCGGGGGTGGCCGAGGACCGGCGCAGTTGGCTCGCTACTTCTTGGCGGAGCCGGCCTTGCCGAAGCGGGCCTCGAAGCGGGCCACGCGGCCACCGGTGTCGAGGATCTTCTGCTTGCCCGTGTAGAACGGGTGGCACTCGGAGCAGACCTCGGCACGGATGGCGCCGCTGTCGATGGTGCTGCGAGTGGTGAACGACGCGCCACAGGTACAGCTGACCTGGGTCTCGACGTACTCGGGGTGGATGTCGCGCTTCAAGGTGTCTCCTAGTTTCGGGAGGGCGCCGGGTCGCACGCGCGGGATACGGATGCGTGAACCGGGGCCGACGTACCAGTCTGCCAGGACCGGCCGTATCTCCCAAAACCGGGGTGCTGTCGGAACTATTCCGCACGCCTCCGCGCCGCCGGCCGCGGAGGCGTGCTGCGGGCTAGCGCGACCGTACGACGGTGCCGGCGTCGCCCTTGTCGCCCGCCGAGTCCTTGACCGCGGCGGCCGGGATGGGCTTGTCCTGCTTGAGCGCCGTCCACACCTGCTGACCGGCGGACTTGAGCGGGATCACCCGGTTCGGGTCGACGGGGTCGTACTCGACCGGCATCGTGATCATCTGCACGTCCTGGGCGTCCAGGCCGCCGAGCCCTCTGGCGAAACTCATCAGCTCGGACACCGAGTCGAGCTCGGAGTCGGGGGTGATGGCCTTGGTCGCGGTGTCGGCGATGTCGAGCAGCTTCTTCGGGTTGGTCAGCACGCCGACGCTCTTGACCTGGTTGATGAACGCCTTCATGAAAGCCTGCTGGAGCTGGATCCGGCCCAGGTCGCTGCCGTCGCCGATGCTCTTGCGGGTGCGCACCAGACCGAGCGACTGCTCCCCGTCGAGGGTGTGCGTGCCCGGCGCCAGGTTCAGATGGCTCTTGGAGTCGTTGATGGCCTTGGCGGTGGTGATCTTCACTCCGCCGAGCTTGTCGATGAGCTTCTTGAAGCCGGTGAAGTCGACCTCGATGTAGTGGTCCATGCGGATGCCGGACATCTTCTCGACGGTCTTCACCGCACAGGCCGGGCCGCCGGACTCGTACGCCGTGTTGAACATCGCGCGCCGGGACCCGGAGACGGTCTTGCCGTCGCTGTCGGTGCAGTCGGGGCGCTGCACGAGGGTGTCGCGGGGCACGGAGACCACGCTCGCCGTCTTGTGACCCTCGTAGACGTGCACGATCATCGCGGTGTCCGAGCGGGCACCGCCCTCGTCGGGGCCGTACTCGGCGTTGGCGCCGGCGCGGGAGTCCGAGCCGAGGACGAGGATGTCCATGGAGCCGTTGTCGACGTCGTCGGGCCGGTCGGTGCCGAGCTGGCTGTTGATGTCGACGCCGGTGATGTTGCCGTTGAGCTTGAAGTAGACGTAGCCGAGGCCGGAGCCGCCGACGAGTACGAGGCCCGCCGTGGTCCAGGCGGCGACGGTCATGGCACGGCGGCCCGTGGAGGGCTGCTTGCGGCGCTTGCCGCGGCTGCCGCGTATTCGGCTGCCACTGCTGCTCTGATCGGCCATGATCTCCCCTGTTCCGCCGTCTGCCGCTACCCCCTGCTGCGCCGAACCAGGTGCGGTTTGTCTGACCCTGTCAATTTTTGCTCCGCCACCGGTGAGACGGCGCGGCGACGGAAAGGGTTGCACGCGGGCGTGAGAACGGGGTGAGAACGCGGCTGCGCCCGCCGTGCTGGGCACGACGGGCGCAGAGCCTGTCCCATCAGGGGTTTTCCCGGACGGGACGGTGGAGCGGGGTGGGGTGGGGGCGCCGGCGGGTGTGGTGAAGGTCCCACCGGCACCGCCCGCCTCAGCAGGCGTCGGGCCTCAGCCGAAGAGGTTGTAGGCCTGCCAGCCGGTGCCGAAGTCCTTGCGCGCACCGAAGATGCCACCGGTCGCGGCGCTGTTGCCGTTGCCCGGGTAGAGCCACAGCTTGCCGGCCGAGTCACGGACCAGGAGGTCGGCGTGACCGTCGCTGTTCACGTCACCGACAGTGACCAGAGCCGTGAAGCTGCTGAGGGTGAACTTGCCGACCAGACGGCGGGCCTCGAACGGGGTCGCGGCCTTGCCGGTGCCCCGGTAGAGATACGTGGAGCCGTCGGCGCCACGGGCCAGAACGTCGGGCTTGCCGTCGCTGGTGAAGTCACCGTGACCGCGGACGACGCCGTACTGGCCCCAGCCGCCACCGACCTGGACGGGGGCGGAGAAGCCGCCGTTGCCCTTGCCCGGGTAGAGGACCAGGTTGCCGGTGGAGTTCACGGTGAGCAGGTCGGGCAGCTCGTCGCCGGTGAGGTCACCGGGGATCAGGATCTGCTTGTTCTTGGCCCAGCCGGTGGACAGCAGCTTCGCGTCCTCGGTGCCGCTGTACATCCAGTAGGTGTAGCCGTTGCTCGTGCGGTAGACGAGGTCTTCCCAGTCGTCACGGTTGAGGTCGCCCTGGATCGCCAGGTTGACGCCGGAGAAGTTGCCATGGTTCAGCGTGCGGGCGAACGAGGTGACCTTGGAGGTCCAGCCGAACAGCGTGCTGTCCGAGGTGCGGCGGGCCAGCAGGTCGGAGGTGTGGTCGTTGTTCCAGTTCGCGTCGTCGACACGGGACTGGATGGGCGCGGAGTACGTGGAGACCTTCGCGTACACGCCGTACTTCCCGACGGCGGAGCAGTCGATGTCGCCCCACGAGACCAGACCGACGAGCTTGCCGCCGACGACCAGCGGGCCGCCGGAGTCACCGTTGCAGGTGGTCTCGCTCGTGGCGTCCTCGCCGGTGGGCGGGGCACCCGCGCACAGCATGTGGCCCTTGATGAAGTCCGCGCCGTACGCACCGGCGCAGGAGGTGTCCGAGACGGTGTCCGCGTCGGCGACCTTCAGCGTCTGCGAGGCGCTGTTCGGCTCCGTGGAGCTGGTACGGCCCCAGCCGTAGACCTTGCCGTCCAGGCCCGCCTGGTACAGGGCGCCGTCGGTCGGCTGCGCGAGCGGCAGCGGCTTGACGGAGACGGGCCGGTCGAGCGTGAGGACCGCGACGTCGTTGTCGAGCGAGACCGGGTTGTACGACGGGTGGTTCCACTGGCGGTACGCGCCCACGATCTGCCCGCCGTGGAAGTCCCACACGGGGTTGCCGTCCGGGTCCGTCTCACCGGTCTGCGTCGGCAGCTTGTCGGTGCCGACGACGACACCGCCGTCCTGGTACCACTTGATGCCCTTGACGCAGTGCGCCGCCGTGGCGACCTTCGTCGGGGCGATCACGACACCGCCGCAGAAGTAGCCGGCACCGGTGCTGTCGCTGAAGTGGAGCTGCGCCATCCACGGCGCGGCGGAGATGGTGGTCTCCTTGCCGCCGATGATGCGCCCGCTCGGCGCGGACTTGGCGCCGTCGGGCTGGCTGACCAGGGTGCGCTTGCTCTTCTCGTCGGCCTTCATCACCCCGGCGATCCTCTGGCGGAGCTCGGCCTGGGACGGCTGCGGCGGCTTCTGCGCCGTGTCACTCAGACGCGGCACCTCCCCCGCCTCCGCGGACTGCGACCCGGACAGAGCGATGCCCGACCCGATCAGCGCGGCCACCACGGCCGCCACCGGTATCGCCAGTCTCATGCGGCGCTTGTGCCGACCACCACGGGTGCGAATCTGCACGCGGTATCCCCTTGGACTTGTCCCGGGAAGCGCGAAACCCCACCGGGAAACCGAATCGGTGGGGCGTGAAGCACGTCTGGGCAGCCTGGTCCGAGGCCCCCCGGCCTCTCCTGGCGCTGCGCGATTCCCCCCTGGAATCCCCCACCACGAAAGCCCGATCATATGTGCGGGCACGAGTGATTGACCAGCGCCGGAGGGGACTTGGGGGAAAACGAGACCACCCCGTCACCTGTGGGGCGACGGGGTGGTCCTGTGTCGTACGGGAACGGCGTCAGTCGTTGCCGTTGCCGACCGACGGGGTCGTCTTCTGGATCTGGAGCAGGAACTCGGCGTTCGACTTCGTCTGCTTCATCTTGTCCAGCAGCAGCTCGATCGCCTGCTGCTGGTCGAGCGCGTGCAGCACCCTGCGCAGCTTCCAGACGACGGCGAGCTCGTCGCTGCCGAGCAGGATCTCTTCCTTGCGGGTGCTGGACGCGTCGACGTCCACCGCGGGGAAGATGCGCTTGTCGGAGAGCTTGCGGTCGAGCTTGAGCTCCATGTTGCCGGTGCCCTTGAACTCCTCGAAGATCACCTCGTCCATCCGCGAGCCGGTCTCGACCAGCGCGGTGGCCAGGATGGTCAGCGAACCGCCGTCCTCGATGTTGCGCGCCGCACCGAAGAAGCGCTTCGGCGGGTACAGCGCGGTCGAGTCGACACCACCGGACAGGATGCGTCCGGAGGCCGGAGCCGCGAGGTTGTACGCACGGCCCAGACGGGTGATGGAGTCCAGCAGGACGACCACGTCGTGACCCAGCTCGACGAGACGCTTCGCGCGCTCGATGGCCAGCTCGGCGACCGTGGTGTGGTCCTCGGCCGGGCGGTCGAAGGTCGAGGAGATGACCTCGCCCTTCACCGACCGCTGCATGTCGGTGACCTCTTCCGGACGCTCGTCGACGAGGACGACCATCAGGTGGCACTCGGGGCTGTTGACCGTGATCGCGTTGGCGATCGCCTGGAGGATCATGGTCTTGCCGGTCTTCGGCGGGGCCACGATCAGGCCTCGCTGGCCCTTGCCGATCGGCGCGACGAGGTCGATGATCCGGGTCGTCAGGATGCCCGGGTCGGTCTCGAGGCGCAGCCGGTCCTGCGGGTACAGCGGGGTCAGCTTCTGGAACTCCGGGCGCCCGCGGCCGGATTCGGCCGCCATGCCGTTCGCCGAGTCCAGGCGCACGAGCGCGTTGAACTTCTCGCGGCGCTCGCCCTCCTTGGGCTGCCGGACGGCGCCGGTGACGTGGTCACCCTTGCGCAGGCCGTTCTTGCGGACCTGGGCGAGGGAGACGTACACGTCGTTCGGGCCCGGCAGGTAGCCGGAGGTCCGGATGAACGCGTAGTTGTCGAGGATGTCCAGGATGCCCGCGACGGGGATCAGGACGTCGTCCTCGGAGACCTGCGGCTCGTTGCCGAAGTCCTCGCGGCCACCACGGCGCCCACGGCGGTCGCGGTAACGGCCCCGGCGACCGCGACGGCCGCCCGCCTCGTCGTCGTAGCCGTCGTCCTGCTGCTGGCCGCCCTGGCGCTGCTGCTGGCCGCCGCCCTGCTGCTGGCGCTGGCCGCCCTGCTGCTGGTCGTCGCCCTTGCCGCGGCGGTCGCGCTGACGGTCACGGCGGTCACCGCGGTCGCCACGCTCACCGCGCTGACCGCGCTCCTGGCGGTCGCGGCGGCCGTCGCCGTCCTGCTGCGAGGACGCGCCGACGGCGGTCTCGGCCTTGGCGTCCGGCTGTGCGTCCGTCTTGACGTCGACGGCCGTGTCGCCCTTGCTCTCGGCCCGGGCGTCGGCCTGGGTCTCCGGGCTGCCCGCCTGAGCGGTGGCACGGCGACGGCGGCGCTCTCCGGCCGGCTGGTCGTCTCCCCCGGAGCCCGCGGCCTGGGCGGTGCCCCCGGCCGGCTGTCCGGGGATGTCGATCTGCTGCTGGGCGGTGGCCTTCTCGGCCTTGCTCTCGGCAGCGGCGGCGGAGTCGCCGGTACGCGCCTTGGAGGTGGCACGGCGCTTCGGCTTGGTCTCGGCCTCACCGGCGCCGGCGTCGGCGCTCTTCGGCGCGGACGCCTTGGCCGGGGCCCCACTGCCGGACTGCGCCTCCTTGATGACCTCGATCAGCTGGCTCTTGCGCATACGCGCGGTGCCCCTGATGCCGAGGCCGGACGCGACCTGCTGCAGCTCGGCCAGGACCATGCCCTCGAGGCCGGTGCCGGAGCGGCGGCGCCGTGAGGTGGTGCCGGAGGAGGCAGCACCTCCGGCGGGCGCGGAGGTGTCGACGTTGTTGTCGGCAGTCACGCCCATCAGATCGGTGGTGTCGCTCACGAAGGGTCCTTCCCTGGAGCGGACGTCGGCCTTCTGGCTCGGCGACCGGTTGTGCTGTCCGGCGGCGGCCTGTGACGTTGGGTGTCGCAGAACGTTGCCGGGGCGGTGGTCCCGCCGGTGATGACGGCGGAGAGAAATACGTGCAAAGTCCGGCCCGAGGTCCCCCTGCTCGGCCCACTCCTGGAGAAGCGAGGGGTGTCGTGCCGGTTCCGGAGCGTGCTCGAAACTGCTCAGGCAGGCTGCTCAGGCAGTTGGGGAGGCTCCCGGAAGAATGGCGGTCCCTAAGGGGGACACGAAGCTCCGAGCCACAAAGGCATCGGTTGCAGACTTGAGGTTAACACTACCGGCTCCAACAAACATTCCCCCTCTCCATCACCCGCAATCTCGTGTCACTACGAGCTGAGCGGCAGGACGCTCGCGCCCGCGGCGTCGAAGGTGAGCCGGTTGGCCGCCCACCCCTCGCCCGCCAGTCGTGCGACCTTGTCGGCCGCACTGTCCTCGGCCAGCGCGAGCACCGTGGGGCCCGCACCGGAGATGACTGCGGGGACGCCGTCGGCACGCAGTCGGTTGACAAGGTCGATGCTCTGCGGCATCGCCGGGGCCCGGTACTCCTGGTGGAGACGGTCCTCCGTGGCCGGCAGCAGCAGCTCGGGACGCCTGGTCAGCGCCTCGACGAGGAGGGCCGCACGACCGGCGTTGGCGCTTGCGTCCACATGGGGGACGCTGCGCGGCAGAAGGCCGCGCGCGGTCTCCGTGAGCACCGCCTTGCCGGGGACGAAGACCACCGGAACGACGGAATCGGCCGGCTCCATCCTGATGGCGCGTGCCGCTCCCCCGTCGGTCCAGGCGAGTGTGAAACCGCCGAGGAGACAGGCGGCGACGTTGTCGGGGTGCCCCTCGATCTCCGTGGCGAGCTCCAGCAGCGCCGCGTCGTCGAGCTTGGCGTCGCCGCCTATCGTCACCGCGCGGGCGGCGACGATGCCGGCGCAGATGGCGGCCGACGACGAGCCCAGCCCGCGGCCGTGCGGGATCCGGTTGGCACAGACGACCTCGAGGCCGCGCGGCTGCCCGCCGAGCAGGTCGAAGGTCGTCCGCAGGGCACGGACGAGCAGATGGCTCTCGTCGCGGGGCAGCGTGGAGGCACCCTCACCCGCGATGTCGATGTGCAGACCGGCATCGGCGACCCGCACCACGACATCGTCGTACAGCGCCAGGGACAACCCGAAGGCGTCGAAGCCCGGGCCGAGGTTGGCGCTGGTGGCGGGAACGCGCACCCGGACGGCGGCGGCGCGGAACGCTGGACCGGCCATCGCTCGATGACTCTCCTTGGTTCTGAGCTGTGGGATTCGAGAGGTGAGGACCCGTGGGCCGTAACGGCAGCAACACCGCGGCATATGCGGCGGGGCGGGTTCGGTACAGCTTATCGAAGGAAGGTTCTGTGGCGACATAGGGCGCACGGGAGGCGCACGATGCGTGTCGCAAGCCTCCTGTGCCCCTACGTACGCCGTTGCCCGGCTTGCCTGCCTTGTCCATCGGGCGGGAACGCAGTAGGACGCACTCCCGGGACCACAACAGGACGGCCGGCCTTTTTCGGGGAGCCCCTCGGACCCTCGAACATCGGGCCCTTGGACCCTCGAACATCGGGCCTCGGACCATCGAACATCGGGCGAGGGGCTCCGTGCCGCCCCTCAGGCGAGACCGAGGCGCTCCGCCGCGGCCACCGCGTCCACCGGGACGGTGACGGGCTGCGGCGCGCCGGCGACGGCCCAGTCCGGGTCCTTCAGACCGTTGCCGGTGACCGTACAGACGATCCGCTGGCCCGGGTCGACCTTGCCCTGCTCGGCCGCCTTCAGCAGACCGGCGACCGAAGCGGCCGACGCGGGCTCCACGAAGACACCCTCCTGGGAGGCCAACAGCCGGTAGGCGCGCAGGATTTCACGGTCCGTCACCTCGTCGATGAAGCCGCCCGACTCGTCCCGTGCGTCGAGCGCGAACTGCCACGACGCCGGGTTGCCGATCCGGATCGCGGTGGCGATCGTCGACGGGTCCTTGACGATCTCGCCCCGGACGATGGGCGCGGAACCGGAGGCCTGGAAGCCCCACATCCGCGGCCTGCGCGTGGAGAGGGCGGGCAGCGCGGGGCGGTCCGCCCCGCCGGCCAGAGTGCTCGCGGGCGACGGCTGGGAGTACTCCTTGTACCCCTTCCAGTACGCCGTGATGTTGCCGGCGTTGCCCACGGGCAGCACATGGATGTCGGGGGCGTCGCCGAGCGCGTCGACGATCTCGAACGCGGCCGTCTTCTGCCCCTCGATGCGGTACGGATTGACCGAATTGACCAGCGCCACCGGGTAGTTCTCGGAGAGCCGGCGGGCCAGGTTGAGGCAGTCGTCGAAGTTTCCGTCGACCTGGAGGATCTGCGAACCGTAGACGAGCGCCTGGCCCATCTTGCCGAGCGCGATCTTGCCCTGCGGGACGAGCACGGCGCAGACCATGCCGGCCCGTACGGCGTAGGCGGCGGCGGACGCCGAGGTGTTGCCGGTGGACGCGCAGATGACGGCCTGCGCACCCTCCTCCTTGGCGCGGGTGATGGCCATGGTCATGCCGCGGTCCTTGAAGGACCCGGTGGGGTTGGCGCCCTCGACCTTGAGATGCACCTCGCAGCCCGTGCGCTCGGACAGAACGCGCGCCGGGACGAGCGGCGTGCCACCCTCACGGAGCGTGACGACGGGCGTCGTGTCCGTCACCGGAAGACGGTCCCGGTACTCCTCGATGATGCCGCGCCACTGGTGGGTGCCGTTGGTCGTCATGGGTCCCTTACTCCCCTTCAACACGCATGATGCTGGCGACACCGCGCACGGTGTCGAGCTTGCGCAGCGCTTCGACGGTCCCGGAGAGGGCTGCGTCGGGCGCGCGGTGGGTGACGACGACGAGCGATGCCTCGCCGTCTGCTTCCGGCCGGCCCTGCTGGCGGACCGTGTCGATCGACACGCCGTGCTCGGCGAAGACCGTCGCGACCTGGGCGAGTACGCCAGGCTTGTCGGCCACGTCGAGGCTGATGTGGTACCGCGTCACGACATCGCCCATGGGGCTCACGGGCAGTTGCGTGTACGCGGATTCGCCCGGCCCGGTGGCCTCGGCGAGCTTGTTGCGGCAGACGGCGACGAGATCGCCGAGCACGGCGGACGCGGTGGGAGCGCCGCCCGCGCCGGGGCCGTAGAACATCAGCTGCCCGGCCGCCTCCGCCTCGACGAAGACGGCGTTGTACGCCTCGCGGACGGACGCCAGCGGGTGGCTGAGCGGGATCATCGCCGGATGGACGCGGGCGGTCACGGAGTTGCCGTCGGCCGCCCGCTCGCAGATGGCGAGGAGTTTGACGGTGCAGCCCATGCGCTGGGCAGAGACGATGTCGGCGGCGGTGACCTCGGTGAGGCCCTCGCGGTAGACGTCGTCGAGCCGTACACGGGTGTGGAAGGCGATCCCGGCGAGGATGGCGGCCTTGGCGGCGGCGTCGAAGCCCTCGACGTCGGCGGTGGGGTCCGCCTCCGCGTACCCGAGGGCGGTGGCCTCGTCGAGCGCCTCGGAGTAACCGGCGCCCGAGCCGTCCATCTTGTCGAGGATGAAGTTGGTCGTGCCGTTGACGATGCCGAGGACGCGGTTGACCTTGTCACCGGCGAGCGACTCGCGCAGCGGCCGGATCAGCGGGATCGCACCGGCGACGGCGGCCTCGAAGTAGAGGTCGCGGCCGTGCTGCTCGGCCGCCGCGTAGAGCGTGGCGCCGTCCTCGGCGAGCAGCGCCTTGTTGGCGGAGACGACCGAGGCGCCGTGCTCGAAGGCGGTGGTGATGAGCGTGCGGGCCGGCTCGATGCCGCCGATGACCTCGATGACGACGTCGATGTCGCCGCGTTTGACGAGGGCGGTGGCATCCGTGGTGACGAGGTTCTCGGAGATCCCCTCACGCACCTTGCCGGGCCGTCGCACGGCGACGCCGGCCAGTTCCACCGGGGCGCCGATGCGGGCGGCGAGGTCGTCGGCGTGCGTCGTCATGATGCGCGCCACCTCTGAGCCGACCACTCCACAGCCCAGCAGCGCCACCTTCAGCGGACGCGTACGCATCATCCGACCTCGCTTCTCATCACTTCTACGGTGTGGACCAGTCTCACGCACCGGACGGAAGTTTCTATCCCCCGTCCGGCATACGAGACATCTATCTCAGCTATCCGACGTCGAGACGCAGGAGATCTTCCTCCGTCTCCCGTCGCACGATCACCCGTGCCTCGCCGTCCGCGACGGCGACGACGGGCGGACGGAGTGCGTGGTTGTAGTTGCTGGCCATCGAGCGGCAGTACGCGCCGGTCGCGGGCACGGCGATGAGGTCGCCGGGCGCCAGGTCGGCGGGCAGGAACGCGTCCTTCACGACGATGTCACCGCTCTCGCAGTGCTTGCCGACGACACGGGAGAGCATCGGCTCGGCGTCGGACCTGCGGGAGACCAGCGCGACGCTGTACTCGGCGTCGTAGAGCGCGGTGCGGATGTTGTCGGACATGCCGCCGTCGACACTGACGTACGTCCGCAGGCCCTCCAGCGGCTTGATGGTGCCGACCTCGTACAGCGTGAAGGCGGTGGGGCCGACGATGGCGCGCCCCGGCTCGACGGAGATACGCGGCGTACGCAGCCGGGCCGCCTCACACTCACGGGTGACGATCTCGTTGAGCGCCTTGGCGATGTCGTGCGGCTCACGGGGGTCGTCGTCCGGCGTGTACGCGATGCCGAGACCGCCGCCGAGGTCGATCTCGGGCAGCTCGACGCCGTGTTCGTCACGGATCTGCTTGAGCAGTCCGACGACCCGGTGGGCCGCCACCTCGAAGCCCGAGGTGTCGAAGATCTGCGAGCCGATGTGCGAGTGGATGCCGATGACCTCCAGCCCGTCGAGCTGGAGCGCCCGGCGCACGGCCTCGGCCGCCTGACCGCCGGCGAGCGGGATGCCGAACTTCTGGTCCTCATGGGCCGTCGCGATGAACTCGTGCGTGTGCGCCTCCACGCCGACCGTGACCCGGATCTGCACGCGCTGGCGCTTGCCGAGACTCTGGGCGACGTGCGCGACGCGCACGATCTCCTGGAACGAGTCGAGCACGATCCGCCCGACACCGACGCGCACGGCCCGCTCGATCTCCTCCGGGGACTTGTTGTTCCCGTGGAAGGCGATGCGGTCGGCGGGCATCCCGGCGTCGAGCGCGGTGGTGAGCTCGCCGCCGGAGCAGACGTCGAGGTTGAGGCCCTCCTCGTGGAGCCACTTCACCACGGCCCGCGAGAGGAACGCCTTCCCGGCGTAGAAGACGTCCGCGTCCTTGCCGAACGCGTCGGCCCAGGCACGGCAGCGGGCGCGGAAGTCGGCCTCGTCGAGAAAGTACGCGGGGGTGCCGAACTCCTCGGCCAGCCGCGTCACTTCGATCCCGCCGACGGTGGCGACACCGTCGTCGTTACGGGTGACGGTCTTCGCCCAGACCTTCTCGTCGAGACCGTTGAGGTCGGCGGGAGGGGCGCTGTAGTGGCCCTCGGGGTAGACATCGGCGTGACGGGGCCCGGCGGGGTGTGCGGAACGGCTCATTCTTCTCTCACAGGTAGTCAGGGGCGCTGATGCCGAGCAGGGACAGGCCACCGGCGAGCACCGTCCCGGCGGCTTCGGCGAGCGCGAGGCGGGAACGGTGGGCGGCCGAGGGTTTCTCGTCACCGAGGGGCAGCACGGTGTGCTGGAAGGAGAGGAGGGCGTCGGCGGTCGCTTCCAGATGCCGGACGAGCCGGTCGGGCGCGCGAAGGCGGGCGGCGGAGGCGAGGACGGCGGGGTGATCGCCGATGGCGCCGGTCAGCGCGGGGGCGTCGACGGTGTGCGCGCCGATGGGGTGTTCGGCGGTGGGCTGCTCCGTGGTGATGCCGAGCCGGCCGGCGTTACGGCTGAGGGCACGGCTGCGGGCGTGGGCGTAGCGGACCGTGAAGAGCGGGTTGGACTCGTGCTGCACCAGCAGATGGGGACCGGTGCGGGGCCGGTCGTGCGCGGCGGCGGAGAGAAGGGCCCACCGGGTGGCGTCGGCGGCGGGGTCCTGGGTCTGGTCGGGGGCGGGTACGACATGGAGACGCTCGACTTCCCCGTCCTCGGTCCCGGCGCCCTGGGAGCGGAGCAGCCGGCCGAGCGCGTCGGCCCACACCCGGGCCCGCAGCTCCTCGCCCGCCTCGAACCGCAGGGCGACCCCGGCGAGCTGCCCGCTGTGCCCGTACGCCGCGCCCTGCTGCCGCACCCTGTCCACCAGCTCCTGCTGCGCAGAGCTGTGCAGGGTGATGTTGAGGAAGCCGGGTCCGGTGATCTCGATGGAGGCGATCCCGGGCTCACCGGCGATCCGGTCCCGCAGGGCCTCGGCGACGGCGCGGGGCGGCTGATGGGCGGGCCCGGCGAGCCGCAGGGCGACATTGGTGGCGTAGTCGCCGCACCCTCCTGGCCTGGGACGTTCGACGCTGACACTCTCCGGCACCGGCGCGTCCAGCGCACCGTCCGCCACCGCGCGGCGCACGGCGTGCAGCACGGTACGAGAGAGATCGGCGGGCGTCACGGGACAAGCGTATGGGAGGAAGGGGGGCGCTTCGCGAACCGGTTTCGCGATGCGGTCAGCCGCGCGTGCTTCCCGCTCGCCCGGCCCCATGCCGGCCGTCTACGGACGGCGGGCCCTCCCGGTGCATCAACTGCCGTACGAGACGGACGAGCTCGGCGGGTTCGAAGGGCTTGGCGAGAAAGGCGTCCACACCGGCGGCAATGCCGCTCTCCACCTCGTACTGCGTACAGGCGCTGATGATGGCGACGGGCAGATGGCTGGTCCGCGGATCGGCCCGCAGGAGGGCGGCGGTGCGCAGTCCGTCCAGACGAGGCATGACCACATCAAGAGTGACGACATCGGGCCGCACCTGCTGCACGACTTCCAGACACTCGGCACCATCGGCCGCGGTCACGACCTCGAAGCCCTCCAGCTCGAGGTTGACCCTGATCAACTGCCGGATGACCCGATTGTCGTCGACAACGAGCACACGGCCGGACGCCCCTGACACAACTCGAGAGTAGGTCGCGGGGCGGCACCGCGTCCGGCTTTTGCGGACTTCCACCCTGTGGGGGGACGGGGGGTGGGGGTGGAGGGGGTGGTGGGGTGGGGGTGGCTCGGGGGCGGGGTGAGGGGCTGGGGGTGGTTCGGGGGGTGGGGGTGGTGGCCGGCGGGTGGCGAGGTGGCCTGCGATGTGCGGCGGGGGCGGCTGAACGGGATGCGGTGCGGCTCGGGGTGGCGGCGCCCGAGGGTCGGCTCGCGGGCAGGTCGGAGCCCCTGAATACCCGTTCACGGGGACCCTCTGTGAGCTGGTAGGGTTCTACCCGTCACCGCGCAAGCGGGATGAACGCCCCCGTAGCTCAGGGGATAGAGCAACGGCCTCCGGAGCCGTGTGCGCAGGTTCGAATCCTGCCGGGGGCACTCGCCAGTCAGCCAGCAATTATCACGCTCTGACCTGCGCGGATGCCGATACGAGAGAGCGGGAGTCAGCCTCACTGTCTCCCGCTCTCTCTTGCTATCTCTCACTGTTCGCGACACATGCCCGACACGCTCGGCGCACCGGGCCAGTCCCTACGCGAGGTCGTCGAGTGAAGATCACAGCCAGCGAGTTCCACGCGACAGCACTCCCCCAGCCGTCGCGCTTCGCACCGCCGTACGCCGACCGCTCCGCCAACCCATTGGGCTACGCCTACTGGTGGCAGCTCATCAGGCTGGTCTTGACCTGCCTGATCCACGCAAATTTCCGCCACTGACCGGTTTCTCTGCCGAAGAAATAACGGCGATTCGTCGCTACATAACTTGTTGCGAAGAGTTGGCAGAATCGTCAGTTCTCAGCCACGCCATCAGGGTGAACGTGAGCTGGAATCGGGCAGACGACGGAAGCCATCAAGAGATGATAACCGCCGATTCCCCCCCGAAGCCATCAAAGGGACGACAGTCCTCTTCCGGCAGTTGTTCAGCAACGAGGAACGCGCCAGCTACAACACGGTGCGGAAGTCGATCGGCCGACGCGTGCATGATTGCAAGGACGCGGAGAGCGACCGTCGCGCCGAGATGCAGAAGCGTTGGAACGGCGCACATGGCCAGCTACGGGCATACCTGTTGACATTCCTGGCTGACTGTAAGGTGTCCGACGCGAACGCCTGGAAGGCGGAATTCCCGTACGCGGATGTGAAGCCCGAGTCACTGATCAAACTGTTCCAATACGGGGACCTCATCCACTGGGGCGATGGCGCCGAAGAGCTGAGTAGACTTTCAAGTTACGAATTCAGCGTGCCTGGAATACGATGCACTATCTACCACCCTAACGCAGCTAAGCCATTTCTACCTTGGCTACTCTCTGCTTGCCAGGAGTGCAATCGGAAGCTAGGGGCATTTACAAGTGGCGCTTCTTGGCCTGGTGACGACTGACGCGGGTTCGCTATACCGCAGGTTTGGGGCATCCCGCTAGCGACGGACCGGGCACTTAAGCCTCGCTGATCCGTCTACGCAGCTCCCTACCTGTCGTGTGGTGCATGATGAGGCCCATGATGAGCACGAGAAGTACGGTGGACACATTGACGTAGGTCCAAAATGGTGAGACGTCAGCCCCAGCCACTCGAAGTGCACCACCCACGGCACCTACCAATGTCAGCACACCGGCTCCGACAGCATCAGTCACTAGCCTGCTCCGGTAGTACTTCATGCCAGCGGTCAAGGCCACGTCATAGGCAGCTACCTTCACGAGGCGCCTGGCTCGCAAGATGCCGATGGTGGCGAACGCGCCAACCGCGGCCATGGCGAAGAACCATGCCCTGACCATGCCGTCAGGAGTGGCGAACTGGGCAACGCTTCTCGTCAGAGCACCGAAGAGCATAAACTGCGCCAAGCCGATCGCTAGAGGCACAGCCAAGTCCCAGACGCTGGGGATGCCCGCTGGCAGCGCAAACACCCCGGTGACCGTTCCCGCGTACACTACTAACATCGCGAGTAGCGCGCCCACCCAGAGTATCCACGGCAGTAGGCCACTTTCTGCTTTCCCTCCCGCGGAGGTCGCAATATTGGCCGCCGCGAACCCGGCTGCGCCTAGCGTGACACTCACCAATGTTCCATGTAATTGCATGTAGTGGTTCGTCAGGTGGACGTGGAGGCGATCCTCTAAATGCGCGCGGGTCAGTGGAGTTATTGTCACGCCGTACCCTTCGCTCGACGATCCGGCTACGTCCAGAGTAGGGCTGCGGGCTGTTCGGTCACAGACCTGTGCACGATATTCTGCATCTATTGATCACCTAGCACCCCGGCTGAGCCGAGTTGTTCGACAGGCTTCACTAAGCACTGTCAAGGGTGCAGGCTTCAGTTCTTACATGGATTTCTAGTACCCAGGGCGATGAGGGCGGTCCGGTAGACCCCCGAACCGCCCACTTCACTGTTATGCCCCGTCGCCGTCTTCCTCCAGTGACTTTGCAATCTTCATGTTGGCGGCTTCCTCATAGCCGTCAATTTTCCTCGCCGGTCCGTAGAGCTACCGTGACGGGTGCCTGTGGAGGCAGGGGGGCGGGGCGCAGGAGTTCGGGGAGGTATACGGGGAGAGGCGCGACGGGGGAGCGGCGCTCGGTCTCGTACGGGTGACGGTCTACGGTGCTGCCCGGCGCGACGACGTAGCCACCCTGCGCGCGTGTGTCGATCTTCCAGCTGAGGCCGTTGCCCTTGTCACCGCTGGTGTTCCGCAGCCGCTCACCCTCGTGCGCGGTGAAGTACAGGTGGGTGCCGCTCCAGGTCCGGACGGTGAACGTGTCGTCGGGAAACGGCTAGCCATGGCGCTCGCAGAGAACAGCGAGGACATCGGAGCCGTCGGCGACACCGGATTGAGGGCCCATGCGGCCGGCGGGGTGTCGTCTGGGCTCTTGGCGGCTTGGAGGCGGCGCCATTCGGATCGGGCCTGGCGGAGCGCGCCGAGGGTGGTGGAGTATCGGCTGGTTGTGGTGGAGAAGTGGCCGCGGAAGCCGAGCATGTGGGCCAGGCATGTAGCCGGAGCTCTTCCAGGTCTTTGCGGGCGCCGAAGGTTCAGGCGGTGCGGAGGAACCGGCGGGCGTGCTCGGGGATGGACTTGCGGCCGAGTTCGGCGAGGTCGGGGGTGGCCCAGGCCGGGGGGTGGGGTGTCGCCTCCGTCGGGGCCGGTGCCCTTCTGTGTCGTTCGGCGGTTGTGGACCGGGCCGAAGCTGGGGTGGCGAAGACGCGGGTGTGGGTGGCGACGCGTTGGGGGTGCCTTTGCCGCCGCGGAGTCCTGCGGTGATGAGTTGGTCGGTACCGCGGCTGAACAGGAGTCCATGATCAGACAGGAAGTTCCGCAGGAAGTCACCGCAGCCTAGGAGCGGTTGGCGCCCAGGGCTTCACGAGCCGACTCGTTCCCAGCACTGCTCGGAGCGAGTGAGTGAAACCTTCTCTACGGCTTCAAGGCTCGCTCCGCTCGCGTCGGCCCATCTGCCGGCGGACGTCAACCACCCACGCGCCCTGGGGCATTGTCCGTGGTGACGCGGGTGAACCAGTGAACTTCCGCCTCCACG
Source organism: Streptomyces sp. NPDC058685 (assembly GCF_042714725.1). Classification (NCBI taxonomy): domain Bacteria; kingdom Bacillati; phylum Actinomycetota; class Actinomycetes; order Kitasatosporales; family Streptomycetaceae; genus Streptomyces; species Streptomyces sp. NPDC058685. Next base: position 60,884 of record NZ_JBHXSL010000016.1, read on the forward strand.
ATCCAACCTTGCAGGGGAACGGCCTCAACATCCTTGGAACCACAAGGCGCACGCATCAAGAACACCCCTCCAAGAACAACCCCACCAGGCCCGAGCCGTCCCGCAAGGAGATCAATCCGAAGGACCGAGGGCCCCACAAGGGGCGGAGCACCGGCTGGCCGCCGCCCACCTAAAGGGGCTAAGGACCCGGCAACGAGCCATAGGATCGAGGGGATTGCCGCACCTCAAGGTCACAGACGCATTGTCAACGATCTGGCCGGATCGTGGTGGCGGAAGTCCACGGGCTCACCCGCGACCTGGTCGTGGCCACGTGGCTGGGGCGATCTGTCACCTGAGCTGTCGAACGTCCGTCAGAACGTCGTCCAGCATTCCCCTTACGTCGCTTCCGCCCAGGACCAGCTGTCGATCCAGTAGCCGGTTTCCGGTCTCGCAGGAGGTCTCGCTCACCAGGGAGCACCCGTGGCAGGCCGAGAGGTTCAGTTGTGAGGCTCCCTGACGGTCGCTCTCGATGCAGACCGGGTCGTTGGAACAGAAGTCCGCGTCGTCCAGGGCCGCCACCAGGAGAGGGATCAGCTTCCTGGGATCCCCGAGCCTGACGAGGCCGCCGAGGGTCCCCTGGGCGTCCCCCGCCGCGGTGTAAATCAGGATCCCGGCGGTCTTGTCCGTGCGGTCGGAGTTTGCGTAGATCCTTTCCTGCAGCGCGGCAGACGCGTAGCCGCTCGCGAACGCCAGCCGCCGGATCAGCAGGTGCGCCAGCGTGTGCAGGGCGATGTACCTGGGTTCCGGCACGTCGAGACGGCCGGCCCAGGGAGAGTCGGCCCTTCTCGTCTTGAGAATGCCGGCGCGTGCCTGCACCTCCGGCTGCGCCTCCCATGCGGCGAGCTCCTCCTCGTCGAACCGCAGGAAGATCCCTTCCCCGAACAGTTCGATCGCCGGGTAGGTGGGCCGATACGACCGGTCCGACCCCAGATCGGCGTTGATCAGCGCCGCTTCCGCGTCGTGGCGTCGAAATCCTCGCAGGGCACGGACCTCCCGTACCCGGCGTACCAGTCCGATGCCACTGATCTTGCTGAGGAGGCTCTGCGGTCCCACGAGCCCTTCGAGGCTTCGTCCGTCGACGACGAAATCGCTTCCCGTCCGGTCGCGCCCTTCGTCGAGTTTCTTCAAGAACGCCGACCACTCGCCGTCCTTCAGGTCGAGCAGCAGCTCGCCCGCGGGGCTTTGCTCTCCCGCCGCGACGCCTAGGACCGTTTCCGCGGTCACTCCGAGATCGTCGGCGATCAATTGCGCCAGCACTTCTGACTGGGGTCCACCGTTGTCGGTCACAACTTTCCCGAAGAGCATGTGACCACGGATCTTGTCGGCCGTCTCCGCGGACTGCGGACGTTCCTCCGGTATGTCGAGAGCTGAGATCCTCTCGGCGATGTAGTTACCCGTGGCACCGCGCTGCACGGCGACCAACTCGTACGGGCAGGGCTTCTTGACAGAGCTCTCCGGCTCCCAGGGCTGCCGTCCCGCGCAACGGATCCCGTTCTGGTGCAGGGCCCCCTTCGTCACAAGTTCCGCGAGCTTGCGCTCGTTCCCGCATCCGTAGCACTTCACAACCAAGGCCGCGAGGCCTTCACCGCGGGTCGCCAGCTTGTGGAACCTGAGCGCCTTGTAGTCACGGCAGAAGCGGACCGCTTCGTTCAGACTCGCCGCGCGCCCACGATGCGCCCACTGGAACCAGTTGACGTCCTGGACATGGCTGCCCTTTTCGCAGACGGCGATATATCGCATCGGTACGAGCGCGCCACCGCAGTCGCAGGTGTTGCTCCACTTGCCCTTTTTCTTTCCGGTCAGCTTCGAGAGCTTGTCGCAGCGCTCGCAGAACCGCCAAGCGGGAAAGCGCCAGTACGGCAGCGCGGGGGTTTCCTTGGCGGCACGACCCGCGTGCGCCGGTGGTTGTCTCAGGACGCCGGCACCGAGGCGGGTCATCAGACGCTCACAGCTGATCTCGTGGGCGAACTTCTTGTCCCACCATGACGTGTCCGGCGCCATGAGCGACTCGCCCCTGACGTCGACAATCGCTCCCACACCGAACGGTGAGATCGTCTCGGAGAGGCGCAGGTCATGCCTGATCTTCTCCATGGTGCACCTCCTCCTGCGGTTCCTGGACCTCGACCGCCACGTTGGGCTCCACGGCCCTCATCGAGTCTCCGACGAGCCACCCCTCGCCGGGCTGACCGAACTTCTTCAACAAAGCTGCCTGGTCTTTCATCGTCCGCTGGTAGTACAGAGGCTCGTCCGACTCGCGTGCCTGCGCTGCCCGTCGGTCCCAGTCCCTCAGGAGACTCCATATCGCGGAGAGTGTTTCCGGGGCTTCGAGATCATCGGCGCGCGTTACATAGCCGAGGAACCGGTCCACGAGTCGCTCGACCGCTTCGCGGATCCTGTCGTCCCCGAGGTCGAACCGACCTGCCGCGTCGTGCGGGGCGAGTGCGGTGAACGACTGCCGCAGCAGCGCCACGAGCGCGCCGGCGAGCGATCTCTCGCGCGAGGCCAACGACCACGGCGTGACGCTCGTGGGCTCCACGCTCCGGTAGAGAGCCTCGTGGTAGCCGCGGAAGGTCTCGTAGTGCGACCGATCACGGGCCCTGCCCGACCGAAACAGCGTGACGACGACGCCTTTCGTGTCTCCACGCCCGACACGGCTCGTGGCCTGGATGTACTCGGCCGTGGTCTTCGGCTGCCCCACCATGAGCATCAGCGCGAGTCGCGGAATGTCGATGCCCACGGAGAGCATGTTCGACGAGAGGACCACGTCGACGGCCTCCCGCGACTCGTCGGCCCTGACCCGGAGTGCGCGGAGATCGTTCGGCAGCTCCTCGGCACCGCGACGGCTCGTCAGCTCCAGGACTGCCCTGACGGGCCGCAACGGGAAGCCGAGCCTCTCGGCTCGGGGCTCCAGACGGCCGTTGACGTCGTCGATGACCAGCGTCCCGGTGCGTCCGAGCTCACGAAGACTGTTGTGGTACATGACCAGCGTCCAGTACGCGTCCCGTGACGCGGCGGACGGGGCGCGGGCGGCGAGCGCCTCCGGCATCTCCACCATGGGGGTGACGGCGGCGATGACGGCCGAAGGTTGCGAGACGGACTGCGGCATCAGGCCGACGTAGAGACGTCCTTCCCCACTCTCCACCGGGCGGGAGAAGAAGGTCCGGTCGTCGTCGAGTCCCGATGGCGGATGCAGGGCGACCTCGCGCCCGTACAGTCCCTCCACCTGCTCCTCGGACGCGCGGATGGTGGCCGTCGAGGCCACGATCTTAGGACTGGAGCCCGACCGGCTCAGCAGCAGCTGGATCACCGCGTCGAAGACGGCGACGGTGGTCCCGAGCGGCCCCGAGAGCAGGTGCAGCTCGTCCTGGATGATCATGGACGGTTGCTCGAAGGCGGTCCCGAGACCGAGCAGCCTGCCCGCTTCCGGCCTGAACTGCAGACGCGCGAACTTGTCGACGGTGGCCAGGAGGATCGTAGGCGGCTCCTCGTACAGAACCTCGTCGACGACCGCGAGCGGAAGCTCGTCGGCGAACCCGCACGACTCGTCGACACAGTGGAGCAGGACGTCCGCGCCCACCAGGCGCATGCCGTAGTCCTGTGGCTTGTCGCTCCTGAGCGACGGCACCAACGTCCTCAGACACCAAGGACAGCTCTCGACCTGGAACTCGTTCGCCTCTTCCGGACGCGCCGCCTTCTGAAGCCGCTTGAGTGCTTCACGCGCTTCTGAACGCGTGCCGGGAGTGACCTCGTTGCCCACCCACAGACCGATCGAGAACGGCGCCATGCCCTTCGCTCGGTCGTCCGTGGCCCGCAGAATCTCCATCGCGCAGACCAGCGCCGCGGCCCGTTGGAACTGCTGAGAGGTCAGGAGCCGCAGGGTGTAGCGGGTGATGACAGCGGTTCCCCCGCCGGCCGTGCCGTGGGCGAGCCGTCGGCGGAAGACCTCGATCGCAGCGAGGCCCAGGTACGCCTCGGTCTTGCCGCCGCCGGTCGGGAACCAGACGAGGTCGACGAGGTCCCGGTCCTTGTGCCTCTGATCGACGGTGGAGGCCAGCGACACGAGCAGGAAGCCGAGCTGGAAGGGGCGCCACCGCGGCTCCGGCACCTGCTCCTCCGACTTCCCGCGATTGACCGACGCCTGCCGCATCTGAAGACGCATGGCGGCCATGCCGAGCGAGAAGGCCGTTCGAAGGTCCTGTCGTCCCGGCGCCCGGAGGAGGTCTATGCCCTCCTCCATTCTGCCGACGGCGTCCTGCGAACGGCCGGCGATCCGGACGGCCACGGTCCTGTCGTCGCCGAACGCCTCCGCCTGTTCCATCTGGCAGGAGGCCCAGCCGGCGAACGCCTCGACGAAGGCGTCCAACGATCGAAGGACCGCTTCGGGATCTTTGTCGATCTGCTGGAGGTGCCCCAGCTCCAAAGCTTCCGCCTCGACCGTCCCCTCGTCGAACCCCGTGGTCTCGACGGCGGGGACCACGAAGGCCGGTACGGGATCGAGGAAGACCATGGCACAACGGCCCCCTGCGAAATCCCAGTCCGCGGCCATTCCGTGCCCGACCGCGTAGACCTTTCTGTTGCGGTACCGCAGGCGCAGCTCGGCGGCTTCCGGGTCGGTGTCAATCGAGCGCGTCGTGTCGTACTCCAGGATCTCCGCCCCGGCGGAGGGAGCGGCGGCCAGGTGGACCTGGAACAGCATCCGGGGGATGTCGAGCCGGTCGTCGCCCGTGGATTCGGTCAGAACGCGTACGTGGACGGTGACCAGCGAGTCGCCCTGGAAGTCGCGCCACCGCGAACCGATCTCGACCGAGACACCGCCCGCGGAAAGGCGCTCGGGCCCCTTCCCTCGCCGGAGATCGAGGCCGTCGACGGAGAACGGGGTACGCCGCCACCTGGGCGGCCCGTCCCCCTCGACAGCGGCGTACGTACCGCAGGAGAAGTCGACTTCGACGGCGTCGCCGTCGGTGACGAAGGAGAGCGCGACGGACGAGGGCTTCCAGTCCTCGGCCAGGGGGACGCTGGCCCCTTTCTCCTCGACATCACCCTCGGGCACGTCGGCGGAGACCTCTTCGTCCGTGTCCCCGCCACCGCGAGGTCCACGTGCTTCGGCCTCGACCGGGAACAGCATGCCGACGGCGTACTGCCGGTGAGGCAGGTTCGCCGTGACCTCCTCGTCTCCCGCCTCGGGCCCCACGTAGGAGGCTCGGAGGTGGTGGAGGGCCTCCTCCTGGGCCGCTGTGAGGTTCACTTGCCAACCTGCTTTCGGAGAAGATCCTTGAGCCGCTTCTTGTCGTCCTTCGACGCGACCACGTGGAGCGTGACCCGCGCCCTCGTGACAGCCACGTAGAACGCGGCGAGACCGCGATCTTTGTATTCCTGGGGCAGGTCGCAGACGATGACGTGCTCTGCTTCCAACCCCTTGGCGAAGCGGGGGTTCGTCACGAGGAACCCGGCCTCGCTCCTGCGCGGCTCGGCGTCATCGGAGACACTGATGATCCAGATGTCCTGGCGGCGGGCCCCGTTCGCGACGAGGTCGCAAGCCACGGTTTCGGCCGCAAAGATGCCTGCTGTCCCGTCGGACCACCGCCATTCCACTCGCTCGCCGTGGACGATGCCCGGGTCCCCGACATCGGCGCCGAGGTACTCCTGCACGACGTGGACGATCGCACGGGTATTGCGGACGTTCCGGTCCAGGTCGTACTGGAGCGCCTCCTGCTGGACCAGCTCGCAGACGTCCGGGTCGAACTCGCCATCGACGCGCGCCTGGTTATTGGGATCGAGGAACATCCTCCACCGGCCACCTTCGCGACCTCCGCGGATCACAGCGTCCAAGGCGTCCATGCCCTCGGCGTTCATGAGGTCCTGTGCTTCGTCGACGAAGACGACGTCGTACTGCTTGTCACGGGACAGGTCCGCGAACGGAAGGAGATCGATGTCTCTGCCCTCGATCCGCGGGCCGAAGAAGTCGACCAGGGCGGGCGAGTGAAAGGTGATGAGGACTGATTTCCCTTCGCCCGCCTCCTGCCTCGCGCCCTCCGCCAGCACCAGGGACTTCCCCGTGCCCGCGCCGCCGAAGACAAGCATCCTCGGGTTCCGGGAGAGCGCGGCCAAGACCCGGGCCTGGCCCTCGGTCGCTCGATTCTGCTCCTCCAGCACGGCGCCCCGCTGTGCATCGATGACGGGCATCCTCGTGAACTCGCCGAAGAGACGCGCCCGGAGAGTCTCGGACCGGGCGACTCTGACTCCGAAGGGTGCCGTCCTTGCCTCACCGGCGACCTTCTCGAAGGCTTCCGTCAGCGCGGCGATGCTCATCTGCTTCTTGGCCCACCAGTGGCTTCCCTTCCATTCCACGGCAGCCGGAGGCGCGTCTATATCGGGGGTGAGAGCAACGGCCTCGGTCGCGAACCAACCGACGCCTTCCTCTTGGAGGATGTCGCGCAGCGCGTACATCGCCGACTGCGCTTGGTCCATCGGAGACTCGCGCAATTTCTTCCAGTCGCCGTGGCGGTCGATGGAGTACCAGACGCCGTCGTACTTCCTGACGCCCCCGCCCTTGACCTCGACGATGACGACGACGCCATTCCAGAGCACGACGAAGTCCGCTTCCCCCTGCTGCTTGACCGCGTGGCTCCGCAGCTTCACGGAGTGGAAGGCGACCGCGTCGTGGGGGCCGTCGATCGCCCGCAGCAGTCGGGCCACCCGCCGTTCGGCGTTGCTGGTGGCCGTCGTCTCGATGTCGGCGAGGTCCGGTACGAGGATCATGCTCCCTGCTTTCGCCAGAGGGCTTCGTAGGCGCGGTATCCAAGGAAGTCATTGACCGCACCGAAGTTGTCGGCGACGTCCACAATGAGGCACTCCGGCTTGCCGCCGTTCGCGGGACCGCGCAGGCCGCGGCCGGCCATCTGGATGTACGCGCTGGGGCTGAACGTCGGTCTCGCGATGTACAGGGCCCGGACGCCGGGCGCGTCGAATCCCTGGATCAGCAGGTCGCAGTTGGCCAAGACCCTGATCTCGTTCCTCTTGAACCTCTCGATGACGTCACGGCGCGTCTGCCGTCCGGTCTGGCCGCTGACTGCCTCGGCCGCGACCTTCCGGTAACGAAGTGTCGCGGCGAGGACCTGGGCGGACAGGACGTTCGGCGTGAACACGAGGATCGGCCATTCCGGATCCCGCTTCAGGATGTCGTCCACGAGGATCTTCATGCGCGCCTGGTCCCGGCCGATGCGGTCGAGGACCTGGGGCTCGAGTTTGCGCAGGGACCGCACCTGTGCGAGTTCGTCCGGCTCCAGCGCGACCTTCACGCCGTCCAGCACTTCGTGTCGGACCCTGGCGAGGACACCTCTCTTCGACAGCTCCGGGTAGGCGTTGCCGTCGAACGCGCTCATCTTGTGGTGCCCGAAGCGGGCCGCCAGTTCCTTCGTCGGCTCGGTGACGTCGCCGCTGCCCTTGAACGGCGTCGCCGAGATGCCCACCAGAGGCCGTTCCCAGCTACGACCGTCGACTCCGAGCCACCTGAGGATCTTCGTGTACATCTTCGACCCGCCGGCCCGGTGCGCCTCGTCGATGAACACCGCGGAGGCCCGGCTCAACCACTCGTACTCCGGAGTGCCGGCCACCCGGTCGAGCTTGGCGTCAGTGGCCACGACCACACTGAACTCGGTGTCGGGTTCGTGGACGACGTTGGTGTTCCAGAGCCGACCGATCGTCAACGGACGCTCGTCCCCGAGCCAACGCCAGACACTGCTGAACGTCTGCACCGCCTGCTCGCAGAGCTCCTCCGACTGCGCGATCCAGAGCACGGTACCGCTCATGCCACCGTCGACGAACAGCCGCAGCACGGTTTCGGTGGCCACCCGGGTCTTCCCAGCTCCCGTCGGAAGCTCCACCATGCCCTTGAGCGCACGACCGTCCCGTCCCCGGGACGTCAGGACCTCCTCCAGTTCCTCCCTGATCCTCTCCTGGAAGTCGTGCAGGGGCTTGAGCTTCACGGCACCGGGCACGACGAACTCATCGTCCTGGTGTCGGGTGCGACGCCCGGCGTGCTTGGCACCGAACCCCATCTTCCGGAGCCAGGCGACGGTCGACGCTCCACCCGCCCATGTCGTGGGAACGTCCGTGTACCCCTCGGCGCTGAACTCCTCCGCGAGGAGCTTGATCGAGTCGCTGCCATAGACGGTCAGGAAGAGCTCGGCGACAGACGTGGAGCTGTTCACCAGGCCCTGGCCCTCGAGTGCCTGCCAGAGTCCCTTCGGCAGGTTCTCCTTCAGCGTGTCGTCACCGATGTAGGTTGCGAGCCGCGCCTCGTCGTTGGACACGGCCCGGGCGGCCTGCCGTTGCATCTCCAGATGTTGGTCGACGCGTACCCGGAGGATGTCGCTCTGCTCGGCGTTCGACAAACGCAGGTCGAATGCCTCGTTGACGATCTCCAGGACACGACGCTCGTCAAGTTCTGCCTGGACCACCAAGGTCAGTCCCTGGAGGTGCCATTCGAGCGACTTGTCCTCGACACCGTCCTCTCTCGTCACACGCTTCGTGATCTGGACGGCCTTCGCCACGGTCGCGTTCGTGACCTTGTCTTCGACGAACGTCGAACGCAGCCCGGTGTACAGGTCGATGACGCGCTCCTCGACCTGCCGGCCGTCGACCAGGAGCGAGAAGGAGAAGCTGTCCTCGAACCGTCGGCATCCGACCACTTCGACGAACTCGTCCGCTTCGGCCTCATCCACCTTGAGGTAGGGCTTCTGCCTCAGAGTAAGGAACTCGCGTTCCTCCTCAGTCGTCGCCAGATACACCGCGTCAGGCCGCCTCCTCTCAATGACGCGTCCCACCCGTGCGGGAATGAACATCGGATGCCCCTCCGGGAATGCGCACCGACTCGCGGTGAGGACGAAACCCGTCAGGGCCACGTTGCTGATCGGCGAGGTGACCTCCGCCTCGAGCGCTTCACGCAGGACCTCCACAGGGACCTTGCCCAAGTCCTTGGGCAGTTTCAGGACGTCCTCGACGTGGCGCGGTCCTCGGAAGAGAGGCAGCAGGGCCTCATACGCGACGAGCGACGCGGAGACGACGCGATCGGGAGCCCGGTGGCCGCGAGTCGACTTCAGCAGGCCGGCCCGACCCGCTGCCCAGCGAACAGGGGACAGGACCCGGTGGCTGAGCCCCGTGTCGATGTCCGTGCAGAGCCAGTGCCCTGCCCGGTCGAGTCTGAGCAGTTCTTCCGTCCACCGCTCGCGTAGGGGTTCGGGCGCGCCCGCTTCCTGCAACATCAGAAGTACCGAGAACGGACCGGGGCCGTCCCCCCTGTCGAACTCGACCTGCTCGACGGGGCGCTCTCCGGGACCGAGCCTCCGGTTCACTTCGTCCAGCACGTACTGGCAGTAGTCCTCGAAGTAGACTTCGTCCTCGAGCGAGTACGAGGTCATAGGCTCGGTGACGACTCCTGCCGCGTGTGCGAGCTGGGGCACGCACCTCGCCCGGTCCAGGACTCGATCGGGAGTGCAGTCACCGAGGCCGTCGATGTCCAGCACATACGTGGGCAAGGCCCAACCACCATCGAGTGTAGGAACCCTGAGAGCACCCGCCTTGTTGCCCGCCACGACCTTCTGTGCCTGTGCCATGGGCACATCAGTGGCGGCGTCCCAAAACTTCGGGAGCTCGTCGTCCTGGGACTCGGGTGACAGCCTGGCCATCCTGGCCTCGAACATCGCGAGTGGATCAAGGTCCCGGAACCCCCTGTCCACGAGCTTCTTCTCAACGCCGGGAATGGCCAGGAAGTTCGGATCGACGAAACACGATCCGTCGATGTCGACGTCCTCCGCACGATGGAGGAAGACCCGGTCACGGTCCTTGATGGACAACATGCCGCCGGTCGTCGGTATGACCTTCGCAGGGCCGAAGCCGTTGGGATTCCTCAGCACGAAATCGAGCGCCTTCGCCGCAGAAGCAACGTTGGGCCCCTCCGCCCACTCGCGCAGCCAGGAAAGGACACCTCGCTTGGGCATCCTCTCCAACGCTTTCAGCTCGTCCCTGAAACGTGAGTCGGCGAAAGCGGAGGAGACGCTGCACACGTAGAGCGCCCTCAGACGGGTCGCACGCTGTCCGCTGGCATAACAGCGCCAGTGCGGCACGGCGTCGTCGGTGTGGGGCGACCTGATCCACTCCTCGTGGTCACGCTCGGATGCGTCACCGACACCGAAGTCGAGAGGACGCAGCTCCAGTGGCGTGCGCAACGCACCGGTCGCGTCGGGGATCAGAGCCTTCCCGCTACCGAGCTGCGGGACATGGACGCAGAGGATCTCATCGCCGAACGAGTGGGTCTCACGGCCACGCGCGGGCATGTAGTCCAGATGTGCTGCCGGATCGTCGACGGACGAGACCTTCGGCAGCATGTCGACGAACATTTCCGAGAGAGTCACGAGGATCTCCCGGTTGTACGTGTTCGTGAGCAAGGTGGTGCGGTCGTCGTTGACGCTCCAGGGCGCATTGAAGAGGGCGGACGCGGATGTCCTGTCCTTGAGCGGGAAGTACGACCAGAACTCGCCCGTCTTCAGTTGAGCGAAGCGCGCCGGCATCCCAACCGTGACCTTCATCCGGTCACGCGACACCGCTTCCCCGACCTCGATCCGAGCCTCGGGACTGGGTGCGTGCATTCGGTTGTCGACGTACCACTCGTCGTGGTCACCGTCGGGACGCTCGATTCGGAACCTCCCGTCGCCCAGGTCGCGCGACACATGACTCGTCACGAAGTCCGTGTCGGCTCCTACGACCCGGAGCCGGATCTCACGAACCGAGCTGACGAAGAGGAGGAACTCGGAGCGAAATTCCTCGATCTCCTTCTTGAGACTCTCCAGCCTCGTCGCGTGCGGCAGTCTGACGATCGTCACCGCCCACTCCGCCAGTTCGGCCAGGATGGGGTCCTTGGCGAATTCGGCTTCCGCATCGATCCGGGTGAGGGTCCTCAGGACCGGAAGCCTCTTGGGTACGGATGCGATCGCCGCTATCGCCGCCTTCGCCTTCGGAGAGTTGAACTCGAAGGCGACCGATCGGCTGAACACCTGCGGGGTGTCGGTGACCGCGAGCACCGACTTGAAACCGAGCCCGAACCGACCGATCTCGTCGCCCCGCTTGCCACTGAGGTGCGCATGGGCGAGCGTGGTGAGGCCGCTTCGGGAGAACGGACGACCGGCGTTCGCGCAATACAGTGTCTGGCGGTCGAGGTCGAGGACGATCTCGACCCGCCCTGCTCCCTCCTCGTGCTCGGCAGCCCCCGACATCGCGTCAGCCGCGTTTTGCACCAGTTCCAAGAGTGTTCGGTTCGAGTAGCCGCCGACCCGGATGGACTCCTCCTGGTTGGCGTGCTCCGTGATCAGGTTCGAATTCGCGCGATACGCGTTGATCGCCCGCTCGAAGAGCTCGTCAACCTCGCGAACCAACCCCGCGTCGGGCACCCAATCGACATTCTTTTTCATCACGGCTGCACCGCCCCCGCTCCCAATACCACAACTCACTAAAGACAGATCCGCACCTATGCGGTTCCTAGACGTCGATCACCGAGGTCCCGACAGGGTGCGGCATCGCGCACCGTTGACCCGCCCCGGAAGGTAAATCCAGCCACCGACAGCACGCCCCCAAGTTCCATGACTGACGGTTGGCGCATGAGCACCAGAACGTCCGACTTGCTGCAGGGAGTTGATTCGATGCCCTTGCTGCAGGATGTTCCGGCCACAGGCCGGTGCTGGCACCACCGGTCCATCTCACGCCCGGACACCGTGCGACCGACTTCGGCGGTACTCGACGTCAGAGGCAGATCACCACTGCCCCGCCCCCGCACGCAGATGCGCATGGCTCCTCTTGCGCCAGCGCAGGGTCAACGACCGACTCAGGCAATCCACCTGAACACACCATAGCGATCTTCACAGGTCCCCCACATCCGAGAAGCTCAAGCGTTCAACGAATCTCTGCCATGAGGAACCCCCTGTTACCGATTCGCAATCCGGAGATCAGCCGTGAGATACGGCCAGCCGACACGCCGCCAACGGGAGCACCTACCAGGCAATAAGCGCCCACCCGGGGAGGGGATCGACTACGCATAAACGGACATCTCGCAAGTAACCAGATACACCTAACTCGACACTCGTGAACCGGCCTTCACGGCTCTCCCTGACCGCGCTTCGTCAAGACTTCAGCAACTCCTGGACAAGTGGAAGCTCTTCCGCCGAATCGTGCTACGTCGACCGGAGCACAACAGGAGTGGAGTGCGCCTACCATGCGCCCCTGTACCACCACACCGCGCCCCCAGCCCGAGCCCGCCTTGCCTCAGGCGTCTTGCCTCGACTTCACGGTCACGACTTCATGCTTGCGTATGCCGAGCCTGGACGACCGAGGTGGCGACCCCTGTCGTCCGATGAGCGCAACGAGCACCCACGCGGGGCTGTGGACCATACGTGGACACGGAACCGTCCACCCTCAGGCCGTACGCCCGTGACCTGCGGATTTTCCGTATCAGGAAGGGCCCTCCGGAGCCGGGTGCGCAGGTTCGAATCCTGCCGCGGGCACTCGCATGCAGTGCCCAAAGATCCTGTCACCAGCGGAAACGCTGAGGACCGGGGTCTTCTTGCATGTTCAGCCCGGATGCCGCTCGGAGTCGCCGTGCGGCAGGCGCAACCGCCTATTCGCGGCCTAGATCGGCGCGTCGTTCAAGGCCGGCAGCCGGACATGCTCAAGGCCCACAAATCCGTTCAGGGGCCAGGCAGTTGGGCTTCAGCGGTCACGCTCGGGCCTCGCGGAGCAGAGTGCCGTCGGCGGCGGAGAGCTCCAGGCTGTGCGACAGGCCGAAGTCGGTGAGCAGGTCTGCTAGTTGGTCGAAACGCCGCGGGTCGACAACTCCGTTCAGCAGGAGGTCCGACGCGTCGATGGGTTCGATCTCCACCTGGCACCAACTGGTCTCGAGCTCGTACGCGTACCAGGATGACGACCTCGACCTCCAGCCCGCCTTCACGAAGCGCTCGGCCACTGAGGAGGTGTCACGACAGCCGCGCAGGCTGCCGCATACGTTGTTGCCGACCTCGGTCCACGCGGGATCGAGCTTCTGGCCGTCGTCGGATATGTCCACGACCGGAGTATGAAGCACCAGAGTTCGGCAGCGATCACTGGTCCTCGCGCAGTAGGTCGTCGATGCCGAGGGCGTCGATGCCGAGGGCGTCGATGCCGAGGTCGGCCACTCGCCGGCCGCCTTTGACTCCTTTCAATCCCAACAGCGGTTTATGGCGCGAGGGTCACGCCTCCGTACTCCGTGGCTCGTAATCGGAGTGACAGCTCCCCCGCCCTCCCGAGTCACACTGCCGATTGTGGGCACAGCCGAGGCCACGACCTGCCGAACCCCCAACCCAGCGCCCAACTCCCGACATAGTCCGCGCATTGGTCTAGGCCAACACCCCCCTCCCCCAGTAGTCTCGTCCCCGGCCAGTGGCACACCATCCCCCACCCAGGTTGCGTGCTGGCGCGGGCGACCCCCTACCCCCACGTACCACTCTGCCCAGCAGCCGGGTGAACTCCCCATGCGCCGCCTTCAGGAGGGTCACGGTGAACGTTCGCACCCGGAGCTCCGCGATGATCGGCACCATCTGTCTTGTTGCTTCCCTCGCCCTGTCCACCGCTTCCGCCGACGAGTCCGCCGCCCCGCCGAAAGCCCCGCCCAAGGCGGCCGCCGTCGCTCTCAAGCACGTGGCCACCGCGAAGAATCCGTCCGCCGGTGCCGCCGGGCCCGGTGGGAGTGTGTGGATTGCCGAGCGGGCCGGGACCGTACGGGTTCTGGACAGCAGGGGGCTCGGCGCTCCCGTGCTCGACATATCCAAGGAGACCACCGTCGACGGGGAACGCGGGCTGCTCGGTATCGCGTTCGACAAGCGGTTCTCGTACTTCTACATCTCGTACACGGACCTCGAAGGCACCAGCACCATCGACGAGTTCGCCGTGCGGAACGGAAAGATCCAGAAGAACACCCGGCGTACCGTCCTCACCCAGACGCAGCCGTACGCGAATCACAACGGCGGTGACATCAAGATCGGGCCCGACGGCTACCTCTACATCGCCTTCGGCGACGGGGGCTCGGGCGGGGACCCGCACGACTACGGGCAGAACCTCGACACCCTGCTCGGCAAGATCGTGCGGATCGACCCGAGGGGCGCGAAGCCGTACGCGATCCCGGCGGACAATCCCTTCGTGGGCGACCCGAACGCCAAGGACGAGATCTGGGCGTACGGGCTGCGCAACCCGTGGCGGTTCTCCTTCGACGCCGGGACCGGCGACATGCTCATCGGCGATGTCGGCCAGAGCGACTGGGAGGAGATCGACTGGGCCTCGGCACGCAGCAAGGGCGGCGAGAACTACGGCTGGTCCGAGATGGAGGGCACCCATCCCTTCCGCGGGGGGACCGAGCCGGCGAACCATGTGCCGCCCGTTCACGAGTACGGACGTAACGGGCTGGGCTGCTCGGTGACCGGTGGATTCGTGTACCGCGGCAAGGCGATCCCGGCCCTGAAGGGGCAGTACCTCTTCAGCGACTACTGCGACGGCACCGTCCGCGCCCTGCAGATGAAGGACGGGAAGGTCACCGGCGAGAGCGACCTCGGCGTCAGTGGCGGTGAGGTCATCTCCTTCGTGCAGGACGGCTGCGGCGAGTTGTACGTCCTCGACCTCGGTGGCGCCATCCACCGCATCGACCCGGCGTAGACGGGTCCGGCTCCGGTGCGTCGGTGGGGGTTCGCCCCCACCGGCGCTGCACCCGACCGGGTGACGCGCGCGGCGCAGGGCCTGCCCGGTGGCTCCGTCAGGGAACCACTCCTCCCGTACGAGGCCTCGTGCGCACCGAACTCGAAGGGACGAGCTTGTGACCACCAGAGTGAGCATCGACAGCGACAAGTGCATCGGCTCGGGCATGTGTGCTCTGACCGCGCCCGCGGTCTTCACCCAGGACGACGACGGGTACGGAGTCGTGCTGGCCGGCCGTGAGGGCGGGGAGGGGGACTCGCTGCTGAAGGAGGCTGCCCGTAGCTGCCCCGTGCAGGCCGTGACCGTCAGCGTTTGAGCCGGGGGCGGCCGGCCGCTGATGCCGTGGGACACCGGCCGCGGGATGCACGGGTACCCACCCGGCGCTCGACCGCGGCACCCCATTAGGCTCAGCGGCCGGCCGTCAGCCCACCCGTCGCAACAGGAGCCCGTCATGCCATCGGACAGATCGGACGGGCCGGCGAGCCCTCGCCGGCTCACCTACGCTCCCGCCGGCGCGACCTGTCCCGGCGACGGCACCTGGACCACGGGAATCCCGGGCTACCGCCGTTTCGAGCAGACCGTGGTCATCGGGCACGGCGACAGCGACTGGCGTGCCGCTTCCGACGCCGTGGTGCGGTGGGGCATCAAGCGCCGTAGCGGCTTCCGCGTCACGCCGCTCGCGGGCGCCGGTGAGCGGGTCGTCGAGGGGGCCGAGTACCGGATCACGGCGGCATGGGGGCCGGTGGCCGTTCATGAACCGGTGCGGGTGGTCGCCGTCGTCGACGGAGCCGACCGGTGCGGCTTCGCCTACGGCACGCTGCCCGGTCATCCGGTGTCGGGTGAGGAAGCCTTCGTGGTGGGCCGCGACGCCGACGGGCGGGTCACGCTGACCCTGCGGTCCCTCACCGGCCGTGCTCCCGCGGGGCCGTGGCGGACCGTGTTCCCGGTGCTTCTGCTCGCGCAGCGCTGGTACCGGCGCCGGTATCTGCGCGCCCTCCTGGGCCCTGAGCAGGCCTGAGAAGCCGGTACGGCCCGGCCTCCTCACGACCGGAGCCGGCAGTCCTCCACCGAGATCTCCGCCACCGCTTCGTTCTCCACCCGCTCGAGATCCGCGATGTAGGCAGGCACGTCGGGCCGCGGCGTGCAGAAGGTGACATGGGCGGTGAGGAGCGCGTCCTCGGTGTCGGAGAAGGACAGGGAGACGTATCCCTTCACCCCGCTGTCCCCGAACTCCTCCTGCGCCGCGCGCAGACAGGCGCGGATGTATGCCAGGCAGCGTCGCATCAGCAGGGGTGTGCGCTCGTGGGGCGCGGTGGGGAGGTCGTAGTCGGTCATTCCCCGGCCGTTGACCGTGGTTTCCTCCGCGAGCCGGTCGACGGACGCGGCCGCGCTCTGCGGACGCAGATCGGTCAGCACGCGCGCACCACCGGCCGTCGTGGACCATCCCCGTTCCGCCACCTCACGGAACAGGGGAGGGATGTCCTGGGAGCCCAGGCTCCTGAGGTCTGTTTCCCCGAGGAGCGACCTCATGAGGGAATTGCTTCGCACAGTTGCGTCCTTCGCCGAGCGCGAGTACGCACCGGATCGTAGACAGACCGTCGGGCGCCCCGGCGTCAGGGACGGGTTCCCGGCGCCGGCCCGGGCCCCGGCAGGCGCTTCGGGTTCATCCATGGCTCGAGGCCCACCGCGCCCTTGCCGTACCTGCGGTCGAGTTCCTGCTGCATGTGGGCGCTCGGGACCGGGACGTACAACCGCACCCGGTTGTGCCTGGGGTCCGAGCCCACGCCCAGATAGCCGGGGGTGCCCGCGCTCGCCCGTTTCACCAAGTCCTCGCGCACCGTGCGGAGTTCCTGATGGGAGCGCTCGACGGTCAGCAGGCAGAGCGGGCCGCCCCACACCGCACGGACCTCTCGTTCGTTGCCGGGGAGGTCGCGGGTGAAGGTGACCACGGTGACCGTCCGGCCGCTCCCGAGCCCCTGGGGGTAGGAGATCCAGTGCCCTCCGTACTCCGGGTTCTGTTCGAGGAGTTCCTGGAGACGCTGCTCGGCCGCGTGGGAGACCTTGGACGGGTCGGACGGCTTCCATCCGCCCGGCGGCGTCTTGCACGGTGTCCTGAAGTCCATGTCGTGCGCGTCGTCCGTGCCGCTGTGGGGTTGGTCGCCGGGGTCGGCGTTCTTCGCGGGCTCGGTCAGCGTGATGCGTGTGCCGTCCCAGGTGCCGGTGAGGTGGTACGTGCCCCACCGGGTGCCGCCTGCGGACCGGGACCGCACGGCATCCCAGTCCCAGCCGACGATGTCGGGGCCGCCGCACGTCGGGGGCAGCTTCGTCCGCATCGAGTGACACGCCTGTGGGCCGTGCGAGGCGTCGGCGAGGACCGTCGTGGTCACCGCGTACTCCTGGGGCCGTCCGGTACCGGAAGACGCGGCGCCCGGCGCCGTGCGGTTCGAGGTCTTCTCCTGCCCGCAGGCGGTGACCAGCGCGAGCGCCGGCAGTGCGGCGAGCACTCCGATGGCGCGGAGTGCGGTGACGTGTGCCTTCATGCCCCTGTGACGGGCGTCACTCGGTACCGGTTCCTGCCGCTTCGTCAGCGCTCCGGACGGACAACGCGCGTACCGGTGCGGGAAGCGGACAACGCCCGTACCGGTGCGGGAAGATCAGGTGCCCGCCGTCACCGGGGCGTCGCCGCGGTCGCCGACCGAGTTCTCCGCCGCGGACTCGGGAATCGGGCGGTCCTCGCGCAGGGCGTCCCACACGTCGTGGGATGCCTTCTTCAGCGGCACGACGCGGCCCGGGTCCTTGGGGTCGTACGTGACGGGCAGGGTGACCATGTTCATCCGGTCCGGCTTGATGCCCTTGAGGTCCTTCGCGAGGCCGAGCAGCTTCGTGGCGGATGCCAGGTCCGAGTCCGCGCTGACCGTGCGGGTCGCGGTGTCGGCCAGGTCGTAGAGCTTCGTGGGGTCGCTCGCCAGGCCGATGGAGTCGACGCGGTGCAACAGCGCCTTGATGAACGTCTGCTGGAGCTGGATGCGGCCGAGGTCGCTGCCGTCGCTCACACCGTGACGGGTCCGTACGAGCTCCAGCGCCTGCTCGCCCTTGAGGGTGTGCTTGCCGGCGGGCAGGGACAGATGGCTGCTGTCGTCCTTGATGGCCTTGCTGGTCGTGACGTTCACGCCGCCGAGCTCGTCGATGAGCTTGGTGAAGCCCTTGAAGTCGACTTCGAGGTAGTGGTCCATGCGGACGCCGGACATCTTCTCCACCGTCTTCACGGTGCAGGCCGGTCCGCCCGCCTGGTAGGACTCGTTGAACATCGCCCGGTGTTCGGCCGGGGCCGTGCCGCCGCCGGGCTTGGCGCACGCGGGACGCTCCACGACGGTGTCGCGCGGGACGCTGACGACACTCGTCTTCTTGTGGGACTTGTCGACATGCAGCACCATCGCCGTGTCCGACCGGGCGCCGGCGACGCCCGAGCCGTACTGGCCGTGCGTGCCCGCCCGCGAGTCGGAACCCAGCAGCAGGATGTTCATCGACCCGTCGCGCTGCTCGCCGGGACGGTCCTTGCCCAGGGCCGCGTTGATGTCGGTGCCCTGGATGTTGCCGTTGAGCTGCGAGTAGAGGTAGGCCAGGCCGCCGCCTCCGACTGCCACGACACCGAGGGCGGTCCAGGCGGCGATCCGCAGTGACCTCCGCCGAGCCCGGTGTCGTGCCCTGCCCCGAGAGCGGTACACCTTGCCCGGTCCGTACGGGTCCGGCGTGGGGGCGCCGGGCCCGGAGGGCTGGTGCGGTTCTCCGCTCTCGTGCGGCATGCCTGTCCGTCCGTCCTACGCCGGCCGGGCCTTGTCGGCCGGCCGTCGTTCATCGGGTGGCGCTGCCCGGGTGTTCCGGCAGTCGCCACCGGCTTTCGTTCGCCGTCAGGCGCTCACCGGCAGTGGTGTGCCGGTGGTCGCTCGTGCGGCGGGTGCTGCTGCCACCGTCAGGCGCTCACCGGCAGTGGTGTGCCGGTGGTCGCTCGTGCGGCGGGTTCCCTGCGCCTGTGACGCGGCTGACTCAGTACGCGGAGTCGACGTTGTCGATCGAGCCGTACTTGTCGGCGGCGTAGTTGGCGGCCGCGGTGATGTTGGCGACCGGGTCGGTCAGCTCGTGCGGGGTGCCCTTGACGTGGTAGGCGTCGAACGTGGGCTGGATGACCTGGAGCAGACCCTTGGACGGGGTGCCGTTCTGGGCGTTGATGTCCCAGCCGTTCTCGGCCTTCGGGTCGCCGCCGGACTCGCGCATGATGTTGCGGTGCAGGCCCTCGTAGCTGCCGGGGATGTCCTTGGCCTTCATGATGGCCAGCGACTCCTTGATCCAGCCGTCGAGGTTGTTCGCGTACGTCTTCTTCTTCGCCTTGGCCTTCTTGGCCGCGTGGGCGTCGGCCTTGGCGTCCGCCTTGGCCTTGACGGCGGCGACGGAGGTGGTGGACGCGCTCGCGGAGACCGGCTCGGCGGCGTGGGCGGCCGAGGGTATCATCGTGAGCGCGGCAGCCGCGGCACCGGCGGTGGCTATGCCCGCGACCGAGAGCTTGCGAAGGCGGGCGATACGGCCGGTGCTGGACTTCATGTGCGTGGTCATGCGGATGTACCTCTCCATGGGGGACGTGCGGGGAGGCCGACCGGGGGGTCGGTACGGCTGGAGCGGAGTCGGACTCCGCAGCGTGGGCCGGTGCGGTCGGATGGGCGGGTTTCGCCCGGTCCGGCACTCGGCTCCCCGGAACGTCAGCCATGGTTAACGGCGCTCGGCGGTGGACGCAAAGATGTGACGTACTACCGAACTACGCAGATATGTCCCGTGTGACATCGAGCGGGGGACGCCTGCGGTGGAGCGCGCGGGACGCCACCACTACCGCGCTTAGTAAGTGACGTGGGTCCTATGGGGCGCCTCACAAGCGGGGAGCGATTTGGGGTGGTTTAGGACGGGGTGGAACGCGCGGAGTGACGGGGTGGGTGCGCTGTGTGGGCGCGGAGGGGTGGGGGCGAGCCTGGGCAGGCATGCGCGGGGGCCGAGGGAACGGGCATGGGGTGCTTCCGCGGGCGGGCGGCGGCAGGTGGGGCGCGTTTCGCGGCACGGGGGTACTTCGCCTGGCCGCCGGGCGACGGGAGCGGGGCGCTTCGCCGGGCGGCGGCACGTAGGGGGTGCCTCGTGAGGCGTAGGGCGGCAGGCCCCCGGGCGCTTCGCGGGGCGGCACCCGGGGCGCTTTCGCGGGCGTACCGGGCGTACCGGACGCGGTCGCTTCGCCGGGCAGCAGCGCGTGCGGGGTGCGTTGTGGCGCGTACGGGCGCGGCGCTCCGCCGGGCGGGCGGCTACCGCGGCTACCGTGTGAACACCGGCACGCTCTTGAGCGGCGGCTCCAGCGTCAGGGCCAGCGTCCCGTCGTCCTCGCGGCTGACGGCGAACTCGTGCGCCGTGTGCTCGTCCGCGGGCCAGGTGATCCGCATGTCCCCGTCCTCCGTCTCACGGCAGTCGCCGTAGACGAGCTCCAGGCGGGTGGGCGAGGGGGTCGACCAGGTGAACTCGGTGTTGGACGCGTACTCGCCCTCGCGGCCGTACTCGACCCAGCCGCGGCCGGAGGCGGTGATGAGGAGCTTGAAGGAGAGGGGGGCGCGGGACGCGTACCAGAAGCCTTCGAGGTCGGTCATGGGGTGATGGTGGCAGGGCGCGGGCCCGTGCCGGGACCCCATTCCCGGACCTCATTCCCGGACCTCGGTCCTCTCAGGACGCCGAAGCCGGAAACGGCATCCGCCCCGGCGAGGCCTGCGGAGGGGCCGGCACGCGGCCCCTCACGCCGAGGCGCGCTTCTTCGGCGAGGCCTTCGTCGTCTTCTTCGACGCTGACTTCGACGCGGCCGTCTTCTTCGTCGCCGCTGTCGCCTTCTTGCCCGCCGCCGCTTTCGACGGGGCCTTCGTCGCGGTCTTCGACGTCGCGGTCTTGGTCGCGGTCGCCTTCTTCGCCGTCCCCGACGCCGCCTTCTTGCCCGCCGCCGTCTTCGAGGCGGCGGTCTTCTTAGCCGCAGCCTTGGACGCGCCCGTCTTCTTGCGGCCCTTGATCGGCGTGACCTCCGCGTGCTCGCCCGTGTCCGTGCCCCCGTCCCCGCCCTGTGCGTTCTTCGCGGCCCGCACGCTGCTCTCCAGCGCCGCCATCAGGTCGATGACCTGGCCGCCGCCGCTCTCGCCCTCGGCCGGCGCGGGCAGCTCGGCGCCCTGTGCCTTGGCCGCGATCATCTCCTCGACCGCTTCCCGGTAGTGGTCGTGCAGCGAGTCCATGTCGACCTCGCCGAGGGTGTCCATCAGGGCGTCCGCCAGGTCGAGTTCGGCCTCGCGGACCGTGACGTCCCCGTCCGGCGCCACCTCGTCCGGAGAGCGGATCTCGTCCGGCCACAGCAGGCCATGCATGGCGATCACGTCCTCGACGACGCGCAGCATCCCGAGGCGCTCCCGGCCTCGGAGGGCGAACTTGGCGAGGGCGACCTTCTCGCTGCGCTTGAGGGCCTCGCGCAGCACCGTGTACGGCTTGACGGCCGGGCCGCCGTTGGCCGAGAGGTAGTACGCCGCGTCGATCTGCAACGGGTCGACCGCCGTCCCCGGCACGAAGGCCACGATCTCGATCGTCTTCGCCGTCGGGAGCGGAAGCTTGGCCAGGTCCTCGTCCGCGATCGGGATGACCGAGCCGTCCTCGGTCTCGTAGCCCTTGCCGATCTCGTCGTTGGGCACCTCCTTCTCCTCCAGCTCGCAGACCTTGCGGTAGCGGATCCGGCCGCCGTCGGCGGCGTGGATCTGGCGGAATGAGATGGCGTGGTTCTCCGTGGCGTTCATCAGCTTCACGGGGATGCTGACCAAGCCGAAGGAGATGGCCCCGTTCCAGATGGATCGCACGCTTGATCCCTTTCATCCGAAATTCCGGGAATCGTGGGATTCTCATCGTATGACGCCGATCACAGAGGTGGAGGGGCGGCGCCTGGCGCTGAGCAACCTGGAGAAGGTCATCCACCCCGCCACCGGAACGACGAAGGCTGAGCTGCTGCACTACTACGCCTCGACAGCGGGGGCGATGCTGCCGCACATCCACGACCGGCCGGTCTCCTTCCTGCGATACCCGGACGGCCCGGACGGGCAGATGTTCTTCACGAAGAATCCGCCGCCCGGTACGCCATCGTGGGTACGGACCGCCCCGGTGCCGCGCTCCGACGACAAGAACGCCCGCCAGGTCGTCGTCGCCGACCTGCCGTCACTTGTCTGGGCGGCGAATCTGGTCGTCGAGTTCCACACGCCCCAGTGGACGCAGGACGCACCGGCCGTCGCCGACCGGATGGTCTTCGATCTCGACCCCGGCGCACCCGCCACGGTCGAGGAGTGCTGCACCGTGGCGCTGTGGCTGCGGGAGCGGTTGGCGGAGGACGGGTTCGAGGCGTACGTGAAGACCTCGGGGTCCAAGGGCCTGCACGTCCTGGTGCCCGTACGCCCGACCCCGTCGGAGGAGGTGTCGGCGTACGCGAAGAGCCTGGCGGTCGAGGTGGAGGCCGCGCTGCCCCGGCTGGCCCTGTACCGGATGGCACGCAATCTGCGGCCCGGGAAGGTCTTCGTCGACCACAGTCAGAACGCCGCCGCGAAGACGACCGCCGCTCCCTACACCCTGCGGGCCCGGGCCGAGCCGACCGTGTCGGCGCCCGTCACCTGGGAAGAGGTGGAGGCGCGGCAGGAGCTGAGCTTCCGAATCGGTGACATCGCACCGCGTCTGGAGAGGTACGGCGATCTGCTCGCCCCGCTGACCGATCCCGGGCAGGCGAGGCCGCTGCCGTGAGCATGCCGCGGCCACCGCTGAAGGTGATGCTCGCCGAGTCGGTGAGCACGCTGCCGCGTGGGGGGCGGCTGGCGTACGAGCCGAAGTTCGACGGCCACCGGATGGTGATCTTCCGTACCGCCGAGAAAGTCCTGCTCCAGGCCCGGTCCGGCCGGATCATCACGGACGCGTTTCCCGATCTGGCCGCCGCCGCACGGCAGTTGCCGGTGGGGACGGTGCTGGACGGCGAGGTCGTCGTCTGGTCGGTGGGCCGGACCGACTTCGCCGCCGTGCAGAAGCGCGCGGCCGCAACCCCGGGGCGGGCTCCCGCTCTTGCGCGCCGGCTTCCCGCCTCGTACGCGGCGTTCGATCTGCTGGCCGAGGACGGCGCGGACCTGCGGACCTCGGCGTACGAGAAGAGGCGGCGCCGGCTGGTCGCTCTGCTCGGGTCACTGGGTCCGCCGCTTCAGGCCGTGCCGATGACGCTCGACGCCGACGAGGCCGCGACCTGGTACGACTCGCTGCCCGGGATCGGCGTCGAGGGGCTGGTGATCAAACGGCTGGACCAGACGTACCGCAGCGGCACACGCGCGTGGTGGAAGCTGCGGCACACTTCGGCGCACGACGCGGTGGTCGTCGGATTCACCGGGGCGCGTTCCCGGCCGCATGCCCTGGTGCTGGTCCTGCCCGACGACGACACCCCCGTGGTCTCCAGCCCACTGGCGCCGGCGCTGCGGGTCCAGGCGGCCGCCGCCCTGCCGGGACCGGCAGCGACGACGGCGTCCGCCACCGGCTCCGGCGATTCCTCCGTGCCGGGCGGGGCGCACGTGGCGATGGCGGCCGGCCTCGGCGAGGTCGCGTACCAGCCGGTGGCGGCAGGGCTGAGCGCCGAGGTGGAACTGCGGACCACACGGCACGCGACCACCACAGTGCTGCGGCTGCGCCATCCCCCGGACGTCGAGGGGGAAGGAGCCAGCGCGCCGGGTTGAGGATCGCCGAACCACGCGGGCCGGGCGGTGCCCCACCCGAACCACCCGAACCACACGAACCACCCGAACCGCTCGCGCCGGCAGCCACCCGCGGCGCCGCCCCACGCGGCCGTCACACGCCGGCCCATGCGTCCCCTCAGGCCCGCAGCCACGTGCGGCGGTCGCGCGCCGTCGCGTACAGCGCCTCGATGTCCGCCGGCTTCAGCACCCCGCCGAGCCTGGCCAGCGCGGGCACTTCCGTTTCGCGAAGGATTCTGACGTCGGGCGGAGTCGGCAGCACGTCCAGCCGCGCCGCCCCGACCACGGCGAGCACCGGCCGTACCGCCGCGGTCAGGGCCAGTGAGGCGCGCTCCGCCCGGCGGCGGGTGGTGCGCAGCAGCGGGACGGGCTGACCGCGGCCGGCGCGGACCATCGGGTCGCCGACCCGCACCCGCTGCTTCCGGGCGGGCAGGGTGTGCACGGCCAGCGCGCCGGCCGGGCCGAGCAGCAGGTGGTCGATGCGGTCGGCGCCGGGCAGCGGCACCGAGTGCAGGACGCGCCAGCCCACCGACTCCAGGCGTTCCAGGGCGTCGCCGAGCAGCCGGTCGGCGTCGAGCCGCGCGAGGCGCGGGTCCTGACGGAAGCGACTGCCCGAGGCGGGCCTGCGGTCCAGTTCCGTGAGGAGGCTCTCGCCGGAGCGGTTGGGGGCCAGGTCGTCGTCGGGGTGGAGGGACAGCCTGGCGAGGTCGGCGGAGGTGGGCACGGGCGGGGGCCCGATGGTGAAGTCCCCTGTCACGAAGGGCGCGAGAGCCGCGAGCACGCCGTCCCGGTGCTCGTTCGCGACCAGGCTGATCCGCCCGGTGTCGCGGTCGAACCAGGCGACGTTCCGTCCGTCGGGAAGGCTCACGTACAGCCGGTCCCGGCCTTCCCTGTGTGCTGGTGTGACGCGCAGCGCGGTCATGCCATCACCCCCGGACCATGGGAACAGCCCCGGGGCCTTCGGGGCAATAACCCCGCGATGCCGGAGCGGTGGTGCACACTCTCCCCAAGCGCACGTTCGTGGGAGGGGGGCAGGCGTGTTCGGGGGAATCAACGACGTCGACTGGGCGTCACTGGAGCATGCCTACGGTCCGGCGGACGACGTGCCGGCCCTGCTGTACGGGCTGGCGTCCCCGGACCCCGCGGAGCGGGAGTCGGCGCTCGACGGGATGTACGGCGCGGTGCACCACCAGGGCGATGTGTACGACTCGACGCTCGCCTGCATCCCCTTCCTTCTGGAACTGGTCGGCGATCCGTCCATCGACGACCGCGGTGGCGTCGTCGAGCTGCTGACCAGCATCGGCGGCATCGATCTCGACGGCGACGACGAACTGGACCCGGAGGACGAGGAGTTCGAGTACGCGGCGAACTACGCGATGGCGGCGTCGGCCGTGACCGCGGGCGCCGACGTCTTTCTCGCGCTCGTCGACTCCGGGGACCGCGGGGTGCGGCTCGCCGCGCCCCTGGCGCTCGCCACTCTGCACGGTGACCCGGAGCTGGTGCTCGGGCTGTTGCGGCGGCGCCTCGCCGCGGAAGAGGACGCGGAGGTCCGCTTCGCCTGTGTGGAGGCTGCGGGCCGTATAGCGCTGCGGCACGGCCGTCTGGCATCCGAGGTCGTGGAGTGGCTGACCGGGCTGACGCGGGTGACCTACGGCGCGGGGGTCCGGCTCGCCGCTCTGGCCCAGCTCGCCCGCTGCGCGCCGGACGCCCTGCCGCCCGATGTGGTGACCGGGGTGACGGGCCTGCTGCGGGAGCTGCGCGCCGAGCCGGTGCCCGCCTCTTCGGCGCCCGAGCGGCCGTCCACGCCGACGATGCTGGGGCAGCTGCGCGAGCGCCGCGAGGCGGAGACGGCGGGCCGCCACGCTCCCTGGACGGCGGACCTGCTGCGCACCCTCCACTCCGGTCTGGGTGACCGGGTCGAGGACCGGACGGCGCTGCTGACGGACCAGTTGTGCAGCCCCGACTCGGGGCAGCGGACCGATGCCGTCCAGATGAGCGGCGCTCTGCTGCGGACCTGGCGCGGGGAGTACGGCGAGCTGGTGGGGCTCATGGGCGAGCAGCTCAGCGATCCCGAGCCGCGGCTGGCGGACGCCGCGGTGCTCGCCCTCGGGGAGCTGTTCACCCTGGCCGCGCCCGCGGCGGACGCGCTGGCGGACCGGGTCGCGGCGGACCCCGCCGGCTGGGTGCAGGAGTGGCCCGGCGGGCCGCCCATGCTGGGCAGCGTCGTCATGACCCTCGCCCGCGCGGGCGACCGGCGGGCGGTGCCGGTGCTGGCCCGGCTGCTGGAGCTGGACGAGGCGCCGCAGAACCTCGGACATGTGCTGGACCATCTGGGCGAGAAGGCCCTGCCGCTCGTACCGGCGCTGCGCCGCCGGCTCGGCGCGCTGGATCTGGACGAGCGGCTGCATGACCTGGCGGGCCCTCTGCTGTACGGACTGACGGCGCTGCGGGCGGCCGACGCGCTGCCGGAGGTGCTGCGGGTGCTGCGCGGGGCGCCCCGGTACCGCAAGGAGTGGGTCGTCGAGCAGGCGCTGCGGGCGCTGACCGCCTTCGGGCCCGCGGCCCGTGCGGCCGCGCCGGATCTGCGGGGACTGCTGGCCGGGAGCGACGGTTCGGGCGCCTTCGCCGTGAAGACCGCGGCGGCGCTGTGGGCGGTGGAGCCCGGCGCGCGGGAGGTCCTTCCCGTGCTGCGTACGGCCCTGTCGGCGAGCGAACTCGCCGTCCGGCGCACGGCGGCCGCGGCCCTCGGTGCCGTGGGGAGCGAGGCGGCAGCGGCCGCCCCCGCCCTGGCGGGACTGCTGCGGGCGCCCGATCCGTGGGCCCGGACGGACGCCGCGATCGCCCTGTGGCGGGTGACGGGCGACGCGGACCGCGCGTGGCCCGTGCTGCGCGCGGCCTGGGAGACCCTTCCGGGCACGCGTCCCGCGATCGCCGCGTGCCTCGCGGACCTCACCGACGGGCTTGTGGAGTCGGTGGCGGACGAGGTGGAGCGGACGCTGCGTGCGGAGATCGCGTCCGTCCGGCGGCACCAGGCGATGGACGGCGGGTACGGCAGCCATGACATCTTTACGGATGAGAAGCTGCTGGCCCTGTGCCGGCGGGCGCTGACGAGGGAGGGACCGGCAACATGATCATTTTCGGTACCAAGGGCTACATCTTCCAGCTGGCGATACTGACGCTGGTGTGCGGGCACTGCGGCAACCCGTCCGCCCACACGCTCCGCAAGCGGGTCACCAAGTTCACGCTGTTCTTCGTGCCGCTGTTCCCGGTGTCGACGAAGTACGCCACGCAATGCACGTTCTGCGGCATGGAGCAGAAGATCGCCAAGGAGCAGGCCGACCAGCTGCTGGCGCAGGCCGCGGGCCCGCAGGGCGGAGCGCCCCAGATCCAGCAGCAGGCGCAGCCGGGGCAGCAGAACCCGTACCAGCGCTGAGGCCACAGCCCGTAGCGGCGCCGGGGTCACGCCGCCGCCGGGCGCGAGGCACCCCTCCCTCCCGCCCTGCCGGCGCGCTCCGGCCGGCGGTGCGTGACCGCACGGCCGGTGGACAAAAAGGACTTCCCTACGAATAAGGTCTACGGGAAGACCGACTGTCCGAGGAGACCCGTGCGCCCGCCCCGCCTGCTGTACGCCGCGCTGCTGACGGCGGCCACCGCCGCACTGCTGTCGGGTTGCGGCGACGAGGGCCGGCTGGAGATCGCCGGCGCCACCCCCACGGCCGTCGGGCCCGTCCGGCTGTGGCCCGGACTCGCGCCCGTCACCTCGCCGCCCAACGACTACGGCGAGACCGACACCGAACGGGTCCCCGGCATCACGGTCCCGGCCGGCGGGGTGCGCGCACTCGACCCGGTGACGGTCCTGCTCGCCGAGGCCGCCGCCAAGCCGAGCACCTTCACCGGCGCCGACGACCGCTACCAGGAGACGGTCGCCCAGCTCCGCGGGTGCACGGCGAAGCCCGCGTCGTGCCCGGTCCTCCCGCCGTACTACCGCGATCTGACCGGTGACGGGCAGGACGAGCTGATCGTCGGCATCACCCTGCCGCAGCAGCAGACGGCGGTGCGCTGCTACATGCCCGACCGGGGCGGGCTGACGCGGATCATGGCCACGTACGACCAGTTGGTGAACGTGGAGCTGGCCGGCCGCGACCTCGTGCTGCGTTCGGTCTCCGCCGGCATCCCCGGGTACGAGTACCGCACGGTGTGGTCCTGGGACGCCCGGCAGAACGCGATGCTGGCGACGAGCGATGAGATCGTCCGTGTCACACCGTCCCCGTCCGCCACGGCGTCACCCTCCCCGTCCGCCACGCCGTCACCCTCCCCGTCCGCCACGCCGTCACCCTCCGCCACACCGAAGCGTCCGGCGGCCGGGCCGTGAGAGCGCCGCGGCTGCCCCGCTGGACCGCGACCCTCACCTGGAAGGCCGCGGTCTTCATCACCGTGATGTGCTGTGCGCTCGCGGCGCTGCTGGGCGCGCTGGTGCACGCCTCGGTCACCCGGCAGACGGTGGAGGAGTCCCGCGGGAAGGCGCTGGACCGGCTGACGGAGGCCACCGAGGCGTACGAGGGCGGTGCTCCCCTGCCCCGGTACGCGGGCGTGGATCCCCCGGGCCTGCCGGTGGCGTTGCGCGATGTCGCCGTCGGCGGGAAACGCGGCACGGTGGTGAGCGGCTTCGAGGGGCGCCCGACCATGTGGGCCGCGGGGCCCGCGGACGGCCGCGCCATCGCCGTACGCGTCGACTACACCCAGAGCGCGAACACCATCGACGGCCTGGACCGGGCGATCGTGGGCTCGTCGGGACTGGCCATCGGGGCCACGCTGCTGGTCGGCGCGTTCGCCGTCACCCGGATCACCCGCCGGCTCCATCTGACCGCGCAGGTGGCGCGGCGGATCAGCGCGGGCGACCTCGACGCCCGGGTCAACGACCCGCGCACCGAGGACCCTTCGCGCCGCCAGGACGAGGTGGCGACGGTCTCCGGCGCGCTGGACACGATGGCTTCCTCGCTCCAGGGAAAGCTGCAGAGCGAGCAGCGGTTCACCGCAGACGTGGCGCACGAGCTGCGGACTCCGCTGACCGGGCTGACCGCGGCGGCCGAGTTGCTGCCCGAGGGCCGCCCGGCCGAGATGGTGCGGGACCGGGTGCGCGCGATGCGCTCGCTGACCGAGGACCTGCTGGAGATCTCCCGGCTGGACGCGGGCAGCGAGACGGTGGACCTGGAGGTGCACCAACTGGCGCGGCTGGCCGAGCGCGTGGTGCGGCTGTCGGGAACGGACACCGAGGTGCGGGTCCTACGGGACGCGGCGGTGGAGACCGACCGCCGCAGGCTCGAACGCGTGCTCGGCAATCTCGTCTCCAACGCCCACCGGCACGGGAGGCCGGCGGTGGTGCTGACCGTGGACGGCCCGGTGGTGACGGTCACCGACCACGGGCCGGGCTATCCCGAGTATCTGCGGGCACACGGCCCGGCGCGGTTCCGTACCGAGGGCGGCAGCAAGGGGCACGGGCTCGGGCTGACGATCGCGGTCGGCCAGTCGGCCTCGATCGGCGCCGAGTTGCGCTTCACGAACGCACCCGGGGGCGGTGCGGTGGCCCGGCTGACGCTGCCCGAGTACGTGCGGTTCGACGACGACTCCCCCGACCGCGCACCCGAAGGCGGGATGTGACGTTCCGTCGACTCCTCATCGGCACACTATTGACATAAAGGGACATAAGACTTGCGTCTTGCTACGTTGCGTGGCATGACCGCAACGACGGCGGAGGCTCCCCCGCCCGCCCCGCGTCTTCCCCGGCGGCGGGGCGTCGAGC
Source organism: Streptomyces sp. NPDC058685 (assembly GCF_042714725.1). Classification (NCBI taxonomy): domain Bacteria; kingdom Bacillati; phylum Actinomycetota; class Actinomycetes; order Kitasatosporales; family Streptomycetaceae; genus Streptomyces; species Streptomyces sp. NPDC058685. The sequence goes on from NZ_JBHXSL010000016.1 coordinate 90,305, forward strand.
TCTCGCTCCTGGTGGGCGCCGTCCTCATCAGCGTCTTCGGCTACGCGGCGGTGGGTCTCGCCCGCCACAACGCCGTACCGCACGACGTACTGCGCTACGGCGCAGGCCTCGGCGTCCTCGCGCTGCTCGCCCACCTCGCCGTGCGGTTCCGCGCCCCGTGCGCCGACCCGCTGCTGCTGCCCATCGCGGTCCTCCTCAACGGTCTGGGCCTGGTGCTCATCTACCGGCTCGACCAGGAGACCCCGCACGACATCGCCGCGCCCGTCCAGCTGATCTGGTCCACGCTCGGAGTCGCCCTCTTCATCACCGTGGTCCTCATGCTGCGCGACCACCGGCTCCTCCAGCGCTACGCCTATGTCTCGGTCGCCGCCGCGCTCGCCCTGATGCTGGTGCCGATCTTCTTCCCCTCGGTGAACGGCGCCCGGATCTGGATCCGTATCGGCGGACTGTCCTTCCAGCCGGGCGAGTTCGCGAAGATCCTGCTCGCCGTCTTCTTCGCGGCCTACCTCGCCGCCAACCACACCACGCTCGCCAGCACCGGACGCCGTATCTGGCGGATGCAGCTCCCCACCGGCCGGGTACTCGGTCCCGTCGTCGCGATCTGGCTGATCAGCGTCGCCGTGCTCGTGCTGGAGCGTGACCTCGGCACCTCGCTGCTCTTCTTCGGGCTCTTCGTGATCATGCTGTACGTGGCCACGGGCCGGACCGGCTGGATCGCGGTGGGGCTGACGCTCGCGGCGGCCGGGGCGGTCGCGGTCGGTCTGCTCGAACCCCATGTGCACGGCCGGGTGCAGGACTGGCTCGACCCCTTCGCGACCATCGAGGCCGGCCAAGGACCCAGCCAGGTCGCCCAGTCGCTGTTCGCCTTCGCCGCGGGCGGGATGCTCGGCACCGGCCTCGGCCTCGGCCACTCCACGCTGATCGGGTTCGCAACCAAGTCCGACTTCATCCTCGCCACCGCGGGCGAGGAACTCGGACTGGTCGGCCTCACCGGCATCCTGATGCTCTACGCGCTGATGGTGGCGCGCGGCTTCCTGGCCGGGCTCTGTCTGCGCGACCCGTTCGGACGGCTGCTGGCGGTGGGGCTCGCCTCGATCATCGCCCTCCAGGTCTTCGTCATCGCGGGCGGTGTGATGGGGCTGATCCCGCTCACCGGTATGGCGATGCCCTTCCTGGCGCAGGGCGGTTCGTCCGTCGTCACCAACTGGATCATCGTGGCGCTGCTGATCCGGGTCAGCGACTCGGCCCGCAGGCCGAGCCCGGAACCGGCCGACAACGACGTCCTCGTCCCGGCCCTGAAGGAGGACAGGTGATCCGCTACATCCGCCGCGCAGCCGGCCTCTGTTTCCTGCTGCTGATCGCCCTGCTGATCAACGCCGCACGGGTGCAGGTCGTCGCGTCCGGCTCGCTGGACGACAACCCGGCGAACCGCCGGACGGCGATCGGCCGTTACGACGGGCCGCGCGGCGACATCCTGGTCGGCGGCAGACCCGTCACCGGCAACGAGGACACCGGCCAGCAGCTCCGCTTCGAACGCACCTACCCCCAGGGTCCGCTGTACGCGCCGGTGACCGGCTTCTCCTCACAGACATACGGCACCACTCTCCTGGAGAACGCGGAGGACAAGGTGCTCTCCGGATCGGATCCGCTGCTCACCGCGTTCCCGTTCTGGAACGACGTGAGCGGCAACCGGCGGTCCGGCGGCAATGTCGTCACCACCATCAAGCCCTCGATGCAGGAGGCCGCGTACCGGGGCCTCGGCGGCAAGCGGGGCGCCGTCGCCGCGCTCGAACCGTCGACCGGCAGGATTCTCGCGCTCGTCAGCAGCCCGTCGTACGACCCCGGCGAGCTCTCGGGCACGGGCATGTCGACGACGTACGCGTGGGCACGGCTCAACGCGGAGTACACACAGCCGATGCTGAACCGGGCGATCCGGCAGACGTATCCGCCCGGCTCCGCGTTCAAGATCGTGACCGCGGCGGCGGCGCTGGACGCGGGGGTGGTCGCCGATGTCGACGCGCCGACCGGTACGCCCGACCCGTACATCCTGCCGGGCACCCGCACCACGCTGCCCAACGCGACGAAGGACTGCGCAAACGCCTCGCTCGCCTACGCGATCCAGTGGTCGTGCAACTCGGTGATGGCGGACATCGGCGTGAAGATCGGCCTGGCCGGCATGCTGGACACGGTCTCCAGGTTCGGCTTCAACGACCGCAAACTGCGCATCCCCTCCGGGGTGGCCCCCTCGAACTTCGACACCCGGATGACGGTGGACCAGCTGGCGCTGTCGTCGATCGGGCAGTTCAACACCACCGCGACACCGCTCCAGATGGCGATGGTCTCGGCGGCCGTCGCCAACGGAGGGGACCTCAAGCAGCCCCATCTGGTGGAGCGGGTGACGACCCCCGGCGGCCGGACGCTCTCGCAGACCGACCAGCGTTCGTACCACCAGGCGATGTCCCCCTCCACGGCACGCGAGTTGCAGCGGCTGATGGTGCGGGTGGTGGAGGACGGCACCGGTGGGAAGGCCGCGATCAAGGGGGCGAAGGTCGGCGGCAAGACGGGCACGGCCCAGCACGGACTGGGCAACTCGGGTACGCCGTACGCCTGGTTCATCTCCTGGGCGCAGGAGCGCGGCGCCACCGGGCCGGCGGTCGCGGTCGCCGTGGTCGTCGAGGACGCCACGGGGGTACGCGGGGCCATCAGCGGCGGCGGCAGCGCGGCTCCCATCGCGCGCGCCGTCATGGAGGCGGCCCTGCGAGACTGAACCGATGACGGTGGCCCGGGCTCTGGAGCGGATCGAACGGCTGGACCCGCAGGTCTGCGCCTTCCTCGACGTGTGGCCGGAGCGGGCGCTGAGCCGGGAGCCCGATCCGGCGGGGCCGCTGGCGGGGGTTCCGTTCGCGGTGAAGGGGCCGGCCGGCATCCGCGCGTACGCGGCCCGGCGGCTGATCTCGGCGGGCGCCGTGCCGGTCGGGTCGACGGCGGTGCCGGGGCCGGGCACGTACTGGCAGACCTGGGGCCTCGGCCGGCACGGCCGGACGCTCAACCCGTACCGTGCGGACCGCACGCCCGGTGGCTCCTCGGCGGGCGCGGCGGTGGCGGTCGCGACGGGCATGGCCGCTCTCGCCACGGGCAGCGACGGCGCGGGGTCGGTACGCATCCCGGCAGCCTGGTGCGGGGTGTTCGGGCTGAAGACGACGAACGGCCTGCTGCCGTCGCCCGACCGCACCGGTCTCGCCTCGGCCGGTGTGCTCACCCCCACGGCCGCGGACGCGCGGACCTGTCTGCGGGCGGTGCTCGACACCTACGAGGAGGTGCGCCCGGTCCTGCCGCTGCGGGCGCGCTGGTCACCGGACCTGGGATTCGCGCGGACCGAGGCGGAGGTGGAGTCGGTGGCACGGGCGGCGGCCGAGCTGCTGGAGACAAGCGGAGTGGTACGCCTGGACCGGAGCCCCTTCGAACTGCTCGACCCAGGGAATGCCTGGCAGGCGATCCGGGGCGGCCGCCCGGCCGCCGGTGCGGCGGTCCGCGCGGAGAACGACCGCCGCCTGGACGCCCTGTTCGCCCGGACCGACGTGCTGCTGACCCCGGCGACCCCGAACCGCCCCCATGGCCACGACGGCCCGGGCGACACCTACTCCACGGGGCTGACCTGGGCGTTCAACCTCAGCGGCCATCCGGCGGCCAGCGTCCCGGCGGGCTTCACGGACGACGGCTGCCCGGTGGGCCTCCAACTGGTCGCGGCGCGCGGGGCGGACGTGGCGCTGGTCGAGATGGCGGTGGCGGCGGAGGAACGGCCGGCGGCCGTACGCCGGCCGACGCGGACGCCGGGCGCGGGCGCGGCGAACCCGGGCCACTGAACCCGGCGTACAGCCCGGCTCGTGCCGAGCCGCCGCGTTAGCGTGCCGGTGGCGTCGCCGGAGCGGCGGGCTGCGGGCCGTACGCCGTCAGGAAGCGGTCGCGGAACGTGTCCATCGGCCAGACCGGTGCGTCCGGTGACGGCTTGAGACCCTCGTGCCAGCCCCAGCCGGCGATCTTGTCGAGAACCGCGGGGTCGTGGGCGACGATCGAGATCGGCACGTCCCGGCCGGCGTTCTCACCGGTGACGACCTTCGCGGGCTGGTGGTCGCCGAGGAACACCAGCACGGTGTCCTTGTCTCCGTACCTCGCCACGTACGAGACAAGGCTGTTCACCGAGTACTGGATGGCCCTCCGGTACTCGGTGCGCACCTGGTCGGGGTCCTTCCAGACCTCCTTCGGGTCCTTCCCCTCCTTGCTGATGGACTTGTAGACCGAGCCGTCACCGACGTCGTCCCACCCGATCGACTTGGGGATGGGTGCCCAGGGGTTGTGGCTGGAGACGAGGATGATCTCGCTCATCAGCGGCTTGCGGCCCGGCTTGCTGTTCTCCAGGCGCTCGAAGGCCGACAGGCTGTACTGGTCGGGAACGGGCGCCCAGCTGAACTTCGGGCCCTCGTAGCCGAGCTCGCGGGAGTCGTAGACGGTGTCGAGGCCGTAGAACTTCCCCTCCGGCCACGAGCGCGTGACGCCCGGCATGATGCCGACCGTCCGCCAGGCGTCGGAGCGCTGGAAGGCGCCGGTCAGCGAGAGGTGGTCGCTGGAGGTGACACTGCGGTACCGCTGCTGGTTCTTGACCCACAGGCCCGACATGAAGGTGGAGTGCGCCAGCCAGCTGCCGCCGCCGAACGTGGGCGAGGTGAGGAAGCCGCTCCGTGCGGAGAACCCGGCCGCCTTCAGCCGGTCGGTGCCCTCGGCGAGGGTGTCGTTCATCTGCGGCGCCATCGCCGGGTCCTCGATGGCGCTGCGGCCGTAGCTCTCGATGAACGCGAAGATGACGTCCTTGCCGCGCAGTCCGGTCAGCAGCTGGTCCGCGGGGGTGTCGGCGAACCTGTCGACGGCCGCCTCCTTGGCGAACGCCCGCTCGTCCTCGATGCCCGCGCGCACCGTGTACAGACGGTGCTTGGCGAGGTCGGCCGTGGCCAGGGAGGCGACGGGGACGCCGACGTTCTGTATCCCGAGCGCCATGCAGGCGACCCAGACGGTCCCGGCCACCAGGACGGAACGGGTGGCCACCGCGCTGTGCTCGGCGACGAGCCGGGTCAGCCGGACGACCGCCAGCGTGATGAGGACGAGCACGGCGATGACCAGGGCGATGACCACGACGACGGCCCCGATCGCACCGGCCGTGCCGACCGAGTCCTGGAGGAACGCCTTCGCGTCGTCGAACAGGATCCAGTCCAGGACGAGATCGAACGGCCGGTCGAGCACCGAGTAGAACCCCATGTCCAGCAGGTTCAGGATGGTCACGAGACCGAGGCACACCCCGGCGACGACCGCCGTCACCCGTCGCGCCCGCGTCGGCAGGACCAGCAGCAGGGCGGCACCGAAGATCGCCTCGACGGGTATGCGGGTGAAGGAGGCGGGTGTCACGCGCGTGAGCTCGTTGGGGACGACGAGCGCGGCGAACACCAGCAGGGCGGCGAGCACGGTCGTCGTCGACGAGCGGGCGCGCAGGACGCCCGGATGCCTCCGCCCGCCGGCCGGGACCGATTCGGGGTCGGCGTCCGGGTCGGCGGCAGGCTCGGGGTCGGCTGCGGCGGCGCCTTCCGTTTCGGTGTCGGCGTCGGCTGCCGCGGTGCCTTCCCCTTCGGCGTCGGCTGCCGCGGTGCCCTCCGTTTCGGCGTCGGCCGGGGCATCCGGGCCCGCGTCACCCGCCGTCGGCGTCGGGTCCTCCTCGGTGGTCGCCGCGTCCTTGTGCAGCAGCTGACGAGAGCGCGTGAAGAGCGACACCCGAAGGTCCTTCCGTGCGAAGCGCGGTGGTGGCACGGCGGACCGGGCTCGGGAGGTCAGGCCGCCGGCTATGAGTACGGCCGGCCGGCGGTCCCGGTTCAACCGGCAGGTCATCCGCGCGGGAAGCGTACGCCCGCCCGGAACACCGGCCGACGGCCCGGTGCCTCCCGGAACAGCACGATCAAGGACTGGCGGCTCCGCCCTCCGCGATCGCCTCCTCGACCTCCGCCACCCTGGCCCGCTCCTCTACGGCGAACCGTTCGCGGTCCAGTTGTTCCGCGATCTCCTCGTCCTGGGTCATCAGCAGGTCGAGATTGGCGTCACCCATGTCGAAGACGCCCATGTCCAGGTACGCCTTCTGCAGCCGCTCGCCCCACAGCCCGATGTCCTTCACGCACGGCACGATCCTGCTGAACAGCAGCTTGCGGAACAGCTGGAGGAACTCCGACTGTTCGGACAGCTCGGCGGCCTCCTGGCGCGGGATGCCGAAGTTCTCCAGGACCTCGACACCGCTGAGGCGGTTGCGCATCAGATAGCAGCCCTCGATCACGAACTCCTCGCGCTCGCGCAGTTCCGCGTCGCTGAGCTGCTTGTAGTAGTCGCGCAGCGCCATCCGCCCGAACGCCACATGCCGCGCCTCGTCCTGCATGACGTACGCCAGGATCTGTTTGGGCAGCGGCTTGTCGGTGGTGTCACGGAGCAGGCCGAACGCGGCGAGGGCGAGCCCTTCGATGAGGACCTGCATGCCGAGGTAGGGCATGTCCCAGCGCGAGTCGCGCAGGGTGTCGCCGAGCAGCCCCTGGAGGTTGTCGTTGATCGGGTAGAGCATCCCGACCTTCTCGTGCAGGAAGCGCCCGTAGATCTCCGCGTGCCGGGCCTCGTCCATGGTCTGGGTGGCCGAGTAGAACTTGGCGTCCAGATCGGGCACCGACTCGACGATGCGCGCGGCGCACACCATCGCGCCCTGCTCGCCGTGCAGGAACTGGCTGAACTGCCACGCGGTGTAGTGCTTCCGCAGCTCGCCCTTGTCCTTCTCGGTGAGCTTCGCCCAGTGGCGCGAACCGTAGAGGGTGAGCGCCTCGTCGGGGGTGCCGAGCGGGTCGTACGGATCGACCTCGAGGTCCCAGTCGATGCGCTTGGCGCCGTCCCACTGCTTGTCCTTGCCCTTCTGGTACAGGGCCAGAAGACGGTCGCGGCCGTCGTCGTACTCCCAGCTGAAGCGGGCCGCGCCCGAGGCCGGGACCTGCCATTGGAGGCTTTCAGGGGCGTTCGTGTAGCGGTCGTACGTCGACACCGGCGACTCCTTCGCCTCATATCCCGTATACCGAAGGCCACTTGGCAGGCTCACACGTTGGTAGACGAAGAGTCAACAAGTCGTGCGCAAGGGATTGACGAGCTTACTGACAAGGAGTCTCATAACTGCCATGACGACCGTGACCGAACGCGACTTGCGGCTGCTGCGCGATGCACTCGGCCCTCTGAGGGACCGTGAACAGGTCGCCGAGCGCCTGCTCGAGTCCTCCGCCAAGCACTCTTTCGACCCCGACAAGGAGCTCGACTGGGACTCCCCCGTCGAGGACGACAAGTGGTTCTGGCCACCGGAGCTGGTGTCGCTGTACGACACCCCGCTGTGGCGGAAGATGTCCGAGGAACAGCGGATGGACCTGGCCAGGCACGAGGCGGCCTCGCTGGCCTCGCTGGGCATCTGGTTCGAGATCATCCTGATGCAGCTGCTGGTGCGGCACATCTACGACAAGTCCGTGACCAGCAACCATGTGCGGTACGCGCTCACCGAGATCGCGGACGAGTGCCGGCACTCGATGATGTTCGCCCGGATGATCCAGAAGGGCGGAGCACCCGCCTACCCGGTGCCGCGGGTCTACCACAATCTCGCCCGCGTCCTGAAGACCGTGTCGACGACGCCCGGTTCGTTCGCGGCGACCCTGCTCGGCGAGGAGATCCTCGACTGGATGCAGCGGCTGACGTTCCCGGACGAGCGGGTCCAGACCCTGGTGCGCGGTGTCACCCGTATCCATGTGGTGGAAGAGGCCCGCCATGTCCGGTACGCCCGCGAGGAGTTGCGGCGACAGATGGTGACCGCGCCGCGCTGGGAGCAGGAGTTCACCCGGCTCAGCTGCGGCGAGGCGGCCAAGGTGTTCTCCGTCTGCTTCATCAATCCGCAGGTCTACACGAACGTCGGACTGGACCGCCGTGCGGCCGTGGCGCAGGTGAAGGCGAGCGGCCACCGTCGCGAGGTGATGCAGTCGGGAGCCAAGCGGCTCACGGACTTCCTGGACGACATCGGCGTGCTGAGGGGCCCCGGGAGGAGGCTGTGGAAGAGCTCGGGCCTGCTGGCGTAGTCGACGGCCGCCCGGCGGGAGAGGCGGCCGGGCCCCTGTCGGGCTTCCCCGCTCGCCGCCTGCTGCCGGAGCCGTGCGGTTACGCTGCGAGCATGACCAGTCCCGCTCCGGCGACCCGTGCGTACCGACGGCTCAGCGTCGAGGAACGCCGCAGGCAGCTCCTGGCGGCGGCCCTCACCCTCTTCGCGCACCAGCCGCCGGGCGAGATCTCGCTCGACGACGTGGCCGAGGCGGCCGGGGTGTCCCGGCCCCTCGTCTACCGCTACTTCCCGGGAGGGAAACCGCAGTTGTACGAGGCGGCCCTGCGCTCGGCGGCCGACGAACTGGAGCTGTGCTTCACCGAACCGCCGTCCGGGCCGCCGACGGAGCGGCTCTCGCGGGTGCTGGACCGCTATCTGGCGTTCGTCGACGAGCACGACGCGGGGTTCAGCGCGCTGCTGCGCGGCGGGAGCGTGGCCGAGACCTCGCGTACGACGGCGATCGTGGACGAGGTGCGGCGGGCGGCCGCCGAGCAGATCCTCGTCCATCTCGGCGTGCACCGGCCGGGCGCGCGGCTGCGGATGATGGTGCGCACATGGATCGCCGCGGTCGAGGCGGCCTCGCTGATCTGGCTGGACGAGGGGAAGCAGCCCGCGGCCCAGGAGCTGCGTGACTGGCTGATCGACCACCTGATCGCGCTGCTGACGGCAACGGCGGCGACGGACACGGAGACCGCGGGAGCGGTGACGGCGCTGCTGGGTCTGGAGCGGGCGGAGGGGCCGGTGGGGATACTGGCGCGCCGGGTCGTCCCGGTGATGGACGACGCGACGCGCCTGCTGTAGCCGGCCGGGCGGCCCGGAACACCCCGCCCTGGGTATGCACCTGCCCGACGTCCCTACAGGTCGTGCCCCAGACCGGGCGTCGTGGGGATCGCCAGCCAGCCCTGGTCCGCGGTGTGGGCGAACGCCGTCGGAGCCAGCGGCTCCTCCGAGACCAGGAGCGGTCCCACCAGATCCGCCGGGACCGTCGCGTGCGGCAGCGACGCCGCCAGATGCGCCGCCGCCAGGGTCGCCACACCCAGCTCCGGCATCGTGCCGAGCTTCACCGACAGCCCCGCCGCCTCCGCGAGCGCCGCGATCTGCCGGGCCCGGTGCAGACCGCCCACCTTGAGGATCTTGATGTTCAGGACGTCGGCCGCGCCCCGCCGCACGATCTCCATCGCGTCGTGCAGCGACTGCATGCTCTCGTCGGCCATCACCCGTACCCCGCCGCTGCTCCTCAGTCCCGCCATGCCCGTCAGGTCCCAGCGCGGCAGCGGCTGTTCGACCAGATCGAGTCCGGCGTCGGCCATGCGGGCGACGGTACGGCCCGCGGTGCCGGGGTCGTAGCCCTCGTTCGCGTCGAGGCAGAGCTCGGCCGTGTCCGGCAGCACCTCGCGTACGAGACGCACCAGCTGGACGTCGAGGTCCGGGTCCTCACCGCCCTTGACCTTGATGTGGGTGAAGCCTCTGGCCGCGTACTCCGCCGCCTCCTTCACCATCTCGTCGACGGTGCCGAGCCCGACCACCCAGGTGGTGGGCACGCGCGGCCGTACGCAGCCGCCGAGCAGCAGATGGACCGGCCGATCGGCGGCGCGGGCGGAGAGGTCGTGCAGGGCGATGTCCAGCGCGGCCTTGGCGAGGTGCTGGCCGCGGATCGCGCTGTCCATGGCCTGGTGAGCCCCGGCCAGATCGCGGGGATCACGGCCGATGAGCGCGGGCGCCGCGTGGTCGGTGAGGGCGGCTTCGAGTCCGGCGAGGGTCTCGCCGGTGTAGGCGGTCATCGGGGAGGCCTCGCCGAAGCCGGAGAGACCGTCGGCCGTGCGCACCTCGACGACGAGGCTGACGAGTTCGGGGCTGGTGCCGCTGCTGATGACGAAGGGGCGTCGGTAGGGGGCCCTGACGACGCGCGTGTGGACCGAGGCGATCTTCAAGCACGGCTCCTTCGGTTTACGGCCCGGGCCGTAAGCGCGGGCTCAGAGGCGTACGCGGTAGACGATCGGAGGGCGGCCGGTCTGACCCAGTTGCCGGCTGCCGGTGGGGACCGCCACCCCCGCGCGTTCGAGTCGCTTGAGGATGCGGCGGGCGGTGCGTTGCTGGACGGAGAGGTGTTCGGCGACGCGGTGCGCGGTGATGCCGTCCTCCTCTTCCTCGGCGGCCAGTTCCCGCAGCCGGTCCAGCGTCCTCGGGTTGAGTCCGACGCGGCGGGCCAGTGTGGCCGTGCTCTCCGGACCCGTCGCGGGGCTCACGGGCGGGGTGCGTTCCGCGTCGATGACGATGTCGACATCGTCGGTCATGGAGACGACTCCGGCGACCGCGCCCACCGAGCGGGCCCGGTTGACGGCCCGTCTGGCCAGCGATTCCGCCTCCGCGGCGGTGCGCCCGAGACCGAATCCGACGTGGGCGGTGCCGTGACGTGCGGCGAGGTCGGCGAGGAAGGGGAGGCGGGTGAACTCCTCGCTCACCTCTTCCAGGACCCCGCGGGTGGTGACGACCAGCCGTGCGCCGTCCGGCAGCCCGGCGAGACTTCCGCCGAGCACCCGCAGGTCGGCGGCGAGTTCCCGGTCGTCCGCGGGCAGATCGATGATGCCGAGGGCGATCTGGGCGTCGCCGCTGTGCGCTCCGGCGGTGGCGAGGACCAGCGCCTGGAGCGTGGAGCGTATGGAATGGCGCGAGGGCGCGAGCCGGACGGCGTGCATCTCGTGTTCGAGGAGGTGGTACGCCGAACCGAGGCAGGTGATGGCGACCCGCGCCTGCTTCCTGTCGCGCGCGTTCAGATGGAAGTCGGCGAGGTCCTGCGAGGTCAGCCCCGGCCGGTGGGGCAGCACGTGCACATGCTCGGTGGGCAGTTTGGCCTCGGTCAGCGTCTCCATGACCTCGCTGCGGCGCAGGGTGTCGATGGAGATGCGGGAGACGTCGTGGCCGAGGCGGAGCAGCTCCACCAGGGCGCGCAGCAGGGTCGCGCCGTTGTACGGGACGTACATCGCGGGCCGGTCCAGCAGGCCGGCCGCCGCGGCGAGGGTGTGCGGGACGACGCCCGTGAACAGCAGGGCGTCGGCCTCCGCCTGGGCCCGGGTGACCATGTCGAGGGTCTCGTCCTCGTGCCGGTACGCGAGGGGCACCAGGCGCTCGGCGCCCGAAGCGCCGCCGACCGCGACCACCTTGTGGACCAGGTCCTCGGGACCGATGACGCCGACCGTGAGAGCCATCGGCCGGTCTCCGTTCTGCTGGAGTGGTTGGAGGGGGTACGACACATTCAGCCGGAGGTTGACGCCCACCAACCCACGGCCCTAATTTCGGCCCAGGCCATAACCGCACACTTGCGGAGAGGATAGTGCCCCGATGCCCGAACGGGAAATGCCACTGCCCACAGATCTCGATCCGCGCGGCCGCACCTTCGGCGAGGAGGAACGGGCCGCGGTGCTGCGGGTCCTCGACTCCGCGGTGCTGTGCAGTTCCTTCGGAAGTGAAGCACGCTCCCTGGAAGCGGAGATGTCGCACCTGTACTCCCGGCGGGAGGCCGTGGCCTGCAGTTCGGGTACGGCGGCCCTGCACCTGGCGGTCGCGGCGGCCGGGGCCGGGCCGGGCGACGAGGTCGTCACCACACCGATCTCGGACTTCGGCACGGTGGCTCCCGTCATGGCCCAGGGCGCGCGGGTGGTGTTCGCCGACGTACGGGCCGAGGACGGCAATCTCGACCCGGCGGCGGTCGAGGCGGCCATCACCCCGCGCACCAAGGCGGTCATCGCCGTCCATCTCTTCGGCGCCGCCGCGGACATCGTCGCGCTGCGCGCGATCTGCGACCGGCACGGGCTCGTGCTGATCGAGGACTGCGCGCAGGCCTGGCTCGGCGAGGACGAGGAGGGCCGGCTGCTCGGCACGCTCGGCGACATCGCCTGCTTCAGCCTCCAGCAGTTCAAGCACATCACCGCGGGCGACGGCGGACTGGCCGTCACCGACGACCCGGAGCTCGCCCGCGGGATGCGGCTGTTCATGGACAAGGGCTGGGACCGCACCGAGGGCCGTATCCACCGCACGATGGGCCTCAACTACCGGATGCCGGAGCTCGTCGCCGCGGTCGCGCGGGCCCAGCTGGGCAAGGTGGCGGACGTGGTGTCCCGCCGGCGCCGGCGGGCCGGACAGCTGGCCGCCGCGATCGAGGGCCTGCGGGACTGCCGGATGCCGGAGCGCCGGGAGGGCCACGCCTGGTGGGTGGTGCCGCTCCTGGTCGACGACAACGCCCGCTGGGGCAAGCGGCTCCAGGATCTGGGCATCCCGTCGGTGCCCGGCTATCTGGAACGGCCGCTGTACGCCAACCCGGCCCTGCCCGGGTATCCGCCGGGACTGTGCCCCCGGGCGGAGGAGCTGATCGACCGTACGCTGCTCGTGCTCCCGTGGAACGAGGCGTACACCGAAGACGACGTGGACCGCATCGCGCGGGCCCTGTGCGAGGTGGGAGCACGATGAGCGCGACACAGACGTACGAGTGGCTGCATCCGACGCCGGCGGAGCACATCGGCTGGGACGTGGATGTGCTGTACGGGCCCTGGCCGCGGCACGAGCGTGATCTCGGGCTCGCGCAGGTGCGCTCGATCCTGGACCGCTCCCCCGTCGCCGGCGCGCTGGCACTCTCCACCCGGGGACCCCTCTTCCACGACGGCGCGGGCAACGCCGAGACCGTGCGCGATCTCGCGGACTGCCCGGAGCTGCTGCCCGTCGGCACGGTCGACGTCCGGGACGCGCTCACCGCCGAGGAGCGGCTGGACGAACTGGCCGCCGACGGTGTGCGGTTCCTGCGGCTGTTCACCGTCGAGCAGGCGGCCGAGCCCGGCTTCCCGGGCTACCGGCGGGTGGTGAAGCTGGCCTTGGAGCGCGGGATGGTGCTGCTGCACGACGGTGACCCGCGCCGCTTCGGACCGGCGCTCGCCGACCGGGGCGCGGAGGTGATCTTCCTGGATCTGCACGCGTATCTGCTGGCGGACTTCCTGCTGATGGCCCGCGAGGAGCCGGGGTTCCGGGTCACCACGCGTCTGCTGTCCGGCTGCGACTCGATCGAGCGGGTGGTCGACGGGGTGGGCTCCCGCCATCTGGTCTTCGGCTCGCGCACGCCCTTCATGGACATCTCGCCCCTGACGCTGCGGCTGCGCTACGCGGACATCTCCGACGACGACCGTGCCGCGATCTCCACCAAGAACATCGAGGAGTTGCTCGTCTGATGCCGATCATCGATGTGCACGCGCATGTGGGCCGCTGGCAGTTCCATCTGACCTGCGGCGACGCGGACAACAACCTGCGCCAGATGGACCGCTACGGCATCGACGTCCAGCTGGTGTCGGCGTCGGAGGCGGTGGTCCTCGACGCGGTCGCCGGGAACGCGGCGCTGCGGGAGGTCCTGGAGACCCGGCCGCGGCTGCGGGGGTACGCGGTGGTGAACCCGAACCGGATCGAGGAGAGCGCGGCGGACCTCAAGCGGTGCCTGGGCACCGGGCTGTTCGTCGGGGCGAAGATCCACACCCACTACCCGGGGCGGCTGCCGGGGACCCGTGAGATGGCGGAGGCGTTCGACGTGGTCGCGGACGCGGGCGTACCGCTGCTGCTGCACACCTGGGGCCGCGAGGTGACGCTTCTGCCCGAACTCCTGGCGGAGCGCCCGGGACTGCGGGTGATCATGGGTCATGCGGGCGGGGACGCCTGGCGTGAGGCCGCGCACGCGGCGGCGGGCTGCGACCGGCTGTATCTGGAGCACTGCCGTACGGCGGCGGACGCGGGACGGGTGGCCTACGCGCGGGAGGCGGGGGTGCCGGTGGAGCGGATGCTGTTCGGCACGGACGCGACGCTGATCGATCCGTGCTGGTCGCTGGGCGTGATCCGGGATGCGGGCTTCTCGGAGGAGGAGCGCGAGATGGTGCTGTGGCGCAACGCGCTGACGCTCTTCCCGGAGCTGCGCCCGGCCGTGGCCGCCGCGCGGTAGCCGGGCGGGTGCGGCTGGACGGGCGAGGTGCGGTGCGGTGAGGACAGCCCTCAGTCCTTCTCCTCCGAGAGGGACTCCAGGCACCTGACCACGGTCGTCCGCTCGGACTCCGGCAGCCGCGGCCCGTACGGGTCATGGGCCGCCGACTCCGGGAGCAGTCCCTCCCACACCGCCGCCCACAGCATCCGCTGCACATAGCCCTCGATCGGGGCGGTGAACGTGGCCTCCGCGAAACGGTCGAGCCGGCCCGACGCGCGGACGAACGCGGTGTGGTCGCCCGCCGTCCACGCGTCCAGGACCGCGTTCGTCAGACCCACACGCGCCGCGGCGATGCCGACCAGGGCCGAGTCGGCGCCCCACATCAGGGACGGGCCGAACATCCGGTCCTCGCCGGTCACGACGAGCTTTCCGCTGCCCTCGGCCGCGCGGATCGCGTCCTGGCAGGCCATCGCGCGGTCCAGGGTGGCGAGCTTGACGCCGATGGCCGACGGCAGGGCCAGCAGCCGGCGGATCAGGGACGGCGGATAGGGGTAGCCCCCGGCCTCGCCGTGGAGGAAGAAGCCGAGCACGGGCAGCCCGCAGGCCTCGGCCACCCGCTCATGCAGGCGCACCGCCTCCCGCTCGCCCTCGGGGCGTTCGACGAACTGTGCCAGCGGATAGACCATGACCGCGTCCGCGCCCAGTCCGGCCGCCTGCACGGCCATGGCGACGGTGGCGTCCCACGCCTCGCGCAGGGTGGTGGCGCGGACCGATCGTGGCACCCCCACGCCTGCCACGATCGGTCCGTCGACCGTCTCCCGCCAGATGCGCAGGACGTCCGCGCGATCCGGTTCGGAGAGATACAGACCGCGGCCGGTGTGCGCCCAGACGGCGACGCCTCCGATGCGCGCGGCCGCGATCCGCTCCGCGTAGCCGCGCAGCGCACCGAAGTCCACGACTCCCCGGGGGTCCATGGGTGTGGCCACTGCGGGCACCACGGTGCCGCGCAGCCCGCTCACCAGGGTCTGGGTCGCAGACATGGGCGGTCTCTCCCGTCTGTTGCGGTCGTTCCCGACACGCTAGCCTTTACGGCCCGGACCGTAAAGGAAAGGCGAGCCAGAATGTCCCAGCGCCCCATGCGTCTCGGTCTGTACGTCAATCTCTACGCGGACCAGGCCGACCGGCCCCGGCTCGCCGATGCGGTGGAGCAGGTCCGGCTGGCCGAGCAGGCGGGTTTCGACTGGGTGGTGCTCGGCGAGCGCCACCTGCACCGGCCCGGTTACCACGAGGCCGTCACCTCACTGGCGTATCTCGCCGCGCACACCGAACGGATCGGGCTCGCCACCGCGGGGCTCATCGCACCCGTGTACCAGCCCGTGTGGCTCGCCGAGACGCTGGCGCACATCGACGTGCTCTCGGGCGGCCGGCTCACGGCCGGATTCGTCCTCGGCTACCGGCCGGAGGAGTTCGCGCTGTACGGGACCCGGCCGGGCGAGCGGGTTTCCCGGTTCGAGGAGTGCCTGGAGCTGGTGACCCGGCTGTGGACCGAGGACGAGGTCAGCCACGAAGGGCGCTGGACCTCGCTCGACAAGGCGTTCCTCTCGCCGCGGCCGGTGCAGTCGCCGCGGCCGCGGATCTGGAACGGCGGTCGGGTCTCGGCGGTTCTGGAGCGCACGGCCCGGATGTGCGACGGCTGGACGACGTCCTTCAACGAACTGGACTCCGAACTGCCCGAGAAGATCGCGGAGTACCGCTCGTACCCGCGCGGCGCGGCGAGCCTCGGCTCCGAGGTCATCGTCTGCCGCGAGGGTTTCGCCGCGGCCACCTCGCAGCAGGCCCGCGGGGCCCTGGAGGCGCCGCTGCGGGAGCTGTACGACGCGTACGGCGACTGGAAGCGCACCTCGGCGGACGCGGCGCGCTACGCCCAGCAGTGGGACGACATCGAGGCCCGTTCGGTGATCGGTTCGGTGGAGCAGTGCGTGCAGCGGCTGGGGGCGTACGGCGAGATGGGCGCGGACGGTGTGGTGCTGCGCATCCAGCCGCCGGGGATGCCGCAGAAGGACGCGCTGGGCGCGATCGAGGCGTTCGGCACCGAGGTGCTGCCGCGGCTCAACGCCTGAGCACCGGCGCTCTCCCGCGGGCTCAGCGCCCGAGCACGGCAGGCTCTCAGCGCCTGAGCGGTCGTCTCCCGCGGGCTCAGCGCCTGAGCGGCCGTCTCCTGAAAGCGCGTTGGACCACCAGCGCGGCCTGCGCGATGTCCGCCATGGCCGCGTCGTCCGCCATCAGCATCGGCTGACGCACCCAGACCACCGAGTCCTCGGCCGCCTCGGCGACCGGGCAGGGGCGGGTCCGCACGGCGTAGGGCGCGAGGGAGGGCTCCCGGGTGAGGGAGCGGTACCCGGTGTCCAGCGGCACTCCCTCGGCGTTCATGGCGGCGAGGAAGACCGCCTTCGGGTGACCGCCGAACGCGGCCGCCTCGTAGCGGAGCAGGGCCAGGTGCCGGGTGTGGCGGGTCGTCCCGGCGGGCTCGGGCACCGGCGAGAGTCCCTCGATGTCGTCCAGCGCCCGGGCGAGTGTGGCCGCCCGTGCCTCGCGATGGTCGATCTGGCCCTCCAGCAGCGGAAGCTGGGGGCCGAGGACGGCCGCCTGGAACTCCGTCATCCGCAGGTTCCAGCCCAGCTCCGGGTGTTCGTACCAGCCCTCGTCGGCACGGCGTCCGACGTTGTGCAGCGCCCACAGCCGCTCAAAGGTCCGCCGGTCGTCGGTGACGACGATGCCGCCCTCCCCCGCGGTCATCGCCTTGCTCGACTGGAAGCTGAAGCAGGCCGCGTCGCCGAGTGTCCCCGCGGGCCGCCCGTGCCGGCGGGCGCCGTGGGCCTGGGCGGCGTCCTCCACGACGGCGAGACCGTGGTGCTCGGCGGCAGTCCTCAGCGCCTCGGTGTCCGCGGGTGCGCCGGCGAGATGCACCGGAACGACGGCCCTGGTCCGCGGTCCGGCCAGCCGTGCCAGGGACGACGGGTCGAGGTGCAGGGTGTCGGTGACATCGGCGACGACGGGCGCCGCCCCGGCGAGGACGACGGCTGTGGCCGTGGCCACGAACGTGTAGGCGGGCACGATCACTTCGTCCCCGGGCCGTACGCCGAGGGCCCGCAGCGCCAGGAAGAGCGCCACGGTCCCGTTCACCGTGCAGACCCCGTGGGCGGCTCCGACGCCGGAGGCGAAGTCGGCGGCGAACCGTGCCACCAGGGAGTCCTCGCCGTGGCCGGCTGCCGCCCCCCAGCGGCCGCCGTCGAGAACCCGCATCAGCCGTTCGCGCTGCTCGTCGGTGGCAGGCGGCGGCCACTGCGGCCAGCCCTCGGTGCGTACGGGTGTCATCGCAGCCCCTGGAGCAGCCGGTTCATGGTGCCGTGCAGGATCTGCTGCCGGTCGGTGGCGGCGAGGCCGGCGAGCAGGACCCGTCCGAGTCCGACGCGCAGATCGAGGAAGACGGCGTCGGAGCCGAAGGCGATGCGTTCGGCGCCCGCCTCCGCGACGAGCCTGACGAGATGGCGCGCGGTCATCCGGGAGCCGCAGGTCTCCAGGACGATGCTCGGGCAGTGGGCGGCCGCTTCGGCGGCGGGTGCGAAGCCGTCCGTCCACAGGCCCGAGTGGCCCATCAGCAGGGGCAGTTCGGGGTAGCGGGGTGCGACGGCCGCGAACCGGGCGGGATCGGACCAGGCGGAGCGGTACTGACTGTGCGCGAGGACGATGCGCCCGCGCCCGGCGGCGATCTCGAAGGCGGGGGTGTACGCGGGGTGGTCGAGCGGGAGTTCGTGGACCTCGGGGTGGAGCTTGACGCCGATGACGCCGGGGGCTTCGAGGAGGTCCCTCAGCCGCTCGGGGGCTTCGGGGTCGTGCGGGTTGAAGACGGCGTAGCCGAGGAGGCGGCCGGGGTGGCGGGCGAGCTCCGCGAGCAGCAGGGCGTTGCCGGCGCGGGCGTCGGGGCCCACCGCGAGGAGGTGCGAGACACAGGCGGTGGTGACGCCGCAGCGGTCCATCACGGCCAGCAGGCTCCGCGCGGAACCGTCGGTGACGGCGAACGCGGGCCAACGTCCGAGGTGGCCGTGCGCGTCGATCACGCCCACGGGTGCTCGCCCAGCAGCCGCAGCGCGTTGCCGCCGGCGATGAGGGCCGTGTCGGTCTTCGGCAGGTCCAGGGTGTCCAGTTGGTAGCGCGGTCCGGCGTCGTCGGTGACCGGGGCGCCCGTGCCGAAGAGGACGCGCCGGGCTCCGTAGCGCGCGGCGAACCATTCGACCTGAAGGTGCCCGGCGAGTGTGGAGGTGTCCACAGACAGCTCCTCGTGGACGTCCATGAGGTCGGCGAGTTCCCGCAGGCTGCGGTAGCCGGTGCCGGTGAGGACGATCCGCAGGGTCGGGCGGGCGTCGGCGAACCGCCGCACCTCGGCGGCGCTCACCGTCTCCCAGGCGAGCAGCACGGTTGCGCGCCTGCCCGCCAGTTCGGCCGCGAGCACGAGGGAGTGCTCACCGGTGAGGGACCAGCGGTGTTCACCGGGGCACAGTCGCACCAGCCGCCCGGCGGGGACGTCCCCGGTGCCGAGGGGGCCGGGGATCAGCACGGGCACCGGCCGCAGTCTCGGCCCCTTCGCCGCCGAAAGAGAGGCGTTGCCGTCCCGGGGGTCGCCGTACACGGCGTGCGTGTGCACCACGCAGGCGCTGTCGATGTGCAGCCGGTCGAGTTCCGCGGCCAGTCCCTCCGGGTCCCGGCTCGCCACCTCGTCGTACGGCAGCGGGCCGAGCATCCGGTTGATGTCGACGACGGTCACGACTTGAGGCCGGAGGTGGCGATCGAGTCCGTCAGATAGCGCTGGAGCAGACCGAAGACCAGCAGGCAGGGGATGACCGTGATGGTCGCGCCGGCCATGATCTGGTTGATGGTGACGTCCTGGCCGGCGAGGGTGGCGAGGCCCACCGTGAGGGTGCGCATGTCCGAGGACTGGCCGATGACGAGGGGCCAGAGGAAGTCGTTCCAGTGCCACAGGAAGACGAAGACGCCGAGGGTGGCGAGGATCGGCCGGATCAGCGGGATCACGATGGTGGTGTAGATCCGCCACTCGGACGCCCCGTCGATCTTCGCGGCCTCGAACAGCTCGTCGGGCAACTGGTACATGAACTGCCGCATCAGGAACACCGCCTGGGAGTTCGCCAGCGTCGGCACGATCAGTCCCCAGTAGGTGTCCACCCCGCCCATCTTCGACACCAGGATGTAGTACGGGATCAGCGTCGCCTGGAACGGCACCATCAGGGTGGCCAGGAACGCCCAGAACAGCACCTCGCGGCCGGGGAAACGCTTCTTGGCGAAGGCGTACCCGGCCATCGACGAGAACAGCAGGATGAGCACGACCGAGACGAGCGAGTAGATCAGCGAGTTCACCGCCCACTGGGTGACGTCGGCACCCTCCAGGACGTCGGTGAAGTTCTGCCAGGTGGCGCGGGTGATGTCCAGGGCCCCGGGCAGCGTCGAGCCCTCCGGCGGGGCGAAGGCGACGAGCACCATGACCGCGAAGGGCGCCATGGTGACGAAAGCGACCAGGACCAGCAGCACGGGCAGTCTCAGCCGGCCCATCAGTCCACCTCTCTGCCGATGAGCCGGCGCTGGATGAGCGAGAAGACCAGGACCACGACGAAGAGCATCAGGCCGACCGCGCTGGCGTAGCCGAAGTCGAAGTACTTGAAGCCCGAGTCGTACAGGAAGTAGACGAGCGAGTAGCTGGCGCGGACAGGTCCGCCGCCGGTCATCACGTACATCGCGTCGAAGACCTGGAAGGCCTGGATCGCCTCGATGACGAGGACGAAGAACAGCACCGGCCGCAGCATCGGCAGCGTCACCCAGCGGAAGCGCTGCCAGGCGCTCGCGCCGTCGACGGTGGCCGCCTCGGTGACCTCGCGGGGGATGGACTGGAGCCCGGCCAGCAGGATCAGCATGGTGTAGCCGAAGCCCTTCCAGGCCGCCGTGGCGGCGATCGAGGGCAGGACGAGGTTCTCGTCGCCCAGGAAGTCCACGGGCCCCAGCGAGAGGGCGCCGAGCGCGGCGTTCAGCAGACCGTCGTCGACCTCGTAGATCCACTTCCAGATGACGGCCGCCAGCACGATGCTGGTGACGTACGGCAGGAAGAACACCCCGCGGAAGAAGCCCCGCATCCACACCGTGCGGTGCAGGAGCACGGCCGTGCCGAGGGCGAGGAGCACCGTCATCGGGACGTAGACCGCGGTGTAGATCGCGGTGACGCCGAGGCTCTCCCAGAACAGGGCGTCGCCGAACAGCCGGGTGTAGTTCCGGGCGCCGATGAACTCCCACTCGCCGCTGAGCCGGTAGTCGGTGAGCGAGAGGAAGCCGGCGCCGATCGTCGGCCCGAACCGGAACACGATGAACAGCACGAGCATCGGGGCGATGAACGCGAAGCCCACGAGAGCCTCGCGCCGCCGCCCCTGACGCCGTCCGGGTCGGCGCGCGACGCTCTCGTGCGCTTCGGTGGTGCGCGGGAGGGCCTTGCCCGTGGCCGCCTCGCTCAACGCTGCCGTGCCAGCAGGTCGTCGGCCGCCTTCGCCGCGTCGTCCAGAGCTTCCTTGGGGCTCTTCTTGCCGGTCAGCGCCGCCTGGATCTCCGGTGCGAGCAGGCCCATCAGCTGGCGGGCCGCGGGGTTGGGCTCACCGGGCGAGACCGCCGCGAGCGCCGCCTGGTACTGCTTCGCGTACGGCGAGGTGTTCGGCACGCTGACGTCCGTACGGGGCGAGAAGTAGCCACTGGCCTTGCCGAGCGACTGGATCTGCTCCGGCTGGGTCATGAACTCCAGGAACTTCTGCGCACCCGCCACGTTCTTCGACTTGGCGTTGACGCTGAGAGCGCCGGGGATGCCGAAGGCGATCTCCTTGGCCGGGCCCTTGAGCGGGGCGCCCACGACGACGTTGTCCGCTCCCCAGGTCTTCGCGGCCAGTTCGGCGTCGGCGAGCACGACCGAGAAGCCCATGGCCGCCTCCTGCTTGCCGAGCGCGTGGTCGGCGAGGAGGTTGGTGTTCGTCATCGCGGACTTGGGGACCGAGCCGGCCTTCCACAGGTCGGTGAGGAAGGTGAGCGCCTCGACGCCGGCCGCGCTGTTGAACGCCGCCTTCTTGCCGGACTCGTCGAACACGGTGCCGCCGGCCTGCCACAGCAGCGGGTAGAAGTTCAGGTTCAGCGAGGCCTCGGGGCTCGCCGAGTAGTCCAGTATGGCGACGCCCTTCTGCTTGAGCTTGGGAGCGGCCGCCTTGATCTCGTCCCAGGTGCCGGGCGGGGTGGCGATCCCCGCGGAGGCGAGCAGTTTCTTGTTGTAGACCGTGGTGGTGACGGTCTGGTAGATCGGCGCGCCGTAGATCTTCCCGTCCTGCTTCATCGCGTCCAGGGTCGCGGGCAGGAACTTGTCGGTGCTGTTCTTCAGCGCCGCGTCCACGGGGGTGATGGCGCCGCCGGCGGAGAACTGCGGGATCTGGTCCGGGGTGAGCAGCACGACGTCCGGGCCCTTGCCGCCGCCGAACGCGGTGGCGATCTTCTGGTCACGGTTGTCCCACGGCTGCTGCTCGACGGTGAGTTCGGTGCCCGGTGCCGATTTCTCGAAGGCCTTCTCGATTCCGTCCCAGTAGGCCGCGTTGGCCTTGGGGTCGGCGATCACCGGGTACATCCAGACGGTGACGTCGTCCGAGTCGGAGCCCGAGCCGCCGCCCCCGCACGCGGAGAGCGAGGCGGCGAGCATGAACAGAGCGAGAGGAGCGGTGGCGCGCGTGAAGCCTGTCTTCATGGGGGCCTCCGGAAGGCCTGCTGAGAAGTGAGCGACGGGAGCCCGGCTGTTTCGGCCTGGGCCGAAAGTAGTCGCGGGGGATTTGGCCTGTCAATGAGTCAGGTACGGGGATCCGTTCGAAACAGTGCTCGGTGTCCGCCGGACGGGGCCCGGCCGCGCTCCGGCGGGTGCGGGCCGCGCCGTGGCGCGCCCGGTGACGGAGGGGCCGGAGGTACGGGAGACACTGACCGGGTGAGAAGTGAGAACACCCCCTTCGTGGGCGGGCCGCTGGACGGACGGGTACTGCCGGTCCTGGTGGGACCGACCGGACATCCGCCGAAGTGGTACGAGGTCCCGGTGCCGGACGACGACGGCGCGCCGCCGACGGTGCACACATACCGGCGTGTCCCCTCCGGCTACACCAAGCGGCTCGGTCTCCAGCGGGGCTGGAAGTACGAGTACGCACCGGGCGGCAAGGAACGCCGTGAACTGAAGTGGCCCTGGTCGAAGGCCGGCCGCCGCCCCGACACGCCGTAGGGCGCGCGCACTCCCCCTCGACGGATGACGGCATTGCGCTGAATCGACCACTCGCAGCGCGCTCCGGCTTGTGCGCTCGCACGATCGGCTGTGGGGCGGAGTGCCCGGCCCACAGCCGGAGGTGATGAGGTGTCAGGCAGATTGCTGCGCACGGTCTGTACGGCGGCGCTGGCGGCGGCGACGGTGATCGCGGCGGTACCGGCCGCGGCGGAGCCCGTACCGGATCCGTCGGGCGGGCACACGGCCGGGGCGGTCACCGGACAGGGGGACGAGACCGGCGAGGAGCCGGTGGAGGAGACCGGCGGACCGGAGTCCGGCAGCGACGACACGGCCGACACCTCCGGGAGCGCGGCTGCCCGGCCCACCACCGTCCCCCAGATGCTCACCCGGCTCCGGACGCTGTACCAACAGGCCGAGGAGGCCGGCGAGGCGTACAACGCCACCGAGGAGCAGCTCAGGGCCCAGCAGGCCCGGACCGCCGCCGTCGGCCGTGAGCTGGCCAAGGCCCGCAACGCGCTCGCCGACAGCCGCGGCGACGCCGGACGCCTCGCCCGCGAGCAGTACCAGGGCCGCTCCGAACTCTCCGCCTACGTCCGGCTCCTTCTCGCCCGTGACCCCCAGCACGCCCTGGACGAGGACCATCTGATGGAGCGTGCGGCGGCCGACCGGCTGGCGACCACCGACCGGCTGGAGAGGGGCGCCCGGCGCGCGTCCGCGCTCGCGGCGGCCTCCCGCGCGGCGCTCGACAAGGAGCAGACCCTCGCCGCCCGGCAGAAGCGGTCCCGTGACACGGCGACCGTCCGGCTGAAGGCCGTCGAGGAGATGCTCGCGTCCCTCTCCCCCGAGGAGATCGCCGCCCTGACCGCGCTGGAGGAGTCGGACACCGCCGAGGCGCAGGAGAAGATCCTCGCCTCGGGTGTCCTCGACGGGGAGCGGATGCCGACCGAGGAGGGCGGGAAGGCGCTGCGGTACGCGGTGGAGCAGATCGGCAAGCCGTATCTGTGGGGCGCGGAGGGTCCCGCTTCGTACGACTGCTCGGGGCTGACCTCCGAGGCATGGGCGGCGGCGGGACGCACCATTCCGCGCACCAGTCAGGACCAGTGGGAGGAGCTTCCCAAGGTCCCGCTGCGCTCGCTGCGCCCGGGTGATCTGGTGATCTACTTCCCCGGAGCCACCCATGTGGCCCTCTATCTGGGTGACGGCATGGTGATCCAGGCGCCCCGCCCGGGGGCGACGGTGAAGGTCTCCCCCATCGCTGCCAACCCGTTGCTCGGCGCGGTGCGGCCCGACCCGAAGGGGAGCCCTCTGGAGGAGTACACCCCGCCGCGGCTCCCGGAGGGCGCCACGGCGGGGCCGGACACCGGCTACTCGGAGGCGGGAGCCCCGGAGGCCCCGGCGACCTCGGCCAGATAGGCCTCGGTGAGCGCGGGGTCGAAGAAGAAGTTCTCGAAGTCCGCCGGGTTGTTGAAGCCATTGGCGAACCGGTCGGCCACGGGCTGCATCTGCCCCGCGGCGCCGATCAGGTTGAGCACGTGCTCCGGCGGGACGCCGAGCATGGCGTTCGTCCACTTGGTGACGTGCTGGGCCGTGTCCCAGTAGCGGTCGAACGTGGACTGCATCCAGGCCTCGTCGAACGGCTTGTCACCGTGCTCGACGATCGAGGAGAGGTACGCGGCCGCGCACTTGGACGCCGAGTTCGAGCCCTGGCCGGTGATCGGGTCGTTGGCGACGACCACGTCCGCGACACCGAGGACCAGGCCGCCCCCGGGCAGCCGGCCGATCGGATTGCGCACGGTCGGGGCGTAGCGGCCGGAGAGCGTGCCGCCAGCGTCGGTCAGTTCGACCTTCGTGGCCCGCGCGTACTCCCACGGCGTGAACTTCTCCATGAGTTCGAGCGTCAGGGAGAGGTGCTCGGCCGGGTCCTTGACGCCCTGGAAGGCGTCGAGCGGGCCGCCGGGGATGCCCTCCCAGAAGAGGATGTCCGCCCGTCCGCTGGTGGTGAAGGTCGGCATCACGAAGAGCTCGCCGACGCCGGGGATCAGGTTGCAGCGCACCGCGTCGAAGTCGGGGTGCTCGGGGCGCGGGCCGAGGCCGTGCACATAGGCGACGGCGAGCGCGCGCTGCGGGGCTTCGTACGGGGAGCGGGAGGCGTCCCGGCCGAACATCGAGACCAGTTCGCCCTTGCCCGCCGAGACCAGCACCAGGTCGTAGGTGCGCGAGAAGAAGTCCAGGTCGGAGACGGCCGCACCGTGGATGACGAGCTGTCCGCCGCGCTGGGCGAACGTCTCCATCCAGCCGGCCATCTTCACCCGCTGGTCGACGGACTGGGCGATGCCGTCCAGCTTGCCCACCCAGTCGATCACCCGCTGGGACTCGGGTCCCGCGACGGAGACGCCGAGGCCCTCGATGCGCGGGGCCTGGGACTCCCAGAAGTTGATGCCCAGATCACGCTCGTGCTGGAGCGCGGTGTGGAACATGCACTGCGTCGACATGACCCGGCCGGAGCGGATCTCGTCGGCCGTGCGGTTGGACATCAGGGTGACCTCGTAGCCCTGCGACTGCAGGCCGAGGGCGAGCTGGAGACCGGACTGGCCGGCTCCGACTATGAGTATCTTCCGCATCGGGGAGTCTCTTTCGTCTGTCAGGACTGTTCGGGGGTTGCTTCGAGCGCGTGGGCGACCAGCGCGAGCAGCGATTCGATCACGGTGATCCGGCTGCGTGCATCCATGATCACAACCGGCACGTGCGCGGGGACCGTCAGGGCCTCCCGCACGTCCTCGGCCTCGAACAGCTCGGAACCCTCGAAGTGGTTGACGGCCACGATGTACGGCAGCCCGCTGCTCTCGAAGTAGTCGAGCGCCGGGAAGCAGTCCTGGAGCCTGCGGGTGTCGGCGAGGACGATCGCACCGATCGCACCGCGCACCAGGTCGTCCCACATGAACCAGAAGCGCTGCTGGCCGGGTGTCCCGAACACGTACAGGACGAGGTCGTCGTCCAGCGTGATCCGGCCGAAGTCCATGGCGACGGTGGTGGTCGTCTTGTCGGGCGTCGAGGTGAGGTCGTCGGTCTCCTCGCTCGCCGTCGTCATCAGCGCCTCGGTCTGGAGCGGTGTGATCTCGGAGACCGCGCCGACGAAGGTCGTCTTGCCCACACCGAAGCCGCCCGCGACCACGACCTTGGTGGCGGTGGGGGCACGGGTGTGGTCGAGCTGCCAGGCCTTGAGGCCCTCGTCGGCGGCCGGCGGCGGACCGGTCTCCGGCTCCGGGGCGGGCCGGGCGGGAAGCGTGTCAGAGGCGGCGGAGTCCACTCAGCACCCTTTCGAGCAGTGCGCGTTCGGGCCGTCCGGGCCCGTGCCCGGTGCCGTACACACGGATCTTTCCCTGGTCGGCGAGGTCACTGAGAAGGACCCTGACAACGCCCAGTGGCATCTTGAGGATCGCCGAGATCTCGGCGACGGTACGCATACGGCGGCACAGCTCGACGATGGCCTGGAGCTCGGGCATGACCCGCGAGGACAGGTCGCCCTGGGGCAGCTGTCTGCGTTCGGCGGGGGCCTCCAGCGCCGCGACGAAGGTCTCGACGAGCAGCACATGGCCGAAGCGGGTGCGGCCTCCGGTGAGGGAGTACGGGCGTACGCGGGCGGGGCGGCGGCTCTCGCCGCGCACCGGAAGTTTGCGGGCGGACGTCACTGGGAGCCCTCCAACGACTGGCGCAGTTCGCTGCGGAGTTCGGGGGTGAGGACGTGTCCGGCGCGGCCGACGAACATGCCCATGTGGTAGGCGACGACGGACATGTCCGAGTCGGCGTCGGCCTGGACGCCGAGCAGCGAGCCGTCGCTGATCGACATGACGAAGACGCTGGCCTCCTCCATGGCGACCATCGTCTGTTTCACACCGCCGCCGTCCATCAGCCGGGCGGCGCCGATGGTGAGGCTGCCGATGCCCGACACGATGGTGGCGAGGTCGGCGCTGGAGCCCCGCGGACCCTCCCGGCGGGGGGCCTCGGCGGAGGCGGCGTTCTGTGCCGGGTCGGAGGACAGGAGCAGCAGTCCGTCCGACGAGACGACGGCGACCGAGCGCACGCCCGGCACCTCTTCCACGAGATTGCCCAGCAACCAGTGCAGATTGCGGGCTTCACTGCTCAGGCCGAACGTCCCGGTCGCAGTCAACTGCGTGCCTCCTCGACTGTGTCCCCCGCATCTTCTGTTGTTGTCCGTGGTGCGGTGCGCTCGATCTCCGCCTGCGCATCGCGGCGGCCCTCCTCGGCCGCCTGCTGGAAGCCGCCGAGCCTGCGGCGCAGGGCGTCGGCATCGACGCTGCCGGTGCGCTCGCCGGGCGTGGTGGCGGGCTGGACGACCTTGGGCGTCCGCTTGGGCAGCCCCTTGTCGGTGACGCGGTCCCAGACGGGCGCGGGCTGTTCGCCGTCGGGCTCCGGCCGCGGCCGAGCCTCGGGCTCGGGCTCGGCGGGTCGTGCCTGGGTCCGGTCCCGGGTCTCGGCGGGGGCCTGGGCGGGAACCGGGGACGGTGCCTGCGCCGCGGGCCCGGCCGTCTCCGGCAGGCGCATCTCGAACGTCGCCTGGTCCGTCCCGACGGTCTCCGGCTCACCGTCGGGCGTCCGCTCGTGCGTCTCCGCCTCCGCCTCCGCCTCCGCGTCCGCCTCGGCCGCCCGGACGGATGCCTCGGCGGCCGCCACCAACGGGTCGGCGGCGTGGGCGAGCTGTCGCGGACTGCTGGGCAGAGCGTTGGAGTTGGCCTCGGCGACGGAGCCCGGCTGCTGGACCACGGGTGTGGCGTCAGCCGTCCTCACGGTGTGCCGCTCGGCCGGCGGCTCCTTGGGCAGCAGGCCCCTGGAGAGCACGACGACCGCGGTGATGCCGCCCTGCTTCTGCTCCCGCAGCTGGACCCGTACGCCATGGCGTGCGGCCAGCAGACCGGCGACCCGCAGCCCGAGGCCGTCGCCGTCCTTGCCCGGGCGGGTCTCGAACCCCTCGGGGTCGTCCAGCCGCGCGTTGAGTTCGGCGAGCCGGCCACCGGTCATCCCTATGCCGCTGTCCTGCACGGAGAGCATCACCTCGCCGCTCTCCAGCAGCCAGCCCGAGAGCTCGACCTGGGCGTCCGGCGGGGAGAAGGAAGTGGCGTTCTCCAGCAGTTCGGCGACCAGATGGCTGAGGTCGTCCGCGGCGAAGCCGGCGACCTGGGCGTGCGGCGGCAGCGACTGGATGACGACCCGCTCGTACCGCTCGATCTCGCTGACAGCCGCGCGCAGCACGTCGACGAGGGGCACGGGACCAGGATTCGCGTGGCCGTGCTCGGCCCCGGCGAGGACCAGGAGGTTCTCGCTGTGCCGGCGCATGACGGTGGCCATGTGGTCGAGCTTGAAGAGGGTGGCGAGCCGCTCCGGGTCCTGCTCGCGGTCCTCCAGCTTCTCGATCACGCCGAGCTGACGCTCCACGAGGCCGAGGGTGCGCAGCGAGAGGTTGACGAAGGTGTGGTCGATCGTCGTGCGCAGCCGGGTGAGTTCGGCGGTCAGCTGCTCGGTGCGCTGCTGCAGTTCGGCGCGGCCGGTGGCGAGTTCGGCGGCCAGTTCGTCGCGGGCGCCGGCCAGGTCGCCGCGGTCGCCCTCCAGTCGCTCGGCGCGCAGGGAGAGGTCGCGCAGCTTGCCGTGCAGGGTGTTGAGCGACCGTACGACCTGGGCGAACTCGTCGTTGCGGCCGGTGAAGCGTACGGGCTCCTCCACCTCGGGGGCCGCCGCGAGGCGGGCCGCGCCGATGCGCAGGACGGCGAGCGGCCGGGTGAGGGTCCGCGCGACGGCCGAGGAGACGCCGATGACGAGGATCAGCAGACCGCCGACGAGCGCGATCTGGAGTTCCAGGGCCGTGACGTCGTCGTCCCGCAGCTCCTCGAAGCTGGTGATCCGGCCGGACGCGAGGGAGGACTCGACGCTGCGCATCTGCTCGATGCGGGCGGTCAGCGAGGCCTCGACCTTCTCGTGGTCGGACTTGCGCTCGGCCTTGGACAGTACGGGCTGATCCGTCAGACGGGCGAGATAGGTCTCGGCGGTCTTGATCTCGGGTCCGGTGACGGTGGCCGCCAGCGAGTCGCGGGCGTCCTTGCCCGCGGCCTGGTCGAAGTCGGCGAGCGCGGCGAGTTCGCGTACGCGGGCCTGCTGGGCCGCGCCGCTCAGGCCGTTGCGCAGAGCGTCGCCCGGCGCGTCGGCCTCCTCCTCCTGGACGGGCAGACCGGTGATCGGGTCGATGGTCTCGGTGGTGCCCTTGCCCGGCACGGCGAGCGCGGCGAGCAGCAGCCCGCGGGTGGCGGACGCCTGCTCGACGGCGAGCCCGAGTTCGGCGGGCGCGCGGGTGTCGCCGCCGGACGCGTTGCGGGACGCGCCCCAGGCGCGCGGCGGGGTCTTCTCGGTGAGTTCGTCGGCGACCGCGTGCAGATGGGCGATGACCGCGGAGTACGCCCGGTGGGCCTCGGTGGCGGTGCCCTTGCCCGTGAGGGCGGTACGGCGCACGGAGGGCACAGCGGCCAGTTCGCGCCGCAGTCCGGCGTGGTCGCCGGAGATGAGGCTGCCGATCTCGTCGATCTGGCGGTCGACGCGGGCGCTCGTGCTGTCGGAGATGACCCGCCGGTCCTTCTCCTCGCCCTTCTGGTCCTCGCGTCCGGCCGCGATGTACGAGGTGACCTCGTCGCGCTCGTCGGCGAGGGAGTGGGCGAGGGTGACGGCCTCGCGGTTGAGGCCGGCGAGGGTGACGAGGCGCTGGGACTCGGTCAGTTCGGCGGAGGCGTTCAGGATGCCCGGGGTGCCCGCGGCGATGACGACGAGGCCGACGACGGCGACGCCCGCGACCAGCCGGTTGCGCACCCGCTTCGTGCGGCCGCGCGCGACAGGGTCCGGCGAGGTCTCCTGTGCCGGGAACGTCTCAGGGACCAGGGGGGCCTGAGGCCGCTTCTTCTGCACCGGTGCTCGCAATCCTGCTTGACTTGTCCGCCCTTGCAGCAGAGATGACGACCGGTCACACGCGAGTTCCCGCCCCCTGCACGGCTTCAGACCATTGCAGTGCTCCTGGGAGGGATGCGCGCATCGGCCGCTCCGCCACCTGAACGAGTGAACAGCACTCAGGAGTTGGCAAACAACTCGCGCCGGTCGCCGGATCGGCCCTCTCCGGTCGGTCGGCTGGATCTTCCGGCCGGGCTTTGGCAGGATGCGCGCCCGCAGCTTAGCCGCCGGGTGGCCCGTCACCGGGGAACATGCCCTGACCTGCCGGTACGGGGCATTTCGGCAGTGGTGCAGGCATCGTGAACGAGTCGTGCAGACTGGGGATCATGCGTATCGAACTCGCGACCGCACCCGGCTCGCCCGAACGCCCCAACGAGGACTGGGCGTCGGTCGCCCTTCCCGCCTCGGGCCAGGGGGGAACGCTGGTGGTGCTGGACGGTGTGACCCCGCCGGCGTCGGATTTCGGATGTGTGCACGGGGTGCCGTGGTTCACCGCACGGCTCGGCGGCGCACTGATCGAACTGTCCGGTTCACTCCGGGATATGACACTGGCCGATGCGCTCTCGGCGGCAATCCGGCGCACCGCCGACGCCCACCGCGACACCTGTGACCTTTCTCACGTGCGTACACCACAGGCCACCGTGGTGATGGTGCGCTGGGGAGGCCCGCGGGACGACGTCGAGCATCTGGTGCTCTCCGACTCGGCGCTGCTGCTGGAGTCTCCCGACGGCCAGGTGCGGGCGGTGCTGGACGACCGCATCGACCGGCTGCCACGGGAGCAGCTGCGGTCGCACGCCACGGCGGATCTTCTGCGCAATGCGGAGGGCGGGTTCTTCACCGCCGCGGCCGACCCGGCCGTGGCCGCCCGCGCGGTGACCGGCCGGACGCCCCGGGCCGAGGTCCGCGCGCTGGCCGCGATGACGGACGGCGCCTCCCGGTGGGTCGACATGTTCGCCGAGGGGACCTGGACCGAGTGCCTGGCGCTGCTGCGCAAGGAGGGGCCGCAGGGTCTGATCGACCGCGTCCGGGGGATCGAGGCGGCGGCGGAGGAACGTACGGAAGTGATCCGCTGGAAGCTGCACGACGACGCGGCGGTGGTTTTCGCGGAACTCTGAGCGGGGTCGGGCCGCCGGTCGATGGGCGTGGCCCGCCACTCGTTCGGCCGGGGCGGGCAGTCGCGGCCCGCCACTCGTTCGGCCAGGACGGGCAGTCGAGGCCGGCCACCCGTTCGGCCTCAGGGAAACAGCCGAGGGCCGGCCACCCGTTCGGCGGCATCAGGAAGCAGCGGCGGCCCACCCGTTCGGCGGCGGTCGGCACCACGGCCTCCGCCACCCGTTCGGCGGCGGTGGACACGGCAGGCGACGGGCCCGGGCCGTCCCTCGGCAGTGGCGTGCCGGCCACTCGTTCGGCGTCCGCCGTCATCCCACCGGGCGAGCGGAGGAGGGTGAAATCTAGCTCTCCGCCCGCGCGTTCAGCTGATGAAGCAGTCTCGCCAGTTCCGCGATCTCGCCGCGGTCCCAGCCCGCGAGCTTGCGCACGTAACGGTCGCGGCGGGCGTCCCTCACTCGGCGGAACCGCGCGAGACCTTCTTCGGTGAGCCGGACGAGTGACGCGCGGCCGTCGGCCGGATCGGGCTCGCGGGTCACCAGGCCGAGCCCCTCCAGAGCGTGCAACTGCCGGCTCATGGTCGCCTTGCCGACGCCGAAGTACACCGCGAGATCGGTCGCGCGCTGCGGACCCGTCTCGTCGAGCCGGACGAGCAGACCGTAGGCAGCGGGCTCCAGTTCGGGGTGGACCTCGCGTGCCATCTCGCCGGACGACGCCCTCGCGCGGCGCAGAAAAACCGCCAACTCCCGCTCCAGAGCCAGGAATTCATGGTCCACGCCGCTTCCGGCCCGCGGGCCCGCTTCCCCGCTCGTACCGCTTTTGTGCACGTCAGCACCCCTCGCGCGCTTTCCCGATCCCGGAATTCTCTTTCAGCGATTCACAAGTTCGCTGCTCCGTCAGTATTTCGCAGGCGTGGACCGATGACAGCTCCCCACCCCTCTTCCTCCCGGCCGGTCTACGTGCGTAGCTTTCGCCGTGGCATGTCCACGCCACCTAGCCGCGGTGGGCTCCGGCCGGCTCGTCCTCAGGTCCCCCACCGAGGTCTTCGGAGGCACGCTGGTGCCCGTGCAAAGATCCGGAACGACCGTTCCCCTCCGCCCCGCGAGGAGATCCCGCCGCTCCCTCATCGCAGTGTCCGGCGCACTCCTCGCTGTCCTTTCCCTCCTCTTCACCCTCCCCGGCACCGCCGGCGCCGACGACGTCCCCCCTCGGGGCTCCGCCTATCTGGGCATGGGCGTCATCGCGCACGACGGCCAGGGGGGACTGCCGCGCAGCAGCCGCGCCGCCCAGTCGGAAGGAGTCGACGTCTCCAGCCATCAGGGCAACGTCGACTGGCCGACGCTGTGGAGCAGCGGTGTGAAGTGGGCCTACGTCAAGGCCACCGAGGGCACCTACTACCGGAACCCCTACTTCACCCAGCAGTACGGCGGCTCGTACGACATCGGGATGATCCGCGGCACGTACCACTTCGCCACACCCGACAAGACGACCGGTGCCGCCCAGGCCGACTACTTCGTCAGCAACGGAGGCGGGTGGTCGCCGGACGGCCGCACCCTCCCCGGCGCGCTGGACATCGAGTGGAATCCCTACGGCGACGCCTGCTACGGCAAGTCCCCGGCAGGCATGGTGACCTGGATCGGGGACTTCCTGAACCGCTACCGGGTCCTGACCGGCCGGGACGCGGTGATCTACACCGCCACCACCTGGTGGACCCAGTGCACCGGCAACTACGCCGGCTTCGGCGCGAACAATCCGCTGTGGATCGCGCGCTACAACACCACTCCCGGCACCCTCCCCGCCGGATGGGGCACCCACACCATGTGGCAGTACACCTCGTCCGGACCGACCGTGGGCGACCATGACCGGTTCAACGGGGACTTCGACCGGGTCGTGGCCCTCGCGAACGGCTGACCCCTGTACCGTCCGGCAACCGCCGGTACGGCCCTGCGACCCGCACCGCCCCGCGTGTTCCCCTGGTCTCAGGACCAGTGCGCGGGGCGGTCCAGCGTTCCCGGCAGCCTGGTGGTGGCGTCGCCCCGGGCCGCGTTCAGCTGCGGCTGGGTGACGAAGAAGCTGCCGGTCAGGTCCGCCCCCGACAGGTCCGCGTCCCGCAGGTCCGCCCCGATCAGGTCGGCGAGACGCAGATCGGCGCCGCCGAGGTCGGCGGCGATGAGATACGCGCCGCGCAGGCTCGCCCCCCGCAGATCCGCTCCCCTGAGCCGGGCGCCCATCAGGTCCGCTCCCCTGCGGTCCTTCTTCCTGCGGCCCGCTCCGGCCCGTACCAGCTCACTGGTGCGCAGCAGGACCACGTTGACCCGCTGCCGCTGCGCCGCCACGTCCAGTTCCCCGAGGGCATCGGGTCCGAGCTCGGTGAGGGCCTCGGTCTCCGTCAGCAGGTCCCGGATCTCGGCGTGCAGGGAGCGGGCCGGCTCCAGGGTGAGCGCCTCGTTCAGATACCAGAGCAGCTCGTGGAGCTGACGGACGACGGGGAACACCGCGAACATCTGTGCGGCCGTGCCGGGGGCCGCCCGCCAGTCCTTTCCGCCGAAGGTCGACAGGGAGACCTTCTGCCCGGCGCCGAAGCAGTCGTAGACCGTGCAGCCGGTGAAGCCGCTCGGCCGCAGCCGGGTGTGGATGCCGCAACGGAAGTCGGCGGCGAGGTTGGGGCAGGGGGTGCCGGCGTCCTTGTC
This sequence comes from Streptomyces sp. NPDC058685, assembly GCF_042714725.1. Classification (NCBI taxonomy): domain Bacteria; kingdom Bacillati; phylum Actinomycetota; class Actinomycetes; order Kitasatosporales; family Streptomycetaceae; genus Streptomyces; species Streptomyces sp. NPDC058685. Next base: position 123,589 of record NZ_JBHXSL010000016.1, read on the forward strand.
CAGCGCGAAGTCCGCGGACCGGGTGAAGGGCAGGGCCACACAGCACAGCCCGAAGCAGTTCCCGCAGTCCGCCCTCAGCTCGCCGTTCCCGGCCGGCCGGGACGTCGTGTTCATCACTCCATTGTGGCGGACCGGACGGGACCCCCGGCGCACGGGCGCCGGGGGTCCCTCTGTCGGTCGCGTCATCCGTGCGAGCAGGTCAGCCGCACTGACCCGCGGGACGGTCCCGGGTGACCAGGTCGGTCCAGCCGGTGGTGCCGTCGATCCAGACCACCTGGCGGCCGGAGACCGCGGCCGGGGAGATCTGCTCACCGCGGTTGCAGGACAGCCGCTCCTGCTGTGAGCCGTCGGTGGTCAGCTGCCAGATCTTCGGCAGCGTCTCGTTGCGCAGCGCCAGGTCGGGCAGCTGACTGTTCACCGTGACGGCCGTGTCGGAGACCGTGAGGTCGAAGGAGACCAGCGCCTTCGGCTTGCGCTCCGCACTGATGTCGACCGTGCCGGTGCCGTCCAGCGCCGACCTGCGGATGCCCATCTGACCCTCGTCGTTCAGGTTCTCGTCCACGAGCCAGAAGGCGTGGGTCGCGTTCACCCCGGTCTGGCCGAGGACCTGCGGCTCGCCGAGCTGCTGGGCCAGGGCCGCCTTGCCGGTCTTCAGGTCGAGGATCTCGACGCCGAGCTTGTAGTCGTCCGGCGTCGGATACAGCTTGGCGTAGGAGAGCTTGCCGTTCCTGATCGCCGGCAGGGCGGTCAGGATGTCGAAGCCGCCGCCGTCGACGAGCGTGGGCCGGGTGTCCCCGGGACGCAGATAGCTGACATGACGGTCGCCGAAGATGCCGGACGTCTCGAAGACGACGACACCGTTCTCCACCCGCAGTCCGCTGATGTCGCTGAACGAGGTGTAGAGCTTCTTGATCGGCCCGCCGGCGACCGGCCGGGACAGGATGTCCAGGCTGGTGGTGCCGTACGCCGCCCACACGACGGTCTTGCCGTCGGTGGCCGGGTAGACGTGGTAGCGGCCGTCGTTCGGGCTGACCAGCTTCGCCGCGCCCTTGCCGTCGGTGCGGCCCGTGTAGACCGAGTACGGCTCGGAGCCCTCGTCGTTGGACTGCGAGACGACCCACTGGCCGCCGCCCGCCTGGGCGCCGGTGCCGGTGGTGTTGATCTTGCCCAGCAGCTGGTCGGAGTCGACGCCGAGGGCGTCCTCCCAGCCCGCCACGATGCCGTGGGCGTTGAAGGAACGCTTCACGGCGGTCAGCTGCTTGGCGTTGACGCCCAGGTCCTTGGCGGCAGCGAGGACGGCGTTGCGGCCGTCGGTGAAGCCGTCGAGGGGGGTCAGGTACTCCGCGAGCGCCTTGTAGACGATCCGGTCGGCGAGGTCGCCGCCCACGTCCTGGCGCAGGTCCCACAACGCACCGGAGAAGACCGTGGAGTTGAGGTGCACTCCGCCGTTGTCGGTGGAGTAGGTGACGCCGAGGAAGTTCTTCGAGGTGTTCGCACCGTCGTTGAGGTCGCGCAGCGCGCAGGCACGGGGCGCCGCCGTGCGGCAGAGGTCCTCGCCGATCAGACCCGAGTCCGGGTCGTCCATGGAGGCGCCGGACGCGGCCAGGTCGATGGCGTTGCCGAAGTAGTCGGCGATGGCCTCGTTGAGAGCGCCGGACTGGCCCGCGTAGACCAGGTTGGCGGTGTTCTCCACGACGCCGTGGGTCATCTCGTGGCCGACGACGTCGAGGTCGGCGGAGAGCGGCTTGTACTCCTCGTCGCCGCCGCCGTAGACCATCTTCTGGCCGTCCCAGAAGGCGTTGACGTACGGGAAGCCGAAGCTGGTGACGCCGACGAGGGAGTTGACCGTCATCCCGCGGCCGTCGAGGCTGTCGCGGCCGTGGGCGTCGCGGTAGTAGTCGTAGACCCGGCCGGCGGCCCAGTGCGCGTCGACCGCGCCGGCGTCGGTGGCCTCCTTGCCGACGTCCTTCGACGGGTCGGCGAACTCCTTGATGCCGCCGGGCCAGACGCCCAGGACGTCATTGACGTCCAGTTGCCGGGCGTCCCAGGTGGTCAGCGTGTTCTTGCTGCCGGCCGCCATGCGCTCGGTGTCGCTCATCAGGTACTTGGCGGCGTTCCCGTCGAAGACGAGGTTCAGGCCGACCCTGGTCCCGTCCAGTTTGACGCCCGTGCCCTCGGAACCGGGGATCGCGTCCGCCGTGGCGGAGCCGGCTCCGCGCGCGGCCGCCTTGGGGGCCGTGCCCGACGCGCCGTTGCGCTGCTCGGCCAGCGTCTTGATGCTGCTGAACTGCAGGACCGGATAGCCGGCGCGGGCGTCGATGAAGACCTGCTGGAGCACGGGTTCACCGGTGGTGGGGTTCGTGCCGCGCACGGTCACCTGATGGGCGAGGACGCCCTCGCCCCGGGGGATCACCACGAGGCCCGCGACCGAGCCGGTGAGCGCGGCGGCGCGGGCGGACTGGGCGCCCTTGGCGCGGATGGCGTCCGCCTTGCTGAGCGTCTTGCCGCCGAGCCGGGCCGCCGTCGCGGCGACCGCCCGTCGCACGGCGGTCTCGTTGCTCACCGTGGCCTCGGTGCCGGTCTTCAGACCGGTGAAGTACTTGCCGGAGGTGCCGGTGACGACCCGCTTGCCGCCCTGGTGCTCCATGCGGACGACGTACTGCCCGCCGAACACCGGTATCCCGTGGTGCTTCTGCTGGAGCCGTACGGTTTCTTCCTTGCCGCGCTCGACGGTCGCGACCGGAGCGAGGTCGCGCTTGGCGTCCGCGATCCGGTAGCGGCTCTCCTTGGCGTCCAGATGGCCACGGGCCGCGTCCGCGGGGCTCGCCTTGGCGTCCGCCGCTTCCCTGATGCCGTCGACGAGCGACGGGGTGGCCGTTCCTGCCCCCGGCAGGACGTCGGCGGGCGGTGCGGCCGCCGACGGGGTGGCCGCCTGAGCCGGTACCGCCGTCAGCAGCAGCCCTGCCGCGCCGAGCAGCGCGGCGAGACCGGTCCCCCTGGTAACTCCCGGTCTCCGTGTGCTTGTTCTGGCCTTGCGCACAGTTCGTACCCCTCCCACGTGCTGGTCAAGCCGTAAAGGTGGTCATGGCCATGCAACCTGTGAGGCGCCAACCGATCAATGTGGTCGACGTGTTGACAAGTGGACACGCACACTTGTGTGGTCCGTGAAGACAAGGTGAGAATCCGGGGCATGAGCGAGGGGGAACTGCGGACCCTCGGCCTGGGGGCCGCCGAGGAACGCACCTACGAAGCACTGCTCAAGGAACGGGCGCTCGAAGCCGAGGAGCTGGCCCGTCTCCTGGGACTGCCGCGCGACCGTCTCGACCTGGCGCTCGGGCATCTCGTCGAACACGGGCTGGCCGTCCCGGCCGACGGGGACGGCGCGCTGCCGCATCCGGCGGCGCCCGCCGCCGCTATCCGCACGCTCATCCACCGCCGCCAGGCCGAACTGCATCTGCGCTCGGCCGAGCTGGAGCGATTACGCATGACCGCGGACCGGATCGCCGGACGGCTGATGTCCGGCTCACCCACCGCCCCGGAGGGCGGGATCGAGGTGGTGACGGGACCGCGGGCGATCGGCGAACGGGCGGAGTACCTGCTGGCGTCGGCGGAGCGCGAGGTCGCGATCCTCGACCGCCCGCCGTATGTGAAGGGCCCGCGCGACGGCAGTGCCGGGCAGGCCGGGCTCGGTATCGAAGCACTCCTCGACCGCGGGATCGAGGTACGGACCGTCCTGGACCGGGACGGACTCGCGACTCCGGGCCGGATGGGCTCGGTGACCGGTCTGGTCGAACGGGGCCTGCGGGCCCGGGTCACGACCGCCGTCCCCACCAAACTGATCTGTGTGGACCGCCGGATCACCCTGCTCCCGCCGACCGACGCGGCGGACCCGAGGGCCACCGCCCTGGTCATCGGCGACGCCCTGCTGCACAACGCGCTGGTCCCCCTCTTCGAGACGGTCTGGGAACGCGCCACACCCCTCGGCGGCCCGGACGGCGAGGACTGCACGCTCCAGAAGGCACAGAAGGAGCTGCTCGGTCTGCTCGCGGCCGGACTCAAGGACGAGGCGATCGCCCGCCGGCTCGGGGTCCATGTGCACACCGCCCGTCGCAGAATCAGCCATTTACTGCAGACGTTGGGCGCGGAGACCCGCTTCCAGGCGGGCGCGCAGGCGACGTTGCGGGGCTGGCTGGACTGACGGAGCGGGGGCCGGCGCGGACCGGCGCGGTGAGAGACGCTCGGGGAGTGTGATCACCGGCTCTGCCGTGATCACTGGACTCACCGCCGCCGGCGGGCAAGATGGCCGGATGACGTGGTTCGCTCTCCCGAAGAGGCTGCCGAGCTGGCCGGCCGTCGCGTTGCTCACGGCCGTCACGGCGTGCGGTGGTCCGGTCTCGGCCACTCCCGACACGGGTGGCGGTCCGTCGCCCCTGCCGCCGGGACCCTCGCCGCAGTCGTCGGCGACGCCCTTCGCCGGGCCGGCCTCTGCCGGGGTGCTGCTCGACGAGGACGGCGTGCACTACTGCTCCGCGAGCGTCGTGGACAGCCCGCGCGGCAATGTCGTCGCCACCGCGGCCCACTGTGTCTTCGAGTACGGGAGCTACATGGAGAACGCCACCTTCGCCCCCGGCTTCACCGGCCCGGGCAACGGCAAGGCGCCCTACGGACGGTGGAAGGTCCGCGCCATCCAGGTCGACGACCGCTGGCGCAGGAACACCGACGCCTCGGACGCCGTCGACTACGCCTTCCTCACGCTCGAACCCGATGCGAAGGGCCGTGACGTGCAGGAGGTCGTGGGCGGCACCCCCGCCGACTGGGCCTCCCCGGCCGAACGCCGGGTGACCGTCGTCGGCTACCCCAACGCGGACCACAACCCGCAGAACCGGCCCGTCTCCTGCACCACCGACACCCGGCAGGACCCGGAGCTGGAGGTGTCCCTGCGGATGGAGTGCGCCGGTTTCTGGGACGGCACGAGCGGCGGCCCGTGGCTCGCGGACTACCGCGACGCCGCCCACCCGGGCCGGATCATCGGCGTGACGAGCGGCGGACAGACGGACCGCGAGTCGACGGCGGTCCGCTTCAACGCGGACGCACGCAGGCTGTACGACAAGGCGGCGAAGGGCTGACCGGGGGACGGGCGGACAGCACGGAGCCCCGGGCAAAGGGGTGTTCCCTCCGCCCGGGGCTCTCGCGTCACCGGACTTCCGTCAGGCCGCCGCGGTCACGGCGACCTCCGCCGGGGCCAGCGCGATCTCCAGCACCTGGCGGACATCCGTCACCGGGTGCACCTCCAGCTTCTCGAGGATCTCGGCCGGGACGTCGTCCAGGTCGGCCTCGTTCCGCTTCGGGATCACGACCGTCGTGGTGCCCGCACGGTGGGCAGCCAGCAGCTTCTGCTTCAGACCGCCGATCGGCAGGACCCGCCCGGTCAGCGACACCTCACCGGTCATCGCCACATCCGTACGCACCTGGCGTCCGGAGAGCAGCGACGCCAGCGCCGTCGTCATCGTGATGCCGGCGCTCGGGCCGTCCTTGGGGACCGCACCCGCCGGGAAGTGGATGTGCACGCCCCGGTCCTTCAGGTCGGCGACCGGCAGCTCCAGTTCGGCGCCGTGCGAGCGGAGGAAGCTCAGCGCGATCTGCGCCGACTCCTTCATCACGTCACCGAGCTGACCGGTCAGGGTCAGTCCGGAGCCGCCCGTCTCCGGGTCGGCCAGCGACGCCTCGACGAAGAGGACGTCGCCGCCCGCGCCGGTGACGGCGAGACCGGTGGCGACACCGGGCACCGCGGTACGGCGCTCGGCCGGGTCCTGCGCGGACTCGGGCACGTGGTGCGGCCGACCGACCAGGGCGCGCAGTTGCTCGGCCCCGACGCTGAGCGGCAGTTCCCGCTCACCCAGTTCGTGCTGGGCCGCCACCTTGCGCAGCAGCCTGGCGACCGAGCGCTCCAGGTTTCGCACGCCCGCCTCACGGGTGTACTCGGCGGCCAGCTTGCGCAGTGCCGAGTCCTCCAGGACGACCTCGCCGGGCTCCAGGCCCGCCCGCTCCAGCTGGCGCGGCAGCAGGTGGTCCCTGGCGATGACGACCTTCTCGTCCTCGGTGTAGCCGTCCAGCCGGACCAGCTCCATACGGTCGAGCAGGGCCTCCGGGATGGCCTCCAGGACGTTCGCCGTGGCGAGGAACACCACGTCGGACAGGTCGAGTTCGACCTCCAGGTAGTGGTCGCGGAACGTGTGGTTCTGCGCCGGGTCCAGGACTTCGAGCAGCGCGGCCGCCGGGTCGCCCCGGAAGTCCGAGCCGACCTTGTCGATCTCGTCCAGCAGGACCACCGGGTTCATCGACCCGGCCTCCTTGATGGCACGGACGATCCGGCCGGGCAGCGCGCCCACGTAGGTGCGCCGGTGGCCGCGGATCTCCGCCTCGTCGCGTACGCCGCCGAGCGCGACCCGGACGAACTTGCGTCCCATCGCGTGTGCGACGGACTCACCGAGCGAGGTCTTGCCGACGCCGGGCGGGCCGACGAGTGCCAGGACCGCGCCTCCGCGCCGTCCGCCGACCACTCCGAGTCCTCGGTCGGCACGGCGCTTGCGCACCGCCAGGTATTCGGTGATCCGCTCCTTGACGTCCTGGAGACCCGCGTGTTCGGCGTCCAGGATCGCCTTGGCGCCCTGGATGTCGTACGCGTCCTCGGTCGTCTCGTTCCAGGGCAGTTCGAGCACGGTGTCGAGCCAGGTCCGGATCCAGGAGCCCTCGGGGCTCTGGTCGCTGGACCGCTCGAGCTTCTCGACCTCCTTGAGGGCCGCTTCGCGGACCTTCTCGGGCAGGTCGGCGGCCTCGACACGGGCCCGGTAGTCGTCGGACTCGTCCTCGGCGCCGTCGCCGTCGAGCTCACGCAGCTCCTTGCGCACGGCTTCGAGCTGCCGGCGCAGCAGGAACTCGCGCTGCTGCTTGTCGACGCCCTCCTGGACGTCCTTGGCGATGGACTCGGCGACATCCTGCTCGGCCAGGTGCTCCCGCAGCTGCTCGGTGGCGAGCTTGAGGCGGGCCACCGGGTCGGCGGTGTCGAGGAGTTCGATCTTCTGGGCCGTGGTCAGGAAAGGTGAGTAGCCGGAGTTGTCGGCGAGCTGCGAGACGTCGTCGATCTGCTGGACCCGGTCCACGACCTGCCAGGCGCCGCGCTTCTTCAGCCAGTCGGTGGCGAGCGCCTTGTACTCCTTGATCAGGTCGGTGACCTGTCCGGGCAGCGGGTCGGGAACGGTCTCCTCGATCCGGGTGCCCTCGATCCACAGAGCGGCGCCGGGGCCGGTGGTGCCCGCGCCGATCTTCACGCGGCCGCGGCCGCGGATCAGGGCACCGGGGTCGCCGTCGGAGAGCCGGCCGACCTGTTCGACCGTGCCGAGCACGCCGGTGGCCGCGTACTGGCCGTCGACCCGAGGAACAAGAAGCACCTGTGGCTTGCTTGCCCCACTGGAACGGGCGGCGGCCTGTGCGGCCTCCACCGCGGCGCGCACATCGGTGTCGGAAAGGTCCAGAGGCACCACCATTCCGGGCAGCACGACCTCGTCATCGAGCGGCAGCACGGGCAGGGTGAGCGGTGTGGACGTCAAAGCCATGATCTCCCCTTAGGCAGTGAAGTTGAGCTATGTCGACTCAATGCATGAGGGGCCGCAGATGTTCCCCGGCGCTTGTTCGCTCTCAGCGATCAGCCCTCCTGGCGGGAGAGAACGATGGACCGGCAGGGGGTCGCTCGTCCGAATCGCCCGCGGCGGGGCCGCCCGGTCGCCCATACTGCGGCGACGGACCACGGCCGGAGCTCAGCTCTCCTGAGGCTCCGGACGCCGGCGGAGCGATCCGAGGGAGGTGGGCGGCCGATGACACGACTCGGACGCGGCACGGCGGGGGCACTGGTGGCGGTGTCCCTCATGGCCTTCGCGGCGGGATGCGGGCAGAGCGGGGACTCGGGAGCCGAGGCCGGCACGGACGGCGCGGGCGGCCCGCGGAGCTCGCCCGCCTCTGCCGCTTCCTCCGTCTCACCGCCGTCTCCCTCCGCCTCGCCGCCGTCCGCTTCTTCTGTTCCCTCTGCGCCGACCCCGCCTCCGCGGCCCTCACCGCCGCCCGCTTCGTCGACGCCCGCCCCGCCTCCCCCGCCCGCCGGAGGGACGCTGGTCGCGATGACGGTCACGGGTGGGATCGCGGGTGTCCACAACCGGCTCGTGGTCCGCGAGGACGGCAGCTACACGACCACGTCGAAGTCCGGGACGGAACGGTCCGGCCGGATGAGCCCGGCGGAGCTGACCGAGCTGCGCGGGGCGCTGAAGAGGGCCGACTTCGCCCGGCTGCCGGGTACGGCGACCGGCAGCCCCGTCATGGACGGATTCACCTACCGGATCACCCACGCCGGCCACACGGTCACGACGGACGACACCGCCGAGGTGCCGAGGCTGCGCGAGGTGATCGCGGCCCTGCCCGAGCGGTAGGACCGGCGCCCGATGATGGACGCCCTGTGGATCAGGCCGGCACCGGCGGCGTACGGCTCCCGGAGCGCCCTGCCCAGCGGCGGACGGCGGGCCAGCAGGCGAGACCGGCGAGCAGGGCGAGCGGATGGCCCCAGTCGGTGAGCGGATCCGTGAAGGCGAGCAGATCCTGCAGAAGCATCATCGAGACGAAGCCGAGGACCGTGACCCGCAGGACGGGGCTCAGCAGTCCGGCGAGCGCGCCGATGCTCGCCATCAGCCCGAAGCTGATGCCGTAGTCGAGCCGGTGCAGCGAGGTGGCGGGCAGATGACCGGCCGCCACGGAGATACCGACCGGGACCTCGGTCGCCAGAGTCGCGCCGACATGGCCGACGAGAAAGACGAGAGCGGTGCGCACGCCGCCTATGCGGCGTTCCAGCGCGGTCAGCACGACGACGAAGGCAATGGCGTACGGGGACGCCAGACCTCCGGCGATCCACAGCGCGCTCGCGCCGAGAACCAGCAGCGGCCTGTCCGCCAGATGGGCGACATCCGTACTGGATCCGTGCAGCAGCGAGGAGACGGTGGCGGGGTCCCCGTGGCGGGCGTACAGAGAGGTCGCGAGCAGGACGAGGAGGTACCCGAAGGTGAAGGGGGTGCCGGTGGGCGTGGGCAGCAGCCGGAGCGCCTGCCGCCACCGGGGCGCCCGCGCGGGTCCGACGGCCGGAAAGGGCGCGGCGGCAGCCTCACCAGCGCGTACGGGCCCGGTCCGCTGCGCCGGAATCGCGGGGAGCAGCCGCTCCGTGGGCGCGGCCCGCTCCCCGAGCGCCTGATCGGGACGGCCTGCCTGAGCCCGCTCCGGCGTGGTGCGGGCGCCCAGGGCTCCGTCGCCCGCGGCGGTCCGGTCGCGCCTGGTCCGGTCGCCCTTCGTGTGCTGGTGCACCGCGTGAGGCCCCTTTCGCCAAGCCCCCGAACAAAACCCCACCCAATGCGATCAGCGTGACCCGCGTCTATGACGTACGCCACACGAGGCAACCCCCGCCCTCGTCCGTGCGTCACGGGCGGCACCCAGCCGTCCACGCCCAGCGTGTTCGCCCTCGGCGCGAACACGGCACGCGTGCGGACGCCTCCCCGGGGCAGGAGCCCATCGGGCCCGCGCTCGGGATAAACGGTTTGTTCCGGTCGCGCCGTCCCGCAAGCATGGTCGACGCCATCGACGGCCAGCCATCCGGAGGTACTGCCATGCCGCTGCACGCCGACGCCGAAACTCCCGTCACCCTCGACCGGCGCGAGGGGCCCTACGGAGAGATCGTGCTGCGGCAGCGCGGTGAGCACCACGAGATCATCGCCAACGGGTGCTTCCTGATGGACACCTCCGACGGGCGCTCCGAGCGGCTGCTGGTGGACGCGGCGAGCGATGCCCTCACGGCCAACGGCAAACACCCGTCCGCCCTGCTCATCGGCGGACTCGGGGTCGGCTTCTCGCTGGCCCACGCCGCCGCCGACCCCCGCTGGCGCCGGATCACGGTGGTCGAGCGCGAGCAGGCGGTCATCGACTGGCACCGCACGGGACCCCTCGCGCGGATCTCCGGCGGGGCACTCGGCGACCCCCGTTGCGTGATCCTGCACACGGACCTCCTCACACATCTGCGCGAGTCCGCGGACCACTACGACGCCCTGTGCCTGGACATCGACAACGGGCCCGACTGGACCGTCACCGACGACAACGAAAGCCTCTACTCCCCGGACGGACTCGCCGCCTGCCAGGCCCGGTTGACGCCCGGCGGAGTACTGGCCGTGTGGTCGGCCCAGCCGTCTCCGGCTTTTGAGGATGCGTTGCGGAATGCCGGATTCACCGGGGTAAGAACCGAAGAGATCCGCCTTGCCCGAGGCGTACCTGACGTGGTCCATCTCGCCGTTAGCCCTGCGTAGCCGGGACGCCGTGACTGCCTTTACGCTGCTCACCTACACACCGGATCAAATAACCAGATGCAACTCGCGAGAACGCGTACAGGGGCGGGCGATGGAGCAGACACACACCACGCACAACGGCGTCGCGGCCACGCCAGGCGCTCAGCGCCGGGTGCTGGTGGTCGAGGACGACTCGACCATCGTGGACGCCATCGCCGCCAGGCTGCGGGCGGAGGGCTTTCTCGTCCAGACGGCCTCCGACGGCCCCGCCGCCGTCGACGCGGCCGAGGCATGGCAGCCCGACCTGATGGTCCTCGACGTGATGCTTCCGGGCTTCGACGGTCTCGAGGTCTGCCGCCGGGTCCAGGCACAGCGCCCGGTACCGGTGCTGATGCTCACGGCCCGCGACGACGAGACGGACATGCTCGTCGGGCTGGGTGTCGGCGCCGACGACTACATGACGAAGCCGTTCTCGATGCGTGAGCTGGCCGCCCGGGTGCATGTACTGCTGCGCCGGGTCGAGCGTGCCGCGCTCGCCGCGGTGACGCCGCGCAGCGGGATCCTGCGGCTCGGCGAGCTGGAGGTCGACCACGCCCAGCGCCGGGTACGGGTCCGCGGGGACGACGTGCATCTGACGCCCACCGAGTTCGATCTGCTGGTCTGCCTCGCGAACACCCCGCGTGCCGTCCTGTCCCGCGAGCAGCTGCTCGCGGAGGTGTGGGACTGGGCCGACGCCTCGGGCACCCGCACCGTCGACAGTCACATCAAGGCGCTGCGCCGGAAGATCGGCGCCGAGCGGATCCGTACGGTGCACGGCGTCGGATACGCCCTGGAGACGCCTGCCCCATGAGGCGCCGCCTCCGGGACGAGCCGCCCGGCCGCCCCGACCGGCTGAACCGGCTGCGCTCCGCCTCCCTGTCGATCTCGATCAAGACCAAGCTCGGCGCCCTCGTCGTCGTCTCGGTCTTCATCACCACGGGGCTGCTCGTCGTCGCCCTGCGCACGGCCACCGAGCTGCGCTTCATCACGGTCTTCTCGGTGATAGCCACGCTGCTGATCACCCAGTTCGTGGCGCACGGTCTGACCGCGCCGCTGGACGAGATGAACACCGTGGCCAAGGGCATATCGCACGGCGACTACACCCGCCGGGTGAGCGGCGCCGACCGCCGTGACGAGCTCGGCGACCTCGCCTCGACGATCAACCGCATGGCGGACGACCTGGAGGCGGTGGACCGGCACCGCAAGGAGCTGGTCGCCAATGTCTCGCACGAGCTGCGGACCCCCATCGCCGCGCTGCGCGCCGTCCTGGAGAACGTGGTCGACGGAGTCTCCGCCGCCGATCCCGAGACGATGCGCACGGCGCTGAAGCAGACCGAGCGGCTGGGCCGGCTGGTCGAGACGCTGCTGGACCTGTCCCGGCTGGACAACGGGGTCGTGCCGCTGCGGGCCCGGCGCTTCGAGGTGTGGCCGTATCTCTCCGGGGTGCTGAAGGAGGCCAACCTGGCCGCCGCCCAGCGCCGTGTGGCCTCGGGCTCGGGCAACCACACCCGTACCGACGTGCATCTCCACCTGGATGTCTCACCGCCCGAGCTGACCGCGCACGCGGACGCCGAGCGGCTGCACCAGGTGGTCGCCAATCTGATCGACAACGCGGTGAAGCACTCGCCGCCGCACGGCCGGGTGACGGTACGGGCCCGGCGCGGCGCCCAGCCGGAGTCGCTGGACCTGGAAGTGGTCGACGAGGGCCCGGGCATCCCCGAGCAGGAGCGCCACCGGGTCTTCGAGCGGTTCAACCGGGGCAGCATCCTGGCCCCGCACGGCAAGGGCAGCGACGGCGGTACGGGTCTGGGCCTGGCCATCGCCCGCTGGGCGGTGGATCTGCACGGCGGGCGCATCGGCGTGGCCGAATCCGCCCGTGGCTGCCGGATCCGGGTCACTCTTCCGGGAATTCCGTCGCCCCGAGGTTGACGTAGGGTTCGAACCGGAAGCGGTCGTTCTGCGTGGTGATCCGTGAGGACGGGCCCGCGCGGCCGCTCACGAGGCGGGCCGGAGGGCCGTGGCCGCGGTGTCGCCGACCCGCGGCGTGGCCGAACCGTGCTTGTTTCCCGCCATTGTCAGCCCCGAAACCCGCCTTTCGGTGTGACTTGCGCGACGATGACCAGCCCGGCCTGCATCTCCCGGCCGGGGAGGCGTAGCCTTAATTCCCGCTGTCCATCACCTTGTGAAGCGGAAGAGGGCGGTTGCCGCCGTGTCGTCTCAGTCCCCCAGTAACTCGAGCATCTCGACCGACCAAGGCGCGCAGGGCAAGAACCCTGCCGCCGCATTCGGGCCCAATGAGTGGCTCGTCGACGAGATCTACCAGCAGTACCTCCAGGACCCCAATTCCGTCGACCGCGCCTGGTGGGACTTCTTCGCCGACTACAAGCCGGGCGGCGGCAGCTCCGCCGCCACGGCGGCGAAGCCCTCCGACGGAAGCACGGCCGCGGACGCTGCTCCCGCGCAGTCCGGTACCGCAGCCGCGGGGGCTGCGGGTACCGCCGGTCAGACCGGCAGTGCCACCGCGAACGGCGTGAGCGCCGCTCCGCAGGCCGCACCCGCCGCGAAGGCCCCGGCCGCGCAGCCCGCCGCACCGGCGCAGGCCGCTCCCGCGGCGAAGGCGGCCCCGGCCGCCGCGCCCGAGGCCAAGGCGGCTCAGCCCGCCCCGGCCAAGGCCGCGCCGGCGAAGGCCGCACCCGCCAAGGCGGAGTCCGCCAAGGCCGCACCGGACACCGAGGCCCCCTCGGGTCCCGAGTACGTGACGCTGCGCGGCCCCTCGGCCGCCGTCGCGAAGAACATGAACGCCTCGCTGGAACTGCCGACGGCCACGTCCGTGCGCGCGGTCCCGGTGAAGCTGCTCTTCGACAACCGCATCGTCATCAACAACCACCTCAAGCGCGCCCGGGGCGGGAAGGTCTCCTTCACCCACCTCATCGGGTACGCGATGGTGCAGGCCCTCAAGGCCATGCCGTCGATGAACCACTCCTTCGCGGAGAAGGACGGCAAGCCCACCCTGGTCAAGCCGGAGCACGTGAACTTCGGTCTCGCCATCGACCTGGTGAAGCCGAACGGCGACCGCCAGCTGGTCGTCGCGGCCATCAAGAAGGCCGAGACGCTCAACTTCTTCGAGTTCTGGCAGGCGTACGAGGACATCGTCCGCCGCGCCCGGAACAACAAGCTGACGATGGACGACTTCACCGGCGTCACCGTCTCGCTGACCAACCCCGGCGGCCTCGGCACCGTCCACTCGGTGCCGCGGCTGATGCCCGGACAGTCGGTCATCATGGGCGTCGGCTCCATGGACTACCCGGCCGAGTTCCAGGGCACCTCCCAGGACACCCTGAACCGCCTGGGCATCTCCAAGGTGATGACCCTCACCAGCACGTACGACCACCGGGTCATCCAGGGCGCCGCCTCCGGCGAGTTCCTGCGGGTCGTCGCCAACTACCTGCTCGGCGAGCAGGGCTTCTACGACGACATCTTCCAGGCGCTGCGCATCCCCTACGAGCCGGTCCGCTGGTTCAAGGACATCGACGCCAGCCACGACGACGACGTCACCAAGGCCGCCCGGGTCTTCGAGCTGATCCACTCCTACCGGGTCCGCGGCCACGTCATGGCCGACACCGACCCGCTGGAGTACCGCCAGCGCAAGCACCCCGACCTGGACATCACCGAGCACGGGCTCACCCTGTGGGACCTGGAGCGCGAGTTCGCCGTCGGCGGCTTCTCCGGCAAGTCGATGATGAAGCTGCGCGACATCCTCGGCGTCCTGCGCGACTCGTACTGCCGCACCACCGGCATCGAGTTCATGCACATCCAGGACCCGAAGCAGCGCAAGTGGATCCAGGACCGCGTCGAGCGCGGGCACACCAAGCCCGAGCGCGAGGAGCAGCTGCGGATTCTGCGCCGTCTCAACGCCGCCGAGGCGTTCGAGACCTTCCTGCAGACCAAGTACGTCGGTCAGAAGCGGTTCTCGCTGGAGGGCGGCGAGTCCGTCATCCCGCTGCTCGACGCGGTCATCGACTCCGCGGCCGAGTCCCGGCTGGACGAGGTCGTCATCGGCATGGCCCACCGCGGCCGGCTGAACGTGCTCGCGAACATCGTCGGCAAGTCGTACGCGCAGATCTTCCGGGAGTTCGAGGGCAACCTCGACCCGAAGTCGATGCACGGCTCCGGCGACGTGAAGTACCACCTGGGTGCCAACGGCACCTTCACCGGCCTGGACGGCGAGCAGATCAAGGTCTCGCTGGTCGCCAACCCCTCCCACCTGGAGGCGGTCGACCCGGTGCTGGAGGGCGTCGCACGCGCCAAGCAGGACGTCATCAACAAGGGCGGCACGGACTTCACGGTCCTGCCGGTCGCCCTGCACGGTGACGCGGCCTTCGCCGGCCAGGGTGTCGTCGCCGAGACGCTGAACATGTCCCAGCTGCGCGGCTACCGCACGGGCGGCACGGTCCACATCGTCATCAACAACCAGGTCGGCTTCACCGCCGCCCCGGAGTCGTCGCGTTCGTCGATGTACGCGACCGACGTGGCCCGCATGATCGAGGCGCCGATCTTCCACGTGAACGGCGACGACCCGGAGGCCGTGGTCCGCGTCGCGCGGCTCGCCTTCGAGTTCCGCCAGACGTTCAACAAGGACGTCGTGATCGACCTCATCTGCTACCGCCGCCGCGGTCACAACGAGGGCGACAACCCGCAGTTCACCAACCCGCAGATGTACAACCTGATCGACAAGAAGCGTTCGGTGCGCAAGCTCTACACCGAGTCGCTGATCGGCCGGGGCGACATCACGCTGGAAGAGGCGGAGCAGGCGCTCCAGGACTTCCAGGGCCAGCTGGAGAAGGTCTTCGCGGAGGTCCGCGAGGCGACCAGCCTGCCGGCCCCGGCGCATGTCCCGGACGCGCAGGCCGAGTTCCCGGTGGCCCTCACCACCGCGGTCTCCCAGGAGGTCGTGAAGCGGATCGCCGAGTCCCAGGTCAACATCCCCGACCACGTCACCGTGCACCCGCGGCTGATGCCGCAGATGCAGCGCCGTGCCGCGTCGGTCGAGGACGGCACGATCGACTGGGGCATGGGCGAGACGCTCGCCATCGGCTCGCTGCTGATGGAGGGCACCACGGTCCGGCTGTCCGGTCAGGACACCCGCCGCGGCACGTTCGGCCAGCGCCACGCGGTGCTGGTGGACCAGGAGACCGGCGAGGACTACACCCCGCTGCTCTACCTCTCCGAGGACCAGGCCCGTTACAACGTCTACGACTCGCTGCTCAGCGAGTACGCGGCGATGGGCTTCGAGTACGGCTACTCGCTGGCCCGCCCGGACGCGCTGGTCATGTGGGAGGCGCAGTTCGGTGACTTCGTCAACGGCGCGCAGACCGTCGTGGACGAGTTCATCTCCTCCGCCGAGCAGAAGTGGGGCCAGACCTCCGGCGTCACCCTGCTGCTGCCGCACGGCTACGAGGGCCAGGGCCCGGACCACAGCTCCGCGCGCCCCGAGCGCTTCCTCCAGATGTGCGCGCAGAACAACATGACGGTCGCGATGCCGACCCTGCCGTCGAACTACTTCCACCTGCTGCGCTGGCAGGTGCACAACCCGCACCACAAGCCGCTGATCGTCTTCACGCCGAAGTCGATGCTGCGTCTGAAGGCGGCGGCGTCGAAGGCGGAGGAGTTCGTCAACGGCGGCTTCCGCCCGGTGATCGGCGACGAGTCGGTGGACCCGAACGCGGTCCGCAAGGTCGTCTTCTGCTCCGGCAAGGTCTACTACGACCTGGAGGCCGAGCGGGTCAAGCGCGGCGTCACGGACACCGCGATCCTGCGTCTGGAGCGGCTGTACCCGCTGCCGGGCAAGGAGCTCCAGGCGGAGATCGCCAAGTTCCCGAACGCCGAGAAGTACCTCTGGGCGCAGGAGGAGCCGGCGAACCAGGGTGCGTGGCCGTTCATCGCGCTGAACCTGATCGACCACCTGGACCTGGCCGTCGGTGCGGACATCCCGCACGGCGAGCGTCTGCGCCGCATCTCGCGTCCGCACGGCTCGTCCCCGGCGGTCGGCTCGGCCAAGCGCCACCAGGCGGAGCAGCAGCAGCTGGTCGACGAGGTCTTCGACGCCTAGGGGACCGGTTCGCCACGGAGGGCCCGGCCCCCCCCACACGAATAGGGGCCGGGCCCCCCGCGGGCGCACGCGCCGGTGGCGTTTTAAAAAAAACCAGCCCCCCACACCCAATATTATTTGGGTT